>DASTZX010000168.1:0-23548 GCA_035764045.1 Xanthobacteraceae bacterium | reverse complement strand
TGACACCGCCCGATCCCAAGAGCATCACGCTCAAGGATCCTCGGAGCTGGAAGGTCGCGGGGCACCCGGTGAAGCGGCTCGACACCGCCCCCAAGCTCGACGGCAGCAAGAAATACGCGATCGACGTCCAGCTGCCCGGCATGCTCAACGCTGCGGTCATGCAGTGCCCGGTGTACGGCGGCAAGCTCAAGAGCGTCGATGAGGCCAAGATCGCCAATCGGCCCGGCGTGAAGAAGGTCGTGCGCATCAAGGACAACGCGGTCGCGGTCGTCGCCGACACCTACTATCACGCGAAATCCGCGCTTGCGGCGTTGCCGATCGAGTGGGACGTCGGTCAGAACGGCTCGGTGAATGACACGTCGATTGCCGCGCATCTCAAGGATGGCATCACCGCCGAGGGCTCGAACGGCGGCTGGGGCTACGGGGACGCCGGCAAGGCGATCGCGGGTGCCGCGAAGACCATCGAGGCGGTCTATGCGACGCCGTTCCTCGCCCACGCCACCATGGAGCCGATGAACTGCACGGCGCGCGTTTCGGCCGACAAGGCCGAGGCCTGGGTGCCGACGCAGAACGCCGAGGCATCGCTTGCGGCGCTTTCCGAGGCGTCGGGCCTCCCGCTCGACAAGTGCGAGGTCTATCGGCCCGATCTCGGCGGCGGCTTCGGCCGGCGCGGCGGGACGCAGGACTTCGTCCATCTCGCGGTCGAGGCGGCCAAGCAATTCCCGGGCGTCCCGGTCAAGATGATCTGGACGCGCGAGGAGGATCTGGCGCACGACTTCTATCGCCCGGTCTCGCAATGCAAGCTGACCGGCGGCCTCGACCAGGACGGCAAGCTGGTCGGGCTCAAGATCCGCCTGTCGGGGCAGTCGATCAACGCGTATCTGGCGCCGACGATCGCGGTCGGCGGCCCGAAGGAGCGCCAGCTGCAGGGCTGGTACCAGGAGCCGGGCGACTCGCAGTTCGGCTACGACGTGCAGAACCTGCAGATCGAGTACGCGATGCGCAACACGCATGTGCCGGTGGGCCCGTGGCGTGGCGTCAACACCAACCAGAACGCGGTCTATCTCGAGTGCTTCATCGAGGAGATGGCGCGTGCGGCCGGCAAGGACCCGCTCGAATTCCGCCGTGCCATGATGGCCAAGTTCCCGAAACATCTCGCCGTGCTCAACGCGGCGGCCGAGAAGGCCGACTATGGCAAGCCGTTGCCGGCCGGCGTGCATCGCGGCATCGCGCAGTTCATGGGCTACGGCAGCTATTCGGCGGCGGTCGCCGAGGTGTCCGTCAGTTCCGAGGGCAAGCTCAAGGTGCATCGCCTCGTGCTCGCGCTCAACTGCGGGCACGCGGTCAATCCCGGACAGATCGAGGCGCAGGTCGAGGGCTCGGTCGCCTTCGGCTTGACCGCCGCGCTCTACGGCGAGTGCCCGGTCAAGGACCGGCGCATGACCGATCTCAACTTCGATCGCTATCAGATCATGCGGCTCGCCGAGATGCCCAAGGTCGAGACCGTGATCGTGCCGACCTACGACTTCTGGGGCGGCGTCGGCGAACCGACCATCTGCGTCACGACGCCGGCGGTGCTCAACGCCATCCAGGCGGCGACCGGCAAGCCCGTGCGCACCCTGCCGCTCAAGAACGTGAAGCTGGCGTGAAGAACCAGCGAATGGTGAGTAGTGAGTAGCGAATAGGGGTTCGAACCATTCGCCATTCGCTATTCGCCATTCGCCGCCTTCCCAGCACGCCGGTCCAGACCTTCGTGCTGGCGCCGCTGCTCGTCATTGCCTGCGAGCTCATCCTGCGCGGCGGCACGCTTGTGCTCGATCTGTGGGGCGCGCCGCTGCTCGTCTGGGGCTATGCCCAGTATCGCCTGGTCGGAAATTTCCGTACCGTGCGTGGCGGCGGTGGCCCGGGCGTCGACGTTCCGCCCACGCGCATCGTGACCGAGGGGCCTTTTCGGTTCACGCGCAACCCGATGTATCTCGGGCATCTCATCTTCATGCTCGGACTTGCGGTGACGCTGCACTCCTATGTGGCGCTGGGCATCCTCGTTCTGCGCGCAATCTGGTTCCACCGCCGCGTCGTGGCCGATGAAGCGCGGCTCACGGCCCGGTTCGGCGCCGCGTACACCGACTACTGCAAGCGCGTGAGGCGTTGGGTGCCGGGCGTGCTGTGACCTGCTTGCGCCGGGGTGCCTCGATGAGGCACGCTGAGCAATCGGCCTTCAGATGATTTTCCGGCGCTCGACGCCGCGAACCGACAGGGAGGGCGAGATGTTCTCGTGGGCGTCATCGTCCGCGCAAGCGGACGATCCAGTACTCCTCAGCGGATCTGTGGGGCACTGCCGGTGTCCCACTCACCTTTGTGAGTACTGGATGGCCCGCTTGCGCGGGCCATGACGCATTGCCTGTTCCGCTTACAGCAAAGCTCCCGGGCTCTTCTTATAACGGTTCACGATCGCGTCGGCGCTCATGTAGGCGAGCGCCTGGATGGTCAGCGTCGGGTTGAAGCCGGCCCCCATGGTCGGAAACGTCGAGCTGCCGATCACGAACAGGTTGGGATGATCCCAGCTCTGTCCGTAGCGGTTGACGACAGAGGTTTTCGGATCGCTGCCCATGCGGGTGCCGCCCTCGTGATGCGCGCCCGGGACGCCGGGCGGCAGCGGCGTGCGCCACACGTGCGGCGAGCCCATCGCGCGGCCGATCTCCTCCATCTTGGCCTGCATGAACTCGATCCGCTTGAGCTCGTTCGGACGCCGGAAGTCGTAGGTGAGCCGCGGCGCCGGCAGCCCAAATGCATCGCGCACGTTGGGATCGAGATCGATGACCTGGTCCGCATAGGGAAGGTTCTCGGTCTGCGCCACCATGACGCCGTGCCGCGCGTAAAAATGCGAGAAGAAGTCGCGATAGGCAGCGCCCCAGCGCGGCACGCCGGGCGGCGGCGCCACCGTACTGGCCGCGATCGGCCCGCCCTCGAGGTTCGGCGTGCCGATCGAGATCTGCGCGCCGCGGATGAAGCCGAGGCCGCCATGGTCGAAGTTGTCGGCGTTGAAATCGTCGATCGTATGCTTCTGCGCGCTTGGTCCCATGAAGTTGTTGATGTAGCGGTCGTCGAACGTGGCGAACACGTTCGGCATCATGTGCGCCATCAGGTGCTTGCCGAGCTCGCCGCTCGAATTGGCGAGGCCGTTCGGATGCTTGTCGCTCCTGGAGAGCATGAGCAGGCGGACGTTGTCGTAGATGAACGTGGTGAGGATCACGAGCTCCGCCTCGATCGTCTCGTCGGTGCCGCCCGGGCCGTAGTACGAGACGCCGGTGACCTTGCCGCTCGCGTCGCTGTTGAGGCGATAGGCCATCGCTCCGGTGATCAGCGAGAAATTCCCGGTCGCATCCGCTTCCGGCAGCTTGGTCACCAGGATCGACGATTTCGCGCCGACGTGACAGCCGAAGGACTGGCAGAAGCCGCAATAGGTGCAGGCCGGCCGCCCGTTATAGGTCTGCGAGACGATGGCGCGCGGCGACGAGAACGGATGGAAGCCGAGCTTGCGCGCGGCCTCGTCGAACAGGAGGCCCGACTGATCCATCAGCAGCGGCGGCAGCGGATACTCGCGACGGCGCGGGCCCTCGAAGACGTTGCCGCCGTCGATCTTGCGCCCCTGCAGATTGCCGGCCTTGCCGGAAACGCCGAGCTCGTATTCGGCCTGGTCATAGAACGGTTCCAGGTCGGCGTAGCTCAGCGGCCAGTCCACCAGCGAGGAGTCGGCCGGGATCGCCGATGCGCCGTAGCGCTCGATGGTCTGCGAGCGCGGGCGGAAATCGTGCTCGTGCATGCGCCACGACAGCGTGCCGTAGTGCACCGTTCCGCCGCCCGCCTGGTTGCCGTAATTGAGCGACGACAGCGGATGGGCGCGTGCGTTTGGATTGGGCCGCCACGTCACCGGCTGGCGCTTGGGGTCGGGACGCAGGTCCTGGCGCTGGAAATAGCGCAACTCGTCGTGCGGCTCGAAGTCCGCCGTCTTGAGGCGCGGCCCACGCTCGAGGCCGATGACCTTCATGCCCGACTTGGCGAGCTCGGCCGCAAGGATGCCGCCGGCCGCGCCCACGCCCACGATCACGGCGTCGGTCTTGGTCGTTGCCATGGCTCAGCCTCCCTTCACCAGGAGATCGCCGCGCGACTGCAGCCCGACGATCGGCGCCCGCGTGAACGCCTCGCGGCTCTGCATGTCCGCATCGCTGAACAGGGGCTGCGCGCCCGGGAAGCCGATCTGCCGCCAGCCGGCAAAATTCCTGTTGCCGCCGTAGATCGGGTCGGCGAACAGGCCTTCCATGGTGTGGGTGCGCACCGTGTTGAAGAATGCCTGCGCGGTCGGCCAGGTGAAGCCCGTCGCCTTGCCTTGCTCGAGCGCGCGGATCACCTCGTCCTGCTGCGCCGTGCCGAGCTGCGCGAACGGCTTGCCGTGCGCCGAGCGGCAATAGGCGTCGAGCTGCGCGAGGCCGCGCCGATAGAAATCCTGCTGATCCGCATAGGCGCCGGCGAGCGCGAGATCGATGTAGTTGAGCACGCCCGCCTCGGTCGCGCCCGGTTTGCCGGGAGCCGCCGGCCACATCCGCTCCGTGAAGGCCGTCATGGTCGCGGCGTCCTCGTCGTTGAGGAAGGCGCCGTGCGCGTCGGAAGCTGCCATCGCGTGGGCGGGCGCCATCGCGGCATCATGGCCCTGCGCGTGCGCCTCGGGCGCGAGGCCGGTGCTCGCCGCGGCGCCGAGCGCGGCGCCGATCAGAAACGCGCGGCGCGTCTCATCATGCTTTTTGTCGTCGGGTTTGTTCATTGGGCTTCCTCCCTCGGCATCTGCTGTTGTGGGACATTGATGGCGGGTCCCCTGCCGTGCACCGTCAGCCTGCGCCTCCTTTGCGACGTCGGCAAGCGCAAACGCCGGTGACTACCCGAGTAGCGCCGGGCGCGGAGCCGCGATCGCCATATGAGTGGATGATCGGCGCCAGAATGATAGGATCGCGCGAACTGCCGTCGCCGCATCATGCGAGAGTTTGAAATCACGGCAGATGGCATTCAACAATCCGAGCGGGGTGCGCGTCTATCGCATCAAGCAGGATTTCACGCCGGGCGACGAGGTGGCGCAGGGGCCGATCGACGCCGGCATCTTTGCACACCAGGTGCGCACGACGCCCGACAACCGGCTCGCCATCCTGGTGACCCGCGGCAATGAAGGCACCCACACCCATCCGGAGGATCCGGGTGCGCTCAAGGTGTTCGCCTCCTGACGATGGTGGCGCGAGGGCCCGCGCAGCCCTGTCTTGCGGGCGTGCGGCGCGCGCGTCATTCTCTCGTCGGCGAGGATCCCATGCTCAACCTTCCCGACGGCGCGCCCGCACTGGGCGAAATCTTGATCCAATCCGACGCGATGCCCTGGCGCGAGAAGTCGCTCAAGGGCATCGCCGAGAAGATGCTCTGGCGCGACGAGGCGAGCGGCGCGTCGATCGCGCTGATCCGGTTCGCGGCGGGCGCCGGCATTCCGGAGCCGCACCTGCATGCCTCGAACCAGTTCATGTTCTGCCTCAAGGGGCGCTATGAATACACCAGCACGGGCGTGGTGCTGACCGCGGGCAGCTTCTACTGCAATCCGAAGGGCCACGTGCACGGTCCGGCGGTCGCGCGCGAGGAGACGATCGTGCTCGAGATCTACGACGGCCCGCACTATCCGCAGAAGCCGTCCTGGTACACCGACGAGCAGGACGCGCGCTGATGCTGAAGCAGCAGATCGTTGCTCCCCAGCTGAGCAAGCCGAGCGGCCACTTCTCGCATGCGACAGCGATCGCGGCGCGGGGCACCATGGTGTTCATTTCCGGCATGGTGTCGCGCCGCGCCGACGGCACGATCGTGGGCATCGGCGATATCGAGGCGCAGACCCGGCAAGTGTGCGAGAACCTGAAGGCGGCGGTCGAGGCGGCCGGCGGCACGCTCGACGACATCTGCCGCGTCGATGTCTTCGTGCGCAACATGGAGCACTTCGACGCCATCCACAAAGTGCGGCGCGACTATTTCAAGGCGCCCGCGCCGGCCTCGACCATGGTCGAGGTGACGAAGATGACGTCGCCCGAGTATCTGATCGAGATCAATGCAATCGCGGTGCTGGCCGAGGCGTGACGGCGCCGCGATCAGTTCGCAGCACAAGAGCGACCCGCAACGGCACCCGAAAGAAGACCGCCATGCGCATGGTTTGGGCTGCAATCGCGCTCACCCTCGGGCTCTTCGCCGGGCTGGCCGCCGCCGAGCCGCAGACCGTGACGGTCCGGCTGGTGCGCAGCACCGCCCAGGCCGCCTACTACATCGCGGTGGCGAAGGGTTATTTCGCGCAGGAGGGCATCGCGCTCGACACCGGAGACACCCGCAGCGCGCTCGACACCATCGGGCCGCTCGCGACCGGACAGCTCGATGTCAGCATGGGGGCCGCCACCGCCGGCTTCTTCAATGCTGCCCGACAGGGCTTCGACCTGCGCGTCGTCGCCGCGATGGGGATCCAGGGCCCGGTGATGTCGACCCAGCCGCTGGTGCGCCGGGCGCTGTGGGACGACGGGACGATCCGCAGCGGCAAGGATCTGCGCGGGCGCAAGGTCGCGATCAATGCGCCGGGCGACATCACCGAGTTCTTCCTCACCCTGATCGCGCGGAAATACGGCCTGTCGATGAAGGATATCGACGTGACCGTGCTCGGCTTTGCGCAGCAGCTCGCCGCGTTCAGGAACGGCGCGATCGATGCGGGCTTCCTGCCGGAGCCGGTCGCCAGCGCGGCCCGGCTCGCAGGCACCGTCGCGCTCAACGAAACGGATGCCGGCATCGGCGAGGGCACCATCACGACCTTCATGTTCGCCGCCACCCGCTTCATGCACCAGCGGCCCAAGGTTGCGCTCGCATTCATGCGCGCGATGCTGCGCGGCGCCCGCGATGCGCAAGGCGACTACCTCAAGGACCCGGCGCTCGCCGCCTCGATCGCCAAGCAGACCGGGCTCGAGGTCGAGGCGATCCGCCGCTCCGTGCCCTATCGCATCGATCCCGATCTCGACATTGCGAAATTCGTGGCGGAGCTCAAGCGCGAGGAGGCCGTCCATCGCGAGAACGGCCGGCTCAGCTATCAGGGTGAGCTCGATTTCGCCAAGTTGGTCGACGCGAGCCTGGTGCACCAGGCGGCGGCCGAGCTCGAGGCGGTGGGCGCGATCGGCGCCGACGCCCCCCAGCGCTAGCCCTTCCGTCAGTCCAGCGACGTGCCGCTGGCCTTGATCGGCCCGGCCCATTTGTCGATCTCGCTGCGCAGGAACTTGCCGAGATAATCGGTGCTCTGCTGGGCCGGCGGCGGCGCCATATTGCCGAGTTGCGCCAGACGGTCGCGGACGGCAGGGGTCTCCAGCGCATCGACGAGCGCCTTGTTGAGCCGCCGCACGGCGGCGGGCGGGGTCTTGGCGGGCGCAAAGAACGCGTACCAGCCCGGGGTGTCGAAGCCTTTGAGGCCCTGCTCGTCCGCGGTCGCAAGATCCGGGAGCACCGGCGTGCGCGCGCGGGTGAGCGTCGCAATCGCCTTGACGGTGTCGCCCCTGATCTGCGGCAACGCCGTTCCGATGAAATCGCACATGTAGTCGAACCGGCCGGCGACAAGGTCCTGCTCGGCCATGGCCGATCCGCGATACGGGATGTGCGTCGGGTTCACGCCGATCGCCGCATTGAGCAGCAGGCAGGTCACATGCGGACCCGAGCCGGCGCCGGCGGAGCCGAACTTCATCTCGCCGGGATGCGCCTTGGCGTAGGCGATGAATTCCTGGAGGTTCTTGACCGGCAGGTCCTTGCGCGTGACGAGGATCGGCGGCGCGGAGGCGATCAGGCCGATCGGCACGAAGTCGTTCACCGCGTCGTAGGGCAGCTGCTTGTAGAGCGCCTGGTTCTGCGACATCAGCCCCGCCGGGCCCATCAGGAATTGATAGCCGTCGGGGGTCGCGCGCGCGACGCGGGCGGCGCCCGTGATGCCGCCGGCGCCCCCGACGTCCTCGACGACGATCGGTTGCCCGAGGCTCTCGCTCATGCGCGGCATCACGATACGGCCGACGATGTCGGCCGGCCCGCCTGCCGCGTAGGGGATCACCATGGTGACGGGCCGCGTCGGCCAATCCTGTGCGCCGGCCGGTGCCGCGAGGCTGGCGAAGGCGGCGGCTACGGCTGCCAGTGTCCTGATGGTGACCATGAGTCCTCCCTGCATCGCCGGCTTTTCGGACATGGCGCCGGTCGATGACGCATCAACGGTTCAGCGTTTCAGTGTTTCGCGGCCTGCACCAGGTATCCGAGGATCGTTTCCTCGCCCAGCGCCTTGCAGGCTTCGAGCCGGTGCAGGCCTTCGACGAGGACGAAACGGTCGCCGTCGCGGCGGACCAGGATCGGCGTCTGCTGGCCGTTCTCCAGGATGTTGTTGGCGAGCTCACGCACAGTCTCCGGCTTGAGCGTGGCCCGTCGCTTCACCGGCACGTAGATCTCGGCGATCGGGAATTTCTCGCGTTTCATCATGAATGCGCGCGCTCCGACGCTTTGGCCGGAGTGTAGGGGCTCCGCCGCAACGGCGCCAGCGTGGGCTCATGGCGTCACGGCGTCGCGTCGGCCGGCGCCTTTGCGGCGGCCGCCTCGAGCGGCGCGCTGCCGAGCCAGGGATGGTCCGCGATGTCGAACACCACCTTGTCGGGGCCGTGGAACTTGGTCTCATAGAAACCCTGCTGCCCCTCGGGCCGGCGCGCGAAGCACTTGGCGCCGAGCGACTCGAGCTTCTCGATCATGTCGTCGACGTCCTCGACCAGCACACCGAAATGATGGATGCCGCGGAAGTCGAGCCCCTGGCCCTGGTCCCAGCCGAACCGCAGCACCGCCATGTTGAGCGTGCCGTCGCTCAGGAAGACGCCGTAGGATTTGCCCGGGCCTCCAGGCTCGGTGCGGCGCACCTCGACGAAGTCGAACGCCTGCTTGTAGAACTCGGCGGTCGCGTAGGGATCCTCCGCCGCGATCGCGATGTGCCGAAGCTTTGCCATGGGCTTCTCCTAGTTGTCGTCGCTCAATCCGTAGATCGCGCGCGCCGCCTCGATCGAAATGTAGCCTTTGCGCACGTCCTCGCGCAGTCTGGCGCGATTGCGCTGTCGTGGATCGCCGAACCCGCCGCCGCCGCCGGTCTCGATGCGCACGCGGTCGCCGGCGTTGAGCTGCACGGAGTCCTTGAGCGCGGTGCGCGTCGTGCCGTCGGCGGCCTCGATGGTGACGTTGCCGGGCGCGCCGTCATGGCCCCCGTGCATGCCCCAGGCGGGACACGTCGTCCGCTCGAAGCGCGTCGACATGCGGGCCGGGGCGAGCATGAGATAGCGGCGCGTCAGCCCGAGGCCGCCGCGAAACTCACCGGCTCCCCCTGAGTCGGTGCGCAGCGCAAAGCCTTCGATCATGAACGGATAGCTCGCCTCGTGCACCTCGACCGGGATCATGCGGGTGTCGCCGTGGCACATGGTGCGGAACGGACCCGGCCCGTCCTGGCCGACCAGCGCACCCCAGCCGCCGAAGCCGCTGTCGTGGCATTGCCACAGCGTTCCGTTCTCGGGCCGCCGGCCCGCGAAGGCGAGCGTCGCGAAGGTGCCGTAATGGCCGCCCGCGACGCGGTCGGGCAGCGCCGGGCCGAGCGCGCGGATCACGAGGTCGATCAGCGTCGGCAGCGCCGAATTGTACGAGCCCATCGGCGCGGTCGGGCTCGCACTCACAATGGTGCCTTCCGGCAGCACCAGCTTGAGCGGGCGGAACGTGCCCTCGTTGGCATCGCCTTCCGGCAGGATCAGATAGCGGAAGGCGAGCCGCGACACCGTCTCGCCGCCGCCATAGCGCCCGCAATTCATCGGCGCGCTGACCTCGCGCGGCAGCTCGCTCAGGTCGACCGTCATCTCGTCCCCGGCGACGATCACGGTGATCCTGCACGGCAGCGACCCCGGATTGAGCCCATCGCCGTCGAGCACCGCCTCCGCCGCATAGGTCCCGTCCGGAATGGCGCGGATCGCGGTGCGCGAGGCCGCCTCGGCCTGGTCCCAGATGATCGTGAGCGCGGCGCGGAACGTAGCGATCCCATAGCGGTTCGCCAGGATCGCGACCTCGTCGCGCCCCATCAGGCAGCCGCCGATCTGCGAGTTGATGTCGCCCATCATCTCGACCGGGAAGCGCGTGTTGTGCTCGATCATGCGGTAGATCTCCCGCACCGGCTCGCCGCGCGCGCGCAGCTTCACGGTGCGGAACTGGATTCCTTCCTGGAAGATGTCGGTGGCGAATTTCGAGATCGACCCGACGTCGCGGCCGCCGACGTCAATCCAGTGCATGACCACGACCATGAACCCGAACAGCGCCGGACGTCCGTCCTCGGCGCGCGCGTGAATCGGGGTGTACATCGCCATGTTGTTGAGATGCTGGCCGATCACCCCGGCGTAGTTGTTGATGACGATGTCGCCGTCGTTGAGGTCGTCGGCGCCATAGATGTCCAATCCGTCCTGAACCGCGGCGCGCATCACGTCGGCGACGAACACCGGCATGGCGGCCGTGCACTGGCAGATGAGACTGCCCACCTGATCGACGATACCGACCGCATAGTCCTTGTACTCGTAGATATAAGGACTGAACGCGGTGCGCGTGATGTTGACGTCGACATCGTCGGCGATCGCGACCAGGCGGCGCCGGATCACCTCGACGGTGACCGGATCGAGCGCCGGCGCGGCCTGTCCGGGAGCTGTCTTCGGCGCTGCCGCGAGCCTACCCGCTGCAGTCAATGTCGATCTCCTTGAGGTTGCCGATCATAAACCGGTCGCGCGGCCCGATCAGGGTGCTCGATCCGTACTCCTCGATCAGAGCCGGGCCGTGCCCGGAGAAGCCCACGTCGAGAGCGTAGCGGTCGAGGATCGTGGCGTCGAGGAAGCGATCCTCGTCAAGGAAGAAGATGGGCCGCTTGCGCGGGGCGGCCGCCCCCGCATGGCGGTCGCGGTCGGCGAGGCGTGCCAGCTCGGGCCGCGTCATGTGCAGGGTGGCGAGCGAATGCAGCACCACGAACTGCGCCTCGGCGGCCGGATTGGCGTGGCCGTAGCGACGCTCGTATTCACGGTCGAACTTCTGCCGCAGCGCCGCCGCGTCCGCATTCTCGGGCAGCGCGATCTTCAAGGAGTGCTGCTGGCCCTTGTAGCGGATTTCGGCCTCGCGCTCGAAGGTGATGCGGCCTTCGCCGAACTCGCGCCGCAGCGCGGCGCCGCCATCGGCCTCGAGCTCGGCATAGAGGGCGAGCGCCTTCGGCATGGTGTCGGCATCGATGCGTGCCACCAAAG
This sequence comes from Xanthobacteraceae bacterium, assembly GCA_035764045.1. GTDB lineage: Bacteria > Pseudomonadota > Alphaproteobacteria > Rhizobiales > Xanthobacteraceae > JAVDCA01. Next base: position 12,179 of record DASTZX010000168.1, on the reverse strand, counting down.
TGCGCGCAGTGTCGAGCCGCGGATCGGCGAGCAGCATGCCCATGGCGGAGAAATTGCCGGGCTCCGGCGGCACGACCACGCGCGGGATGTTGAGCGCGCGCGCGAGCTCGGTGCCGTGCAGCGGCCCGCCGCCGCCGTAGCAGAACAGGGCGAAGTCGCGCGGATCGTAGCCGCGCGCGATCGAGATCTTCTTGATGATCGACGCCATGGTCAGGTTGGCGATCATCAGCACGCCCTTGGCGGCGCGGGTGACTGCGTCCTCCCCGGTGTAGCCGAGCGGCTGTGCGATGCGCCCGACGAGCACGGCGCTGGCCTTGTCGGGCGCGAGCGCCATCTCGCCGCCGAGGAAGCGCTGCGGATCGAGCCGGCCGAGCGCAAGATGCGCGTCGGTGACGGCGGGCTCCTTTCCGCCGCGGCCGTAGCAGGCGGGACCCGGCATCGAGCCGGCGCTCGTCGGGCCGACGTTGAGGCGGCGGAGGTCGTCGAGCCAGGCGATCGAGCCGCCGCCCACCCCGACCTCGAGGATGTCGATCACGTTGCCGCGGATCGGGAAGCCGGCGTCCGGCCCGCCGATATGGTAGATCGACTCCACCGCATAGCGGCCACGCTCGATCATCGCGCATTTCGACGTGGTGCCGCCCATGTCGAATGCGACGAGATTGTCGATGCCGAGCGCCCGGCCGAACGAGGCGGCGCCGATGCAGCCGCCGACCGGGCCCGACTCGACCAGCGTGATCGGCTCGCGGCAGCCGCGCTCGGCCGAGATCACGCCGCCATGCGAGCCCATCAGCAACAGCGAGCCGGCAAATCCGCCGGCGCGCAGCTTGCCGTCGAAGTCGGCGATATAGCGGCTCACCTGCGGCCCCACATAGGCGTTGGCGGCGACGGTCGCGGTGCGTTCGAACTCGTGCCACTCGCGCGTGAGCTCGGAGCCGGTGGTGATGAAGACGCCGGGCAGGAGCTTGCGCAGGGCGGCCGCCGCTGCGTCCTCGTGGGCGGGATTGACGTATGAATTGATGAAGCTGATCGCGAGCGCCTCGATCGCTTCGCTCTTGAGGGTTTGCGCGAGGCTCTCCAGCGCGTGCGGCGGAAGCGGCGTGCGCACGCGGCCGGATGCCTCCATGCGCTCGTCGGCCTCGTAGCGGAGCTCGCGCGGGATCAGCGGCGGCTCGCGATGGAAGCGCAGGTTGAACGGCTGGGTACGGTTGCCGCGGCCGACCTCGAGCACGTCGCGGAAGCCCTTGGTGGTGAGCATGGCGGTCTTGGCGCCGGCGCGTTGCAGCAGCGCATTGATGACGAGGGTGGTGCCGTGCTTGACGAAAGTCGCGTCGCGCGCGTCGAGCCGCGCCTTGCGGATGCAGTCGAAGATCGCCGCGCCGAGATTGCCGTAGGTGGTCGGGCTCTTGGTGAAAGCGACTGCACCGCTCGCGACGTCGCAGGCGACCAGGTCGGTGAACGTGCCGCCGATATCGACCGCGATGATGTAGGACAAGTTACTGTCCCAGCACCGTCATCCTGAGGTGGCCGCGCTCTTGCGCGGCCCTCGAAGGATGATCGGCCGCAATCGCCGCAAGCCCGCAAGCGGCACCGTCTCGGCCGCCGCCCTTCGAGGCTCGGGCTCCGGCCGAGCGCCTCAGAGTGACGGCGATAGGTTTGTGATGGTCCATCTGGTGGATCAGCGCCCTTCGGCGCGGATGTTCGCGCTCTTGATCACGTCCGCCCACTGCGGGGTCCGCTCCTCGAGCATCGCCTTGACCTGCTCGGGCGAGCCGATCTTCGGCTCGACGCCGGCGGCGCGCAGCTTGTCCTGAACGACCTCGGACTTGAGCGCCTTGGCGATCTCGGCATGCAGCTTCTGGGCGATCTCCTTCGGGGTCCCGGCCGGCCCGAACAGCGCATAGGTGGTCGAGGCGTCGTAGTGCCCGAAGCCCAGTTCCTCCACGGTCTTGACGCCGGGCAGGTCGGGCGACTCCGTGTCCCCCGCGACGGCGAGCGCGCGCACCTCGCCGGCCTTGATGTGCTGCAGCAGGCCGGGAATCGGCACGATCCAGAACGAGACGCGGCCCGCCACCATGTCGGTCACCGCTTGCGACATGACCCGGTACGGCACGTGCACCGCCTTGATGCCGACCAGTCGGCTGAACAGCTCGCCGTTGAGATGGCCCGGCGTGCCGTTGCCCACCGACACGTAGGTCAGCTCGCCCGGCTTCTGCTTGGCGAGGTCCACCAGATCCTTGAGCGTCTTCGGCGGCGAAGAGGCCGGCACCGTCACGGCGGCGCCCGTGGTGCCGAGAATGGCGATCGGCGTCAGGTCCTTGCGCGGATCGTATTTGAGCGTCGGATAGAGCGTGACGTTCGCGGGCAATGAGCCCGACGGATCGGCCATGATGAAGGTGTAGCCGTCCGGCGGCGCATGCACCGCAAGGTCGACCGCGATGGTGCCGCCGGCCCCCGGCCGGTTGTCGACGATCATCTGCTGGCCCACCTGCTGTCCGACCTTGTCGAACACGATGCGGGTGACGATGTCGGTGACGCCGGAGGCGCCGAACGGAACGATGATGCGGATCGGCCGGGTCGGCCAGTCTGCAGCGCGGGCGCCAAGCGGGACGAAAAGGAGCAGGGCGGCCAGCAGCGACATCGAGACCGGCCGTATCCACTTGTTCATGGCGCTCTCCCGCGATGCAAAACTTCACGATTTTGGCGCCGACTGTAGCGTCCGGGCGAGCCCGATCAACCGGCATTTGCGGATGGCCGGCCTGCCCGCGCCAAAATGTCCTGTCATTGCGGCCCGGGCTCCGATAAATTCTGACCCTACAACCCAAGACAATCATTCCGAGGAATCGCCGCTGATGAAATCCTACGTGGTAGGTCGCCTCGACGAATTCGACGAAGGCAGCCGCAAGGTGGTCTCGTGCGACGGCACCGAGGTCGGCGTGTTCAAGGTCGATGGCGAGCTGGTCGCCTGGTACAACCAGTGCGCCCATCTGCAGGGCCCGGTGTGCCAGGGCCGCATCTACGGCAAGGTCGAAGAGCCCGTGGACGCGAACGGCCACACCCGCATGCTGCAATACAACGACAAGGACAAGCACATCGTTTGCCCGTGGCACGGATGGGAGTTCAGTCTGCGAACCGGCCAGCATCCGGGCGACGCCAGCAAGAAGCTGCGCAAGGCCAAGCTCGAAGTGTCCGACGGACAAGTCTATGTCGTCGTCTAATCCGCTGCCCAACGATCCGTATGGCTGGATCGACCGCTATGCGGCCGATCTGCACCAGGCCGCGCGTACGCTTGCGCGGGAGGGCGAGGCCTCGCGGGTGTCCGACGAGGCGGTCGCCCAGCTGCTCACCGCCGCCGTGCGTCTCTACTACATGAAGGCGGATGCCGAGGAGCGCACCTTCGCACCCATCGTGCGGGAGCAGACCGACCCGCTGACCGCAACCGAGGTCCTTTCGACCGTGTCGGAGCTGCTGCGCGCGCTGCACCTCGGCCCGATGGAGCTCGCCCTGTGGTTCCGGCGGCGGCCGGACGAAAGACTCGATGACTTTAAGCCGGACCATGTGGAGGAGAAGCGATGAACGCCCCGACGGCTTCGGTACCGCAACTTCTGTCGCCGCAGGAGGCGAGCGTCTTCGCGGACACGCGCGAGATCCTCGCTCACGCCAAGCGCGACGCGCGCCGGCGCAACTTCCAGGACATACTGATCTGCGACATCGATGCCCACCACGTCGAAACCGTGTCGTGGAAGGAGATCATCCGCTTCATCGAGGATCCGGTGGTCCGCGAGCAGGCGATCCATTTCATGAACGAGCGCGTCGGCGCGCCGCCCTACGGTCTCAACGGCGACATCGGCCTGCGCTACCAGAGCGTCGGCGGCCGCATTCCGCATCAGGACGGCCAGCGTGAGACCGTCACCGAGACCGACGTGCACCGCGACGTCACGCTCACGCGCCGCGCCATGGAATCGCTCGCCATCGACTACATGGTGGTGTTCCCGACGCCGATGCTCTTCCTCGGCATGCATCCGCAGCCCGAGATGGAGGTCTGGCTCGCGCGCGCCTACAACAACTGGCTGATCGAGAGCGTGCTGTCGGCCGACGACCGCATCAAGACGCTCGCCTACATCCCGTTCAACACGCCGGTCGAAGCCGAGCGCGCGGTGAAGGACTTCGGCGACCGCAAGGGCGTAATCGGCTTCTGCATCCCGTCGACGCGCTACAAGCCGGTGCATCACAACGACTACATGCGGCTCTACGCGATGATCCAGGAGACCGGCAAGCCGGTCGCGTTCCACGCCGGCTATCACTGGAACGATCCCTCGCTCGCCACCATCAACCGCTTCGTCGGCATGCACGCGCTCGGCTTCGTGTGGTGCAACCTCGTGCACATGACCAACTGGATCCTCAACGGGATTCCGGAGCGCTTCCCCAAGCTGAAGTCCATCTGGGTCGAGAGCGGCCTCGCCTGGGTGCCGTTCCTGATGCAGCGGCTCGACGACCAGTTCATGATGCGGCCGTCGGAAGCGCCGCAGCTCAAGAAGCCGCCGAGCGCGTACATGCGGGAGAATTGCTGGTACACGACCCAGCCGATGGAGGTCAGCAATCACAAGGCGCTGCAATGCACCTTGGAGATGATCAACGCCGAGACGCAGCTCCTGTTCGCCTCCGACTGGCCGCACTTCGACTTCGACCTGCCGTCGACCATCTACGACCTGCCATTCCTCTCCGAGCAGGCCAAGCGCAACATCCTCGGGCTGAACGCGGCCCGCATCTTCGGCCTCGATCCGACCCCGCGGAAGAGGCTGTGATGCGTGCACGCGCCTGGGTCGTCCTGGCGGCGCTCGCGGCCATCGTCTGCGCGGCTGGCCGGGCCGAGGCGCAGGGCAAGCTCGCAGCGCTCGATCCGGTCCGCACCGTTCACGTCGGCACCGTCAACCAGGCGTCCGATGCCGGCCTCTACGTGGCGATGGAGAACGGCTATTTCGCCGAGCTCGGCCTCAAGGTCGATCTCGTCACCTTCACCAGCGCCGCCACCATGATCGCGCCGCTCGGCTCGGGCGAGCTCGACGTCGGCGGCGGGGCGGTGTCGGCGGGCTTATGGAACGCGGAGCTGCGCAAGCTCGGCATCCGCGGTGTCGCCGACAAGGGCTCGACGCGGGCGGGCTGGAGCTACTTCAGCCTGGTCGCCAAGAAGGACGGCCCAATCCAGCGGTGCGAGGATCTGAAGGGCAAAAGCATCTCCAACGCCTCGCTGTCGAACGGCGTCCTGCACGCGATCGAGCTGTGGCTCGGCAAATGCGGGCTCTCGCTCAAGGATGTCGACGTCAAGGCGCTCGGCTATCCGGAGGTCGTGCCGGCGCTGATCAACGGCGGGATCGCGGCCGGCCATCTCGGCGAGCCGCTGCTCTCCCTCAACCTCGCCAATGGCACCATCCGCAGCCTGGCGCGGCAGGACGAGATGCGTCCGGTCGACCAGACGGCGCTGCTCTATTTCTCGGAGAGGTTCCGCGCCGACAGGGAGGCCGCGCGGCGGTTCATGGTGGCCTATGTGCGCGGTATCCAGGACTATCTCGCCGCCTATGCCAAGGGTGCGCCGCCAGCGGACTGGTTCATCGACGTGATGACGAAGCACACGCCGGTAAGGGACCGGGGTGTGTTCGCCAGGGTCACGCCGGCCGGGCTCGATGCCTGGGGCCGCATGGATCTTGCCGCCATGCGCAGCGATTTCGAGTGGTTCAAGGCCCGCCGCCTGATCGCCTCGCAGGACGCGACCTTCGAGAGCGCGATCGATACGTCGTTCGTGGATTTTGCCCAGCAGTACCTGCAGGCTCAGGCCAGGCGCTGAAGCAAGCACCTCAGAGTTCCTTTCTGACACACAATTCAATTTCGAATGGCAGCATCGCGCTGTGCAATCGGAACGAAAGATGTTATGAAAGGAATTGTTCGCTGAGCACGCACTAGCCGTAGGGGGGCGCTCACTCGCCAGGTACCGAGGAGGGCTCTATGCCGCACGCGAAGCAAGCCGCGAAGAACTCGAAGAGAAAGCATCGAACTGCCTTGCCGGCGATGGGGATTGCCGGCGCATCCTTGGCGCTGGCAGGGGGTGCATCCGCCGCTGCTCGGCCGGAAGCCAACCTTCCGTCGTGGGGCACCGGCCCCCTTCACGAAATCACGCTCGGTGAGGAAGAAATCTCCGACGTCAGCTTGGCGACGTTCTACGTCTTCGACGAAGCAAGCCGCCAATCGCTGAAAGGCGACATCCAACTTGCGGCCAGAGGCTGCGGGCGCTGCGGAGGCGGATGCCGCTGCGGCGGAATTGGCAGGTGCGCCGCAGGCCGATGCGCAGGGTGCAGAGGCTGCAGAGGCTGCCGGTGTGGCGGCGGCTGCTTCGGCATCGGCATTGGATGCGGCTGGAGCTGCAGCTGTAGCTGTTGCTGGTCATGGGGATTTTGCCGGATCTGTTAGTCCGATCGACATTGGGCCGCGGTTGCGGTGCAGTCAGGCTTGATCCGGGGCGCGGTTCGGCTGCGACCCGGGCGCTGGCAATCCAGCGATGATCGCAGAGCGCGCCGCGGTTGAGACGCCATCGGGGAGCGATGGCAAGGGCGCGAAACCAGCATCGACGCGGTCGCAACCCGGAGAAGCCCTGCCTCACGATGGCGATCCTTACCGGCAGCGATAAGCGGAGAGGCGCGCGTGCGGGCCGCCGGAAAAGGGACCGGAGGACCAGGCCTGCGCCGAAAGACGTTGCGCAGTTCGCGCCCAATTTCACCGTCTACGTGCTGCCCCCCGATACCGTCTGCCTTTACTCCGAGGATCGGAAATTCTTCCTGCATGGCGAGCTCTATTGCGCACTCGCGTCCGCGGTCGGAGCAGGCGGAAAGAGTCTTCGGGACCTTGCCCGCGAGCTGGAGAAGGATTTTCCGTCCGACAAGATCCAGGAGGCCGTGAAGCGGCTGCTCGACCGACGCTATCTCGTCCCGGCATCACGCTCATTCCCGGCCATCGCGGCGGCCTGCTGGGCGAGCATTGGGCTACCGCTGGAGACGGCGGAAACGAATCTGCAGAAATGCCGGGTGCGCATCCACGCAATCGACGTGCGTGGCGCGGCGGAGCTCGGCGCCGCGCTGAGCAAGCTCGGCGTTCGCGTCGTGAAGGGGCCGGCCGACCTGACCGTCACGCTGGTCAACGACTATCTCGAACCTCGCGTGGCCGAATTGAATCGGCAGCATGTTGCCGATCAGGCGCCATGGCTGCTCGTCCAACCGTCGGGCATTTTTCCCTTGGTGGGGCCGGTGTTCAGGCCGGGCAAGGGCGCCTGTTGGACCTGTCTGACCGATCGCATGATACGGAACCGGGAGATCAAGGGCTTTCTCGACCGCCGATCCGCGCGGCGCGTTGCGGTATCGCCTCTCGCTCGGAACGCAGTCGGACGGAGCGCGATCGAGCTTGCCGCAATCGAGATCGCAAAGGCGGTCGCAACCGATTTTCGGACGGATCTGTCCGATCACATTCTCAGCCTCGACCTGATGGGCGCGACCGTCGTGAGGCATCACGTGGCGGCCCGTCCGCAATGTCCGGTGTGTGGCCGCAAGACCTTGCGCGACCCGAACCGCGCGCCGAGGCCAGTCGAGCTCGGCGCCGGCTCCAAGCTGGTCATGACGAGCGGAGGATATCGAACAGTCTCCTCGGCCGCGACGGTTGCGCGCTTTCGAAAGCACGTGAGCGCTCTCACCGGGGTTGTTTCGCGGCTCGAGCGAATCGAAGCCGATGTGCCCATGAACACCAACTACTATGCGGTACACAATTTCTCGGCGCCGGCGAGGACACTCGATGAGCTCAGGGCGGGATTGACCGGCGGCAGCTTCGGAAAGGGCAGCACTGCCGAGCAGGGGGAAGCAAGCGCGCTCATGGAGGCAATCGAGCGCTATTCCGGTATTTTTCAGGGCGACGAGATCAGGGCGACAAGACGCTTTGTCGATTTTCCGCCGGGCGATGCCATTCATCCGAATGACGTCCTGCTGTACAGCGATGCGCAGTACCGAGCGCAGGCGGCGTCGCCGGATTCAGAGGCGTTGCAGATGTGGGCGCCGTTCGATCGATCGGCCGAGATCGAATGGTCGCCCGTCTGGTCTCTGCGCGACGAACGCTTCAAATATGTTCCGACCGGCCTCTTGTATTTTTTCTACCGAGGGCCCGGCCAAATCAATGCGGACTCCAACGGCTGCGCGGCCGGCAACACGCTCGAGGAGGCCATCGTGCAGGGCTTTCTGGAGCTGGTTGAGCGCGATTCATACGCAATCTGGTGGTACAACCGATCGCAGCGGGCGGAGCTGGATCTGGACCGGTTTCAGGAGCCCTACGTGCGCGATCTGCGGGCCCAGCTTGCCGAAACCGACCGGAAGCTGTGGGTGCTCGACGTCACCAACGATCTTGGGATTCCGGCGTTCGTGGCGATATCGCACTGGATCCAGAATTCCCAGGAAAACATCGAGTTCGGTTCCGGCGCGCACTTTGACAGCCGGATCGCGTTGCTTCGTGCGCTGACGGAGCTGACCCAGTTCCTCTCCATCGGTCTGATGGGCGGCGGGACCGGCGAGAAATCGACGCTCGACGGCGCCACTCCGTTGCGCTTGCAAAAACATCCCTTCTTGGTGCCGAGCGGCCGGGCCACGATCCAGCCGGGCATCTCCTCGAAATTCGGCCCTCTCGAGAGCACGCGCGAACAGGTGAACGCGTGCGTGGACGTGGCGAAGCGATGCGGGATGGACTTCCTCGTCCTCGATCAGACGCGGCCGGACATCGACGTCCCGGTCGTCAGAGTGATTGTTCCGGGACTGCGGCATTTCTATCGCCGTTTCGCGCCTGGCCGGCTGTACGATGTCCCGGTGAATCTCGGGTTGCGCGAGCGGCCGATCGCAGAAAGCGAGCTCACGCCCTTTCCGCCCCACACCTGAGGGTCATCGCGACTTGCGCTCGCCGGGAATAAAGCGCGGCCGACCGACGGCGACGGCAACTCTCTCTGCCCGCCTCGGGCGTCACGTCACGCTCGAAACGGATTCGGGCGGAGCACTCGTGGCCTGCTTCGGCAGTCTTTCCCTCGATCTGGGAAAGTTCACCCCGGGCGTCGTGGATCGCGCGCAACACCTGCGCGCGGGCCTGCCGGTTGTCTCGCTCGGATCCGGTCGCCGAAAGGACGACAAGGAGCTTGATTTCTTGGTCCGGCGATTGGCGAGGCACGGTCTGCTGGAGTATCGCCTCCCGCGTTCACGCGACGAGGATGCGGTGGTCATCGAGCCTCAGCTTCCCGAATATTGGCCGCGAACGTCGCAGTTGCGCGATACGGATGTTCTTGTCCTGTCGCGATTCGCGTACATACGACGGCGCGGCGACGAAACGGTCCTCGAATCGCCACGCGCCGGCGCATTGTTCAAGATTCGCGATCCGGGCATCGTCGCCACGCTCGCCATGCTGTCGATGCCCCGACAAGTGAAACAGCTCCGTTTGCGAAACGCTTTTCCCGAGCGCGAACTCCTCGCACTGCTGGTGGATTGCCAAATCCTCCTCGAGATCGCTGCGGCCCGCGGCACTGGCGCCCGGCCGACCGAAGGCGATGATGACCTCGCCCTCTGGGACTTTCATGATCTTCTGTTCCATGCGCGCAGCACCGAAGGCCGGCATGCAAATCCGGTTGGGGGAGTTTATCCGCACATGGGCGTCATTTCCCCGCTGCCGGCGGTGCGGCCGCATTGGCCCGGGAAGAAAATCGATTTGCGCAGGTTCGCGGCCCAGCATCCCGACAAGGTCACGCCGGTGGCGAAGCTCCTGCGTGAACGCCATTCGACACGCCGCTTCGACGACGAGCGGCCCATAATCCTCGCCGAGCTTTCGCGGCTTCTCGACGGCACCATGCGTGTCCTGTCGAAAGGGAAAAGTGGCGTCCACGCCGGCGACGACGGCCCCGTTGTCGAGTACGCGCTCAGGCCCTATCCGTCGGCGGGCGCGAGCTACGAGCTCGAGCTCTATTTGGCAGTCGACAAATGCGGCGGCCTCGATCGGGGGTTCTACCACTACGAGGCCGACGGGCACGCACTGGTGCCCATCGAGGTGCGCGCGCATGAGCTCGAAGCGATGTTGGCTGGAGCGCGGCTTGCGATGGGCGAGATGGTCGCTCCCCAGGTGCTGATCACGATTGCGGCGCGCTTCGGCCGGATGTCGTGGAAGTACAGCTCGATCGCATATGCGCTCATCCTGAAGGACGTCGGCGTCTTGACGCAGACGCTTTACCTGATGACGACCGGCATGGGCCTCGGCGGCTGTGCGATCGGCAGCGTCAATATCGATCTGTTCACCAAGATGACGGGAATCGAATTCCACGTTGAGGGACCGGTCGGTCAGTTTGCGATAGGCCGCGGCGCAACGTCGGGGGCGTTCGGCCATCATCCGACATGACGTCGCGGCATTACCACGACCATCGCCGGCTTCGCGTGTCGGAAGGATCGCGCGGTGAGACGCGCTCGAAATATCCGACGACCTTGCGACCACGTCCTCCCGCGAGAGCGAACACGGCGCCCTGAGGGTCGGCGCATTGGACGATCCATGCGCCTCCCGGCGATGGGAGTCGCTCGTCGATGATCTGGCCGCCGGACCCAGTGACCCGCTCGGCCGCGGCGTCGATGTCGGCAACATTGAAATAGTAGAGCCAGCAGGGGGCCGGCATGGTCGGAGACTTGACGAGGATGCCGCCGATCGTCTGCCCTCCGGCCGAGAACCGCTGATACGTGCCCATCGGGCCGATGTCGGCATTCGCCTTTTGCCAGCCGAAAAGCGCGCCGTAGAAACCCAACGCCTTCTCCGAGTCGGTGGCGAGGAGTTCGTGCCAGCCCACGTGTCCGGGTGCGCTCATATCGGCGGGCTGCATACGCTCGGGGCCGATCGACTCCAACATCCCGAGCGTTGCGGTTTGCGGGTCGGCGAAGACGGAAAAGCGGCTGGTATTGGGAATTTCCGTCGGCGGCACGTACACGATACCGTCGCGGCGCTTGACGAGGTCGGCGGCCGCATCGATGTCGTTCACCCCGACATATCCGACCCAATGCGGCGCCACGCCCGCTGCGGTCGCGCGGTCCGGCAGGTTCATCAATCCGGTGACAGGAGCCTCTCCGGCGGAACACAACGCAAAGGCAGTATCGGGCAGCGACACGTCCCGCGCGCGCCAGCCCATGACGCCGGCGTAGAAGGCCTTGGCGGCCTCAACATCCGTCGTCATCAACTGATACCAGACGAAATGGCCGTGGGAGTTGACCACTGGCTTCTCCCGTTCGAGCCGGCAAAGAAGCGTCGGAGGACCCGCTTGCACGGGCAATAACGGCCAAAGCCGACTTTAGTTTATCCCGAACAGCTTCGCGGCGATCCCGCCGTTCACTGCGGCGGCTTGCTCCGCGTTCAGCCCCGCCGCCGTCACGATCCGCATCGGCTCGAGATCGCCGATCGGAAACGGCGAGTCGGAGCCCATCATGAGACGCTCGGTCCCGAGCATGGCGATGACGAACTGCAGCACCCGGACATCGTGCAGGATGGTATCGACATAGAGCCGGCCGATGGCGTCCACGGGGTCGGCCAGCCCGGACGTGATCTCGGCATTGCGCTTGAGCCGGCCGAGCACGAAGGGCAGCCCGACCGCGCCCATCGGGGCGACGATCCTGGCGTTGGCGTAGCGCCGCACGTGGCCGCTGCAGAGGAGCCGCGCCACCGCGACGATCGCGTCGCTGATGCGGCCGACCGCGTTGGCGAGCCCGTAATCGTGCACCCGCGTGTCGCCGGCGTCGAAGCTCGGATGGATGTGCACCACCGCGCCGAGCTCGTCCGCCATGGCCCAGAACGGGTTGAGGTCCTCGGCGTCGAGCACGCTGCCGACGCCACGCGGCAAGGTGCCGATCATCACGCCGGGTGCGCCCGCCTCGACCGCCGCCCTGAGCACCGCGGCGGCGTGCGCGCCGTCCTGCAGCGGCACGGTCGCGAGCGGCACGAAGCGCGTCGCAGCCTTGGCGGCCGCGAGCAGCTCCTCGTTGATGAGCCGGCTCCAGCGCTCGCCTTCGGTGGGCGGCAGCTCGTAGCCGAACATGTCGACCCAGCCGCCGACCACCTGGGCATCGATGCCCTGCTTGTCCATCCAGGCGAGCCGC
>DASTZX010000167.1:0-3432 GCA_035764045.1 Xanthobacteraceae bacterium | reverse complement strand
ACTCTCCCCACTCACGCCCCCACCTCAGTACCGATTTCCCTTGACGCGTCGTCGGGTTAACACGATTCGCCCGCCGCGCTGCGGTGCGACGTTCCGGGGTGGTCCGATTTCGTGGGGCGGGGGCGGATCATGGCACCGGATGTTGCTTCACCTCTCCCCGCGTGCGGGGAGAGGTCGACGCGCGAAGCGCGGCGGGTGAGGGGGCGTTTCCGCGAGTCGTTGCCTTACGTTGTGCGCATAGAGCCCCTCACCCCAACCCTCTCCCCGCGAAGAGCGGGGAGAGGGAGCGCAGGCGCCGTGCCGCGCAAGGCGGGGAGAGGGAGCGCAGGCGCCGTGCCACGCGACGCGCACAAAAAAAGCGCCGCGGTTTCCCGCGGCGCCTCCGTCGCACCTGCACTCAGCTCGGTTCAGGTCGGGCCGCGCGATCGGCTCCGCGCCGTGCCCGACCGATCGTCGGCCGATCTCACCAGTAGGGCGGGGTCTGGTAATAGTCGTAGACCCGACGGTCGTTCTCCCGGCTCCAGTTCCAGCCGGTGCTCTGGGTGTATTTCGGCGCGCCCTGCAGCTTGTCCGCCGTCAGGTTGACGCGATAGCCGCCGAGCTCGGTGTCGTACTTCATCGTCGGCCACGGGACCGGATAGTAGTCCTCGCCCATGCCGAGGAAGCCGCCGAAGCTGAGCACCGCGTAGGCGACCTTGCCGCTGAGCTTGTCGATCATCACGCGCTCGATCTTGCCGATGCGCTGGTTGTCGGCGCCGTAGACGGCCGTGCCGTCCACCTTGTCGCTGCCGATCAGCGAGCTTGTTTCGCGCGACTCGAGACCGCTGGTCTGTGTCGTCGTTGCCATGGATCTCCTCTTTCTCGTGGTCTTCTGGCGTCCCCTCCCGAAGATAAGCCGCAGCGCCGCGCGACGTTCCGCAGACGAGGCGTATGCCGCGGTTGGGGATCCGCAGAGGGGCGGGAGCGAGGAACATGAGTGCGGGGTGGCACGTGGGGTGTTGTGTGATGACGCGGTTGGGATGGCACGGCGCCTGCGCTCCCTCTCCCCGCGCTTGCGGGGAGAGGGTTGGGGTGAGGGGCTCTATGCGCGCCAAAGGTGAGGTAACGGCTCGCGGATGCGCCCCCTCACCCGACGCGCTTCGCGCGTCGACCTCTCCCCGCAAGCGGGGAGAGGTGACGAGCGCCGGAACCACCCGCGGCTTCGGCCATTGACGGGCAGGAACCGGGCGGAACCGGCAAAGAGACCCATCCGGGACTCCATCGGGGTAAAGACCCGATTGGTGCGAAGGAGAGCCATCCACGTGCGCACCGAGACGGCGATTGCGCGATCCCTGACTGTGCTCGCCGTGCTGGGCGTGGTCGCCGCGCTCTATTTCGCCAAGGCGATCTTCCTGCCGCTGGCGCTCGCCATCCTGCTCACCTTCCTGCTCGCGCCGCTCGTGCGGCTGCTGCGCGGGTGGAACGTGCCGCGCGCGCTCGCGGTCGGCGTCGTGGTGCTCGTGGCCTCGCTCGTGATCCTCGGGCTCGCCACCCTTGTCGGCCAGCAGCTGACGCAGCTCGGCCAGAAGCTCCCCGAGTACCAGTTCAACATCGAGCGCAAGATCACGTCGCTGCGCTCAGCCGCGGGCGGCGGCACGTTCGAGCGCCTGTCCAACTTCCTGAGCGACATCAACCAGAAGATCCAGCGCGAGGAGAAGGCGCCGCCACCCCCGCCGCCCGCCGCGGCGCCGCAGCCGCAGCCGCGCCAGGAGGCGCCGAAGCCGGTGCCGGTCGAGCTCCACCAGCCCGAGCCGACGCCGGTCGAGATGATCAGGAACGTCGTCCAGCCGCTGCTCGAGCCGCTCACCACGGCCGGCCTGGTCCTGATCCTCGTCATCTTCTTCCTGCTGCAGCGGCACGACCTGCGCGACCGGATGATCCGTCTCGCCGGCTCGCACGACCTGCAGCGCACCACCGACGCAATGAACGACGGCGCGTGGCGGCTCAGCCGCTATTTCCTGGCGCAGACCGCGCTCAACCTGCTGTTCGGCATGCTCGTCGGCATCGGGCTCACCTTCATCGGCGTGCCCAACCCGGTGCTGTTCGGCATCCTGGCGGCGCTCTTCCGCTTCGTGCCCTATCTCGGCGCGATGCTCGCCGCCGCGCTGCCCATCACCATCGCGGTCGCCGTCGATCCGGGCTGGAGCATGGCGCTGCTGACGCTGGCGATGTTCCTGGTGCTCGAGCCGCTGATCGGCCAGATCATCGAGCCCATGGTGTACGGCCACAGCACCGGACTCACCCCGGTCGCCATCATCATCGCGGCGACGTTCTGGACCTGGCTGTGGGGCCCGGTCGGCCTCCTGCTCTCGACGCCGCTCACCGTCTGCCTCGGCGTGCTCGGCCGCCACATCCCGGGCCTGCACTTCCTCGACGTGATGATCGGCGACGAGCCGCCGCTCAGCCCGGCGCAGAGCTTCTATCAGCGCGCGCTCGCCGGCGACGAGGACGAGGCGGTGGACCAGGCCGAGCAGATGCTCAAGCGCCGCTCGCTGTCCTACGTGTACGACACCATGGTGCTCAAGGCGCTGATCCTCGCCCAGATCGACTTCCGGCGCGGGCTGCTCGAGCCCACGCACGTCGAGCAGATCAACCAGGCGGTCCGCGAGCTCGTCGCCGCCACCGCCGACCAGGACGACACGACCCCGGAGCGGGGGAAACGCAAGGACGAGGACGCGGCGGAGGAGGACGACGACGGCCTGCCGCCGCCGCCCGCCGACCTGCCGGTGCTTGAGAAGAGCTCCGAACGCGCCGCGGCGCCGATCCTCTGCGTCGCCGGCCGTGGGCCGTTCGACGAGGCTGTCGGCCTGATGCTGGGCCAGCTCCTCGACAAGCACGGGCTCGGCTGCCGGTGCGAGGCGGACTCGGCGGTCTCGTCCGCCAACATCGTGCGGCTCAACAGCAGCGGCGTGACGACGGTGCTCCTGTCCTATCTCGATCTCGGCGGCAGCCCGGCGCATCTGCGCCATACCATCCGGCGCATCCGCCGGCAGATTCCCGATGCGGCGCTGGTGGTGGGCCTGTGGGGCCACGAGGACGACGAGATGCGCGGACGGCTGCACGCGGCCGCGCCGGCGGATCTCTATGTGTATTCGCTGCACGACGCGCTCAGCGCCTGCCTCGAGACGGCATCGGGCCAGTGGACCAAGCCGGAGGCGGCGAAGGCGGCGACCGGGAACGCGGCGGCGTAGGGGGCGCCTAGGGACCACGTCATTGCCCGCGAAACCGGCCAATCCAGTACTCACGACAGCATCGTAGATCCCATGGGGCGATGGGCGTGCATCCGATAGGTTTGGGTTTGCACACTCGAACCATCGGACACGCAAGATGCAAGCATCCCACGTAAGCACACCCATCGCGGGCCATATTGGCACGATTTTCGTTGCGATCGAA
>DASTZX010000166.1:0-2422 GCA_035764045.1 Xanthobacteraceae bacterium | reverse complement strand
TCGATGCCGGACAATGATGACCTTTTTGGGCTGCTTCCCGTCGAGCGCCCGCTGCACCGATTCCAGCCCCCGAACCGCCGCCTCAATATCCTCGTTTGAGGCGTCGCGCGCAACCGTGACCTCGTCGCGCTTCTTGCCGTTGACCTGCACCGGCAAGGTCACCGTATCCTCGACCAGGAGCGCCGGCTCGACCGCGGGCCAGGGCGCGGATGCCACCGGGGTCCGGTGGCCGAGCACCGCCCAGCACTCCTCCGCGAGGTGCGGCATCATGGGGTGGAACAGTTGCACCAGGATCTCGGCCGCCTCCCGCACCGCCCAGGCCACATCCGGTGCGACACCGCCCTTCGGGACCTCGGCGAGGGCGGCCTGGAGGGTCCCGGCGAACTCGTAGATGTGCGCGACGCCGACGTTGAAATGCAGCCGCTCGATCGCGTCCGAGACTTTCGCCAGCGCCCCATGGGAGGCCTTGCGCAGGCCGAGCGCGGCAGCGCCGAATGCGGCCGGACGCTCGGCGGGCGCGGCGCGGGCGATCTCGGCCGCCTCGCCGACGATGCGCCAGAGCCGCTGGGTGAAACGCCAGGCGCCCTGGACGCCCTTCTCGGTCCAGTTGACGTCGCGCTCGGGCGGCGAATCCGAGAGCATGAACCAGCGCGCGGTGTCGGCCCCGTAGCTCGACATGATGTCGTCGGGATCGACCGTGTTGCGCTTCGACTTCGACATCTTCTCGATCGGGCCGATCTCGATCGGCTCGCCGGTCGCGGCGAGCACCGCACGGCGATCGTCGTCCGAGCCCTCGATCCGCACCTCGGCCGGCGCCGCCCAGCCGCCGTCGGCCTTACGATAGGTCTCGTGCACCACCATGCCTTGGGTGAACAGGCCGGCGAACGGCTCGTCGAGACCGACGTGGCCGGTCGCCCTCATGGCGCGGGTGAAGAAGCGGCTGTAGAGCAGATGCAGGATCGCGTGCTCGATCCCGCCGATGTACTGGTCGACCGGCAGCCAGGCGTCGACGATGGGGAGGTTGGTCGGCGCGTCCGTCTTCCACGGATCGGTGAAGCGCGCGAAATACCAGGACGAGTCCACGAAGGTGTCCATGGTGTCGGTCTCGCGCGTCGCCGGCCCGCCGCAGGTCGGACACGTGACGTGCTTCCAGGTCGGATGGCGGTCGAGCGGATTGCCGGGCCGGTCGAAGTCGACGTCGTCGGGCAGCTTCACCGGCAGATCCCCGATCGGCACCGGCACCACGCCGCACTTGGCGCAGTGGATGATCGGGATTGGGCAGCCCCAGTAGCGCTGGCGCGAGATGCCCCAGTCGCGCAGCCGGAAATTCACCTGGCGCTGGGCGACCGGACGGTTGCCGCGGCTCGCCGTCTCGAGCCGCCGCGCCACCTCCTCCTTCGCGTCGGCGGTCGGCATGCCGTCGAGGAAGCGCGAGTTGATCATCCGGCCGTCGCCCTCGTAGGCGGTATCGGTGATGACGAAGGTCTTGGGATCGACGTCGGGTGGGCAGACCACCGGGGTGTTGCCGAGCCCGTATTTGTTGACGAAGTCGAGGTCGCGCTGGTCGTGCGCCGGGCAGCCGAAGATCGCGCCGGTGCCGTACTCCATCAGGATGAAGTTCGCCACGTAGACGGGCAGCTTCCAGTCCGGATCGAACGGATGGATCGCTTTGATGCCGGTGTCGAACCCGAGCTTCTTCGCCTTCTCGATCAGCTCCTGGGCGGTGCCGGTGCGCTTGCATTCGGCGATGAAGGCGGCGAGCGCAGGATTCTTGGCTGCTGCCGCCGTGGCGAGCGGATGGTCGGGGGCGAGCGCCATGAACTTGGCGCCGAACAGCGTGTCGGGCCGGGTGGTGTAGATCTCGAGCTCGTCCTCGCCGTTGGGCGCGGTTTTCGGATCGAGCGCGAAGCGGACCAGCAGACCTTCGGAGCGGCCGATCCAGTTCTTCTGCATCAGCCGCACTTTTTCCGGCCAGCGGTCGAGCCGATCGAGGGCGGTCAGCAGGTCCTCGGAGAAGGCGGTGATGCGGAAGAACCACTGGGTGAGCTCGCGCTGCTCGACGATCGCGCCCGAGCGCCAGCCGCGCCCGTCGATCACCTGCTCGTTGGCGAGCACCGTCTGGTCGACCGGGTCCCAGTTCACTTTCGACTGCTTGCGCTCGACCAGCCCGGACTTGAGGAAGTCGAGGAACATGCGCTGCTGATGCTTGTAGTAGGCGGGATCGCAGGTCGCGATCTCGCGGCTCCAGTCGAGGGAGAGGCCCATCGACTTGAGCTGCAGTTTCATCGCCTCGATGTTCTGGTAGGTCCACGCCTTGGGATGGACCTTGCGCTCCATGGCGGCATTTTCGGCCGGCATGCCGAAGGCGTCCCAGCCCATGGGATGGAGCACGTTGAAGCCCTTGGCGCGCTTGTAGCGGGCG
>DASTZX010000165.1:0-10580 GCA_035764045.1 Xanthobacteraceae bacterium | reverse complement strand
CGAGCGGGCCATCGCGCAACGCCAGATAAAGGCGCTGCTGGAGAGCGCGATCGACGAACTGCCGGACTCCTTTCGCACGGTTCTGATGGCGCGCGCAGTCGAGGGCATGAGCATCGAGGAGACCGCCGAGCTGTTCGGCCTCAAGCCGGAGACGGTCAAGACCCGGCTTCATCGCGCCCGGCAGCTCCTGCGCGATGCGCTGGAGAAGCAGATCGGGCCGGTCCTCACCGATGCCTTCCCGTTCGATGGCCGGCGCTGCGAGCGCATGACGCAAGCCGTTCTCGCGCGGCTTGCGCCGCCACCACCCACCGCATCCTGAGGAGCCCGCGTTCGCCAAGGCTTCGGCGGGGCGTCTCGACTTGTCCGCCGTAGCCCGCCGGCGAAGGCGGAAGGATGAGGTGGCCAATGTGGCGAGGCTTGCGCCCGCGGCCCATGGTTCGAGACGCGCCGCTGCGCGGCGCTCCTCACCATGAGGAGGAGGTCCTGGCGACGCCCCTACCGCAGATGCGGCATCACCTCGGACGCGAACATCTCCATATTGCGCTTCGTCAGCTCGTCCGAGAGCGTGCCGAACTGCAACATGGTGACCAGGTTATTGGCACCCGTGGCGTCGCGCAGCCGCTCGATCTGCTCGCGCACGATCTTTGGGCTTCCGACGATGGCGGTGCCATTCTCGACGAGCTCCTCCATGGTGTGGCGGGCGCGGGTTCCGAGCGCCTTGCGCATCTTCATCGTGGTCTTCATCGATTGAAGCGACATGTAGCCGGGCGGCAGCAGCATCTCCCACGGCACAGCGAGAAAATCGTTGAACAGCGACTCGATGCCGGCCTTCGCCTCGGCCCGCGCGCGCTCGTCGGTATCGGCGACGTAGAGCGGCAGCGCCCAGCCGAGCTGGTCCGGGGTCGCCTCGTAGCCGTACTGCCGGGCCTGCTCGCGATACATGTTGAGATAGCGCGCCACGAGGTCGCGGCCCGAGAAGGTAACCAGGAACGGATATTTCCGCTCGGGCGCCGCCGCCCATTTGATGGTCTCCGACGATCCCATCGACGGAATCCAGATCGGCGGATGCGGCTGCTGATAGGGGCGCGGCCACAGGTTCACGTAGCGCAGATTGTAGTGCGTGCCCTCGAATGCGAACGGTCCGGGCCTGGTCCATGCGGCGACGATGAGGTCGTGCGCCTCCTGGTAGCGCTCGTGCGAGAAGAACGGGTTGATCCCGCTCGCGTGATACTCATTGCCGATGCCGCGCACGAAGCCGGTAATCAGCCGTCCGCGCGACAGATTGTCGAGCATCGCGAACTCTTCGGCGATGTAGACCGGGTTGCTCACCAGAGGCAGCGCGCGGCCCAGGATGGCGATCTTGGCCGTCCTGGTGCGTGCGATCAGCGCGCTGGCGATCAGGTTCGGGGCCGGCATCAGCCCGTAGGCGGTCTGATGGTGCTCGTTGACCGCGATGACGTCGAAGCCGAGCTCCTCGGCATAGACCAGCTGGTCGATGAAGGACTGGTACTCGTCGGCGCCCTTCTTGGGATCGTAGAGCGCGTTCGGCAGCACCACCCAGGCGCCGCGGTGCTTGTGGCGCTCCCCCATGTCCAGCGGACGGTAGGGCATCAGGTGGAAGAAGGTGAATTTCATTTCTGCCCCCCGATGAAGGCGAGGACCTTCTGCGCCGCAAGCTCGGGGTTTTCGATCTGCGGACGATGGCCGCATTCGGCGATGATCTCGACGTGGACGTCGGGGATGCGGTCCGCCCAGGCTTTCGCATAGGCGCTGGGAAAGAGCTTGTCGTCACGGCCCCATAGAACCAGGGTGGGAATCCGGATCCGGTGCAGCCATCCTTCGAGCGCCGGATTGAACCAGCGCGGCTCCCAGCCGAGCTTGGCCGCCATGTAGCGGTTGGCGAGGTCGATGTCGGCCTCCTCGTCCGTCGGAACGTGCGCCAGCTCCCGCTCGGCCAGGGCCTGGTCGTAGAACAGATTTCGCGCGTATTCCTCGCGCGACCAGATGAAGTTGTCGCCGCAGATCATCCCTTTCACGCGGACGCCGGCCGGCGCGATCAGCGTCAGGCTCTCGAGGCGCGCGGCGTTGCGAACCGCGATCTCGGCGGCGATCCATCCGCCGAGCGAGTGACCCACGAGGTGCACGGGCGGCCCGCCCAAGGCGTCGAGGAAGTCGAGGTAGTACATCGCGAAGTCGCCGACATTCCGCAACGCCGGCGGATTGTCGGAAACACCGAAGCCCGGATGCTCGGGCACCATCACGTCGTACGCGTCGGCCAGGCGATCGAAGAACGCGCCCCACGCCGGCCAGCCGCCCGCGCCGTGCAGAAAGAGGAGTGGCGCGCCGCGGCCGCCGCGGCGCAGGCGCACGCCCGTGCCACGGGTGTTGTGGCGCAGCTCTTTTACCGCCATCGGCGACGCTCCCTCCCACGGCCGCCCGCTTTCGTGTCGGGGGCGGCCAAGCGAAGCACAGGCACCGCACACGGCGCAACGCTCACGGCTGCCGGGCGCAATCAAGCCCCGCATCCTCCCCTGGAAACCGGCGCGGCGTTTCGGTCATACTGCCGGCCGCTGCACCAGGTGTGACATGGCGACGGTGTTGACCCGGCTTCTCGCGGCACTGCGTGGCCTCGGCGTTCCTCCCGCGCTTGCCGGGCATGAGCGGTCATTGTCGCAGCCGCAGCTCCGCCGGGTGAGCGGGCCCGCCGCCCGCCTCGCGGACGCCGGGCCGCGGAGCCGGATCGACCGCGCGGTACGGTTGTCCGAGTTCCGCGTCCGCCGGATGCGACAGATTGCGGCCTTCTATGCCGGCAGTTCGCACGAGGTGGCGCTGACGATCGGCGATTGCGCCTTTCTTCCCGATGAGCGATTTCAGGCGGCAGCCGTGACCGTCGTGCAGAGCGCCGGCGAGCCCTCCTCGAGCCTCGCCGCCGCAGAGGGCGCGCTGCGCGGCGCGACGATCCAGCGGCGGCTCGGCGATCTGAGCGACCGTGAGCGCGCCACGCTGCGCGCCGCCGACCTGCTGTGCGAGGTGGGAGAGTTCGAGCGCGTCGCCGCATTGCGCATTCGCCTGCCGATCGTGTGGAACGAGGGGCGCTGTCAGATCACCGCACTCGGCTACGGGACGGCGACGCGGCGGAATTTTCTCAAGCTCGGACTCGAGACCCTGCTCGGCGAGCCCATCGCCGCAGCGCCGGATGGCTTCGAGCGGCTGCGCCGCGCATGGCGCAATGCGCTGTCGCTCGACGCGATGCTGAGCAAGGAGGAGCACCAGGCGCTCGAGTCCTTCCAGTTCATCGATCGGTCGTGGCGCAACCCGCCCGACCCGGACCCCGGCGCCTCGCGGGCTGCTCTCTCCCTCGGGGTATTTGCGGGGACCGACCGCGACCTCCTCTACGACGACCCGCACGGGCTGATCACCTTCGCGCCGGAGCAATCGCCGCGGCGCCATGCCCAGATCGCCTACAATCTCGCGCGGCTCGAAGCCGGGGCCGTCGTGATCGACATCGATGGCAAGGCGTTTCACGAGACGGCGCGCTGGCGCCAGCGCGAGGTGGGCTCGATCCTCGCCTTCGCGCCGGCGCTCGCGGCGCATTCGATGCATTACAATCCGCTCGATGCGATCGGCCGCGATCCGCAGACCGCATGGAGCGAAGCGCGTCTGCTCGCCGACCTGCTTACCGGCCGGCGCGGTCCGGACGAAGAGGCGCGTAATCTGCTCGCCCCCGCGATCTACGACGTGGCGCTCGGGGAGCGGCCGGAACGCCGGCAGATGCACCGGGTGATTGCCCGCATCGCCTGCTCGGGCCCGCAATTGGAGAGCTGGATCGAGACGCTGGCGCGCTCGCCCCACCCGGAGCTTGCGCGGCACAGCGCCGTGTTGCGCGACATGCCGGAGGCGACGCTCTTGGCGCTCGCCGTACGCGTGCTGCGCGAGCTCGAGGTGTGGCAATCGGCCCCGATCGCGGACCTGATCGATCGTTCAGACTGGAGCCCCGCTGACCTGCGCCGCCGCGGCACGCTCTATGTCTGCGTCGAGCGCCGCGATCTCGACCGCTACGCGCCGGTGTTGCGCACCATCATCGGGCAGACGATCACGGGGTTGGGCCGCGACACGGCGATGTCGCCGGGCTCGACCGTCACCCTCCTGCTCGACGGGCTCTCGCATCTGGGCCCGATGCTGACCATCTCGCGCGCGGTCGACATCGGCCCGGAGGCCGGCGTGCGGCCCTGGATGTTTTTCAGCAGCAGCGCCGAGATGCATGCGATCTATCCGGGTGCCGACGGCATGATCGCGAACTGTGCGGCGCACTGCTACATCGAGCCCGGCGCCGACACCGCGCCGGAGCTGGCGCAGCGGCTCGGCCTGGTGAAGAGCCTGTTCGGCACCGACGAGCGGCCGATGGTCGCCGCCGCCGACCTGGCCGGACCGGAGTTTGCTCAGGCGATCATCGCCATCGTGCGTGGCCACTCGCCGGCCAAGCTCACCCTGCCGGCCAACGGAATGGCCGGGCCGCGCGAACGGTGAAAGGCAATGCAAGCCCCGCGGGTGGCGGGGCGGCGGATGCGAGCATGCCGCGTGCCGGAATCCTGATGAACCGCGCGGCGGCATGCACTACCATCGCGGCCAGCAACAGGGGAGAGGACCGTCCATGATCGTTCGTCCGGGCTTGCTCGGTCTTGCCGCCGCGCTCGCGCTCGTCGCCACGGCCGCCGCGCAGCAACCCGCGCCCAATCCGGGCCGCGACGCGGTGATGAGCAAGTGCTTCCAGTGCCACACCGACGCGATGTTCCGCGACCAGCGGCAGGACCGCCGCGCCTGGGAGGCGACGATCTACCGAATGATCGGACGCGGAGGGCTCTATACGCCGGACGAAATCAAGCTGATGGCGGACTATCTCGCCACCGATTTCGGACCAGATTCCAAGCCGGCGTCGCCGGCCGGCAGCAAATAGCAACGGGGCATGTCGATGCGCGATCTCGTCGCCCGCTATCTCAATCACGCGCTGTCACGGCGCGGCTTCGTGCGCGGCCTCACCAAGGCCGGGCTGACCGCGACCGCCGCACAGTCGGTGCTGAGCTCGGTCTCCTCCGTCGCCGGCGCGCAGAGCGCGGTCCCGCCGACGCCGGGCGCACCGGCCAGGGCCGCGACCACCATTCCGGCTGCCGCGGCTAACGCCGGCAGCGCGGCGGTCAAGCCGTTTCAGGGGCCCGGCGGAGCCGCCTTCGCGGAGCAGCTCATCGCCTCCGGCGTGAAGTACGTGTTCGGCAACTCGGCCAGCGAGGACGCGCAGTTCTACGAAGCACTGGTCGACCGGCCGCAGCTCAAATACATCCTCACGCCGCACGAGGGACCGGGCGCCGCGATGGCGGCGGGCTACATCAAGGCGTCGGGCGAACCGGCGATCGTGATGCAGGCCGCGGTGGTCGGGATGGCCAACGCCATGGGCCAGATCTTCAATGCGTTCAAGGAGCAGACGCCGCTGGTCGTCTACTCCTATCGCACCGACCAGTCGCGCCGCGCGGGACGCGACGGGTTCGAGGAGGTCCCCAACCAGGAGCAGATCGTCCAGCCGATCACAAAGTACAGCTGGCTTGCACGCCGGGCCGACATGATTCCCGAGACCGTCCGCCGCGCCTTCAAGGCCGCATGGACGCCGCCGCACGGTCCCGCCTACATCTCCTGGCACTCCGACTACAACGACGAGCGGGTGCGCACCGAGATCATCGCCCAGGACCAGTTCGATCCGCGCATGCGCGTGCGCCCCGATCCGGACGAGATCGAGCGCGCCGCGAAGCTGCTGGTCGAGGCGAAAATGCCGCTGCTGATCGTCGGCGACGAGGTGTCGAAGGCGAAGGCCGTGGGCAAGGCGATGAAGCTCGCCGAGATGCTCGGCATGCCGGTGACGCAGGTGCGCCAGCTCTACGCCAACTTCCCGGAGACGCATCCGCTATGGGTCGGCAACGTGCCGGCCGGCACGCTGCGCTCGCAGCCCTACCCCAAAAACCCCGACGTCATCATCAACGTCGGCAACAAGTTCCAGCACAACAGTCCGGCGCCGATCGTGCCGCGCGGCCCGACATTCATCGACATGCGCATCGACGCCGCCAGCATGGGCAACGTCATGCTCACCGCGGTGCCGCTGGTCGCCGACGTCGGCCTCGGGCTCGACGACCTGATCGCGGCGGTCGGTCAGCTGATGACGCCGACGCTCAAGCAGAAGGCGGCCGAGCGCGCCGAGGAGGTGCGAAAATACGCCGAGAACGCCAAGACGCTGCGGGCGATGGTCGCCAACAGTCCGGACTGGGATCAGAGCCCGCTCATCGCCGATCGCGTGACATGGGAGATCGCGCACTTCGCCGATCCGGACGCGATCATCGTCAACGAGGCGGGCTCGGTCGCGATGCACTCGTTCGACTTCAACCCGCTCGGCGGCCGCGAGCTGTTCTACTATTACGGCGCCCATCTCGGCTCCGGCGTCGGCACCGCAGCCGGCGTGAAGCTGGCGCGGCCGAACCAGCAGGTGATCTGCATGGTCGGCGATGGGTCGTTCATCTTCGGGCCGACGGCGCTGTGGAACATGGCCCGGCTGGAGCTGCCGGTGATCACCGTGGTCTACAACAATCATGCCTATTCGGGCCCGCACAGCCGGGTGATCTCGAAGGCGCCCGGCGGCCGCATGGTGCAGACCCGTCAGTTCGTGCACGACTATCTGGGCAATCCGGACATGAACATGGCCGACATCGCGCGCGGCTTCGGCGTCGCGGGCGAAGTCGTCCAGTCGCCCGCGCAGCTGCGCGAGGCGCTCGGCCGGGCGCGACAGCACACGGTCGAGGGCAAGCCCTACCTGCTCGACGTGCAGGTCGCCCGAAAGGGGGTGGCCTGGTCCGACAAACCGTGGATCCCGCCGATCCGTGTCGCCGAGATGCGGCAGAGGAAAGTGTGACAACAGTAATCGTTCGTGTCGTTTGCGGCGCCCTGGCTCGGGCCGTGTACGCAGGCGGGTCGCTCGCCATGACGATCTTGCTGCTGGCGCTTGCGCTGACCGTCGCGCGCGCGGCCGAGGGAGACAGCGACCAGGGGCGCGAGCTCTATCAGGAGATGTGCTCGACCTGTCACGGGCCCGAGATGGTCAATTCGGGCGCGCTCAGCCCCGACCTGCGCAAGTTTCCCAAGACCGATTTCGCCCGTTTCAAGACCACGGTGATGAACGGCAAGGGCCGCGCCATGCCGGCCTGGGCCGAGAAGCTCAGCGAGGACGACATCGCCAACCTGTGGGCCTATGTGACGAGCGGCGGGTGAACGCCTTCATCGGCGGGATGCCTGGCTGGCTTGTCGATCCGGGCGAACTGGCCCATCATCCCGCCGATTTCCAGGTTATCCAGCGCACCGGGGAATGAGCGATGTCGGGTAGCAACAGTAAATTTGCAATGTCGCGCCGCACGCTGCTCGCGGCGGGAGCGGCTGCGAGCATGGTCCCCTCGCGGCTGGCCTTCGCGCAGTCGTCGGAGCCCCTGCGCATTGGCTTCCTCACGGTCAAGACCGGCCCGCTCGCCGCCGGTGGCGCGCAGCAGGAGGAAGGCGCCGCGCTTTTCCTCAAAGAGCGCAACGGCATCATCTCGGGTCGCAAGATCGAGCTGATCACGAAGGACACGGCCGGCAGCCCGGCAATTGCCAAGACCAGGACCCAAGAGCTGGTCGAGCGCGATAAGGCCGCGGTCATCATCGGCCCGTTGGCCACCAACGAGGCCCTGGCGATGGACGGATATATCCGAGAGACGAAGGTGCCGCTCATCACCACGACCTCGGCCGCCACTGTCGATCTCAAGAGCCACGCGCCGAACCCGTGGGTCCTTCATGCGTTCGGCACGGCGCCGCAGGTGACCTATGCGCTGGGCGACTACGCGGCAAAGACACTCGGCCACAAGCGGGTGGCCATCGTCGCCGAGGATTTCACCTATGGCCACGAAGGCGCCGGGGGATTTCAGCTGGCGTTCGAGGCGGCCGGCGGCAAGATCGTGCAAAAGCTCTGGCCACCGTTGAACGCGGTGGACTACGTCGCCTATCTGGCGCAGATCAAGCCCGACGTGGATGCGATCTACATGGGATTTGCGGGCAGCAATCCGCTGCGCTTCCTCAGGCAGTTCAGCGAAGTCGGTCTCAAGAGCAAGGTCGCCGTTCTCGGCAACACCACGAGCACCGATGAGGGCATCCTGAAAGCGATGGGCGACGAGGCGCTCGACGTCTATACGGCCGGCTGGTATGCGGCCGGGCTGGAAACTCCGGACAACAAGAAATTCGTTGCCGCCATCAACGCGCAGTACAAGCATGATCCCGGCTTCTATACGGCCGGCCCGTACACGGCCCTCCTCATCATCGAGGAAGCGCTCAAGACCGTCGGCGGCAAGACCGGTGATGCCGCCGCATTTCTCAAGGCGATGCGCGATGTCCGTCTGACCCACGGACCGATCGGCCCAGTGCGGCTCGACGAATACGGGACCCCCATCCTCGACATCTATATCCGCAAGGTGGCGCGCCGGAATGGGAAACTCACCAACACAATCCTCAAGACCTATCCGCAGGTGAGCCAGTTCTGGACTTACGATCCCAAGGCGTTCGTCGCGCAACCGGTCTTCTCGCGCGATTTTCCGCCGAGCAAATATCTCGAGTAGCTCCCGACTATTTCGTTCGGAGCAACTCGTAGGGTGGGCAAAGCGAAGCGTGCCCACCGCCGCGTGGGCACGGCGCGTCCGCAAATTTTGCCGACCCGGGCAAACAGAGTAACGCGCCTTTGCCCACCCTACGCGAGTGGCAGCGCTCACTCCGATCCGGCGATCCCGGCCGCTTCCACCACCTTGCCCCAGCGCGCGATCTCGGATTTGACGAAGGCCTTCAGCTCGTCGACCGAAGGGGTTTCGAGCGGGATCAGGGCGAGCCTGGCAATTTGCTGCTTCACCTCGGGCGCAGCCAGCGCGTTGCGCATCTGGTCGTGCAGCTTGGCCACGACCCCCGGCGGCGTGCGGGCGGGTGCCACCACCAGGAACCAGCCCGCCACGTCGAAACCCGCAACCGTATCGCCCACCGGCGGAATGTCGGTGAAACCGGCAATGCGCGTCTTGGTCGAAACGCCGAGCGCACGCACCCGACCGGTCTGGATCATGCCGGATGCGGGCGGAATGTCGCAGAACATGAGGTCGATGTGCCCGGCGACGACGTCGTTGAGCGCCGGAAGGCTGCCCTTGTAGGGCACGTGCGTGATCTGGATGCCCGTCATGCTCTTGAGCAGCTCGGCATAGAGGTGATGCGGCGCGCCCACCCCGCCCGAGCCATAGGATAGCTGGCCGGGCTTCTGCTTGGCATAGGCGATGAGCTCGGCGACCGAATGCACCGGCAGGGCCGGATTGACGATCAGCACGAACGGCGCCGAGGCGACGAGCGCGAGTGGAACGAAATCGGTCGCCGGATCGTAGGGCAGCTCCTTGTGTACCCTGGCATTGATCGCCATCGGGGTCGGCGTCGACATCAACAGGGTGTAGCCGTCGGGCGCGGACTTCGCGACGGCGGTCGTGCCGATCACGGTCCCGGCGCCCGGCTTGTTCTCGACGATGACGGACTGGCCGAGCTTGGGCTCGAGCCTTTGCGCCACGATGCGCGCCAGGATCTCGGTGCTGCCGCCGGGCGTGTAGGGAACCACGATGGTCACCGGGCGCGTCGGATAATCCTCGGCACCGGCGATGCGCGGCCACGCAGCGGCGCTTCCGAGCAAAGCGATGAAGTCGCGTCGTCGCATGCGGACCTCCTCCCGTTCGAAGCAGCTTTTTTGCAAGCCTAGCACAGTGGCGCGCCACGGCCAGATCGGAACGGGTGCGGCGCTTGATCCCGCGACCGGCTTCGCCCCGACGCTTTCGCGGGTGGGAAAACGAGCTCAGCGTCGATTGTGCGGCGGGTGCGCTATGCTAGGCTCGCAGTCTCACGCCCGCGCCCCTGCCCCTTCGGGATGCTCATCATGGCGAACTTCTGGGCCCGCAAGCCGATCACAATGCTCCAGGCCGAAGCGGACGAGGCCGACGTGCAGGCGCTGACGAGCCACGGCCGCGTCCCGCTGCGGCGCACGCTGTCCGCCCTCAACCTGGTGGCGCTCGGGATCGGGGCCATCATCGGGGCCGGCATTTTCGTGCTGACCGGACATGCGGCCGCCGCCAATGCGGGACCCGCGATCGTGCTGTCGTTCATCCTCGGCGGCATCGCGTGCGCCTTCGCGGGGCTGTGCTACGCCGAAATGGCATCCACGGTGCCGGTCGCCGGCAGCGCCTACACGTATGCCTATGCGACCATGGGCGAGCTCATCGCCTGGATCATCGGCTGGGATCTGATCCTCGAATACGCCTTTTCGAACATGAGCGTCAGCGTCGGGTTTGCGGCGCACATTGAAGCGCTGGTCGAATGGTTCGGGATTCATCCGCCCCTGCAGTGGATTTCGCCCGCGTACCTGCCTACGGGCCTGCAGGACTTCGCGGGCAACACGCTCTATCAGCCCGGGTGGCACTTCGGATTCAACATCCCCGCCTTCCTCATCGTCA
>DASTZX010000164.1:0-3114 GCA_035764045.1 Xanthobacteraceae bacterium | reverse complement strand
AAAACGGAGGGACCATGTCCTTTTCTCGTCGCGACTTCATGCATACGGCGGGCTCCGCTGCGCTGCTGGCCACGTGCGGGAAGCCTGCCTTTGCGGCGGATTATCCCAACGCGCCCGTGCACATCGTGCTCGGCTTTCCCGCCGGCGGTTCCTCCGACACGATCGGACGCATGCTTGCGCAACTGCTCTCCGAGCAACTGGGTCAGCCGTTCATATTCGACAATAAGCCGGGCGCCGGCAGCAACATCGGTACCGAGTTTGTCGCCAAGTCCTCGCCGGACGGCTCCACGCTCCTGGTCTCGACGTCCGCAAACGCAACGAACGCCACGCTGTATCAAGATCTGAGATTCGATTTCGTGCGGGATTTCGCGCCGGTTGCCGGCCTCTTTCGCGTCCCGAACGTGCTCGAGGTGCATCCATCGGTGCCGGTTCACAGTGTGCCGGAATTCATCGCATATGCGAAGGCAAATCCCGGTAAGCTCAATTTTGCGTCGGGCGGGTATGGAACGATCGCGCATGTTTCCGGCGAGATGTTCAAATCCATGACCGGCGTCGATATGCGGCATGTGCCGTATCGCGGTTCGGCCCCGGCCCTGATCGACCTGCTGAGCGGACAAGTTCAGGCGATGTTCGATTTGCTGCCGGTCTCGCTCGGACACATCAAGGCGGGCAGACTGCGCGCCTTGGCTGTGACCACCAAGGAGCGGTCGCCCCAACTTCCCGATCTGCCGAGCATCAGCGAGTTTCTGCCCGGCTACGAAGCGAGCACCTGGAACGGCCTTTCGGCGCCGGCAGCGACACCCGCGGCCATCATCGACAAGCTCAACAAGGCGGTGAATGGGGCTCTCAGGGCGCCGCAATTGAAGGCCAGGTTGGCAGACCTCGGGGCGATGGAGCTGATCTACACACCGGCGGAGTATGGACAGCTATGCCGCGACGACACGCAAAAATGGGGGCAAGTAATCAAGGCCGCGAACATCAAGATCGAGTGACGCGCGGATGATCGGAGCACCTCGAGGCGGCCATTTCGCGCCGCCTCGGCTCGCCTCCGTGAACGCTGCCCGTCGCGGTCACAGCGCACTCTTGGTCACCCGCCCCGCCGCATTAATCTGCCAGCGCTCGCTGTCGAACGGCGTGCCATCGAGCCGAGCGCTCATCCAGTCGGCCATAACGCTTGTCGGCGACGGTCCGAGATGGGTGGACGGCACGCCGGCCACCGTGTGCCGCGAGCCTTCATAGACGACCAGCCGCTTCGGCCCGCGCAGCGCGCGCACGAAATCCTCGACATGGGAGAAGGGGCTGAGCTCGTCGGCTTCGCCCGCAATGCAAAGAAACGGCGCCTCGATTCGTTGCGCGTGGCCCTGCCAGGTCAGGCCAGGTCGGAAGGCATCGAACGCGTCTTCGTCGACAAGACCCGCCATGTACATGAAACGGCGCTTGTAGGTCGGGCTCGCCTCTTCGAAAATCGTCCAGCAGCCGGGCTCGAGACACGGCGCATGGATGGCGGCGGCCCGGAAACGGGGCTCGTGCGCAATCGCGATGCTCGCGAAAAACGTTCCAAAGCTGCGTCCAATTATGCCGATGCGCGCACCGTCGAATTCCGGCCGCGCCACAAGCCAATCCATGATCGCGCGCCCGGTCCACTGCCAGGCTGGCATACTCACATAGATGCCGAGCATCGCGCTCTCATATTGGCCCGGCCCTTCGACCGCGAGCACCGCGATGCCGCGCGACAGCCAAGGGTCGCCGTGCAGGCTGACGCTGCGCTCCTTGAAACCGTCCATGCCCGGAATCGAGACGACCAGCGGAATGCGGCCGCCGGAATAGCCCGGCGGGAGATGCAGCCAGCCTGGAAGAGCGCGCCCGTCGAACGGGATCCAGACCTCCTGCACCGGATGATCTGCAAGCCCCGCAAAGCGCTTGAAGCATTCGCGCTTGCGGCTGTTCAAAGACCGGTTGTACGCGTCGTTTTGGTCGATCGACCATTGGGCGGCGGCCCAATAGTTCGCCGCCATGAAATAATTGTCTCTTGCGGTGATGCGGTGTCCGTCGGCGGCCGCCAGCGCGGCTTTTTCTTCGCGCATGCGGGCCGCCCACGCGAACGCCGGACTCATATCGGCAAGCTTCTGTACGCGCTGGCGGATCGCGGCCGCATCGGCTGCCGCTTCCGGCCCGAGCGCTGCGACCAGGCTCGCCAGCCGCGGCTGGTCCCATTCCGGTCCGTTCGCCTTGATGATGTTGTCGAGCAGCCAGCGCTGGTTGCTGAAGCGGCGTACGCGCGGCGGGATGTCCTCCTGTTTGGCGCGCCCGATTGTCATTTCGTTCTGCATCATTCCTGATTCCTGTTCCTTTGTTCCGACAAACGGGCTGCGTTCCGCACTTCCTTGGCTGGGGTCGCAGGCGGCTGGTTCATGCTGGTCGCGCCGGCCGCAACCCCGGCGCCGATTATCGCGCGGCTGCACGCCGAGCTGCAGCAGATTCTCGCAAACCCGGAACTGCGGAGGCAGTTCAACCGTCAGGGCCTGATCCCGGCGGAGGCGGCCACGCCCGATCGGCTCAAGGCCGATGTCGGCGAGCAGATCGCCTATTGGCGTGAGGCGCTTGCGCGCATCGGGCTCGCCGGGATCGAGTAGCGGCTTGTGCGGCCCGCGCCGCTTCGGTAGACAAACGGCGCAACCCGAGGGCTTCCGCCCTCGCTCGGCCCCGACGGAGAGGTGGCAGAGTGGTTGAATGCACCGCACTCGAAATGCGGCATACGGGCAACCGTATCGGGGGTTCGAATCCCTCCCTCTCCGCCACACCTCATCGAACTTCCGGTGAGATCGGCAGACCCTGCATAATGAAAGACTTTCGTTACCGCCCCGCGGGTCGGGTTCGCGCCATGCCGAGAGAGCGCTTAGCAAAACGCATGACAGAGGCCGCGCTCGTGATCGACCACATCGGCTTCCCTGTTGCCGGATACGCGTGTTCAAGGGCTTCCGCACCCAGGACCTGGCGCCGCTAGGCTAACGGCTCGGGGCGGACATCCCGACAAGCCCGATTTTTGGATTGGCGGCGAAGGCGCGCTGCACGTCGCAACCGGCGCGAAGGATCGCGCAAGCGTGAGTGTTTTTC
>DASTZX010000163.1:0-5666 GCA_035764045.1 Xanthobacteraceae bacterium | reverse complement strand
TGAGCGACATCGGCCGCGCGCTGCGCTCGGCGCATTCGCGCCCATTCCGGAGGGATCCATGCTCGGGAAGTCATTGCTCGCAACCGCGGCGCTCGTCGCGCTCATCGCGCCGACGCGCGCGCAGGATTTTCCCGACGGACCGGGCAAGGAGACCGTTGTCGGGGTGTGCGGCGGATGCCACGACATCAACCGCCTGAAGGCCGGCTACACGCCGGAGGGCTGGCGCAGCGTCATCGCCATGATGAAGAATTTCGGCGCGCAGGTCCCCGAAGGCCAGTGGCCGGTCGTCGCCGAATACGTGACCAAGAATTTTCCGGAAAAGCCGCGGCCGGCCGCCGCGATCATCCCGGGCCCGGTCGAGGCGACGATCCGCGAGTGGCCGCTGAAGACGCCGGGCTCGCGTCCGCATGATCCCGTCGCTACGCATGACGGCAGCATCTGGTACTCGGGCCAGCTCGCCAATGCGCTTGGCCGGCTCGATCCCAAGACCGGCGAATTCAAGGAATTCCACCTCAAACGGCCGCAGACGGCGCCGCACGGGATCACCGAGGACAAGGACGGCAATATCTGGTTCACCGGCAACTTCGCCGGCCTGATCGGCAAGCTCGACCCGAAGACCGGCGAGGTCACCGAATACAAGCTGCCCGATCCAGCCGCCAAGGACCCGCACACTCTCATCTTCGATCACGACGGCATTCTCTGGTTCACCGTGCAGCAGGGAAACCGCGTCGGCCGGCTCGATCCCAAGACCGGCGACATCAAGCTCGTCACACCCCCGACGGCGAATGCGCGGCCCTACGGCATGGCGGTCAACTCACAGAATGTCGTGTTCTTCGTCGAGTTCGGTGCCAACAAGGTGGCGAGCATCGACGGCAAGACCATGCAGATCACCGAGTACCCGCTGCCCGATCCGGCCGCGCGGCCGCGGCGCATCGCGATCGGGCCGGACGACATCATCTGGTACACCGATTTCGCCCGCGGCTTCCTCGGCCGGCTCGATCCCAAGACCGGCCAGGTGAGCGAATGGGCCTCGCCGAGCGGCAAGAACTCGCAGCCTTACGGCATCGTCTTCACCAAGGGGGCTCTCTGGTACAACGAGTCGAACGCCAAGCCGAACACGATCGTGCGTTTCGACCCGAAGACGGACAAGTTCCAGTCCTGGGCCATTCCGGGCGGCGGCGATATCGTGCGCAACATGTCGGTCACCCGCGACGGCAATCCGGTGATGGCCAACAGCCTCGTCAACGCCGTCGGTGTGGTCGAGGTGAAGTGATCTTCCACCTCTCCCCGCGTGCGGGGAGAGGTCGACGCGCGAGCGTGAGCGAAGCGCGGCGGGTGAGGGGGCGTCTCCGCGAGTCGTTGCTTCGCCTTGCCGTCGCGAATCTCAGCGCCCCTCACCCCAACCCTCTCCCCGCAACGGCGGGGAGAGGGGGCGCAACGTCACTGCCAGCACCGGCGTTGCGTCCCGCACCGTCGGCATATATTTTCACCTCGGGGATCTTGGCAGCCTCCCCGTCAGATGCATCGCCATCCAAGCGCCCGCCGCTTCGATTTGCGAGCGCGCCATGGATGGCTTTTTTCTCGCCCTCTTTCTGATCGCGACGTTTCTCGGCGGGGTCACCTCGGGCCTTGCCGGCTTCGCCATGGGACTCGTCGTCTCCGGCGTCTACCTGCACATCATCACGCCGCTCGAGACCGCGGCGCTGATCGTCTCCTATGGTCTGCTCACCCAGGCCTACGGGATGTGGAAGCTGCGTTACGCGCTCAACTGGCGCGCTGTGGCGCCCTATGTCGTCAGCGGCGCGCTCGGCGTTCCGCTCGGCACGGCGCTGCTCGCTTATGTCAGTCCCGAATATGTGCGCATCGGCGTCGGGGTCCTGCTGATCGTCTACAGCGTCTATGGGCTGGCGCGCGCGGCCTTCAGGCCGGTGAAGCCCGGCCTTGCCGCGGATGTGGGCGTCGGCTTCCTCAATGGTGTGCTCGGCGGGCTGACCGGCCTCATCGGTATCATCCTCGCCGTATGGTGCCAGGCGCGCGGCTTGAGCAAGGATGCGCAGCGCTCGATCTTCCAGCCGGTCACCTTCCTGGCGGCAGTCGTCACCGTGGTTTCGCTCGCCTTCGCCGGCGCCATCACGGCCCAGACCGTCAAATTGTACCTGCTCGGCGTGCCGGTCCTTCTCGCCGGATTGTGGAGCGGATTCAGGCTCTACGGAAAGCTCGACGATGGGGCGTTCCGCCGGATCGTTCTCCTGCTCCTGCTCGTCTCGGGTCTGTCGCTGATCGTGCCGCGCCTCCCGTTTTGAGCGGAACCTTGACCGCGCCGCTCGGTTTTCCGCTTGTTCGGTGGCGTCGATCCACCTAACCTTGTGTGTCTGGGGACCCGCAGTCTCCCCATCAGACGGCTCGCCGTCCAAGCACTGCGCAACACTCGCGATTTGTCGAGGCGATTGCGCATGGCCGGAAGCCAACCATTCCCGTTTCCGATCTCGCTCTTGGCGCGCCGCGCGGTTTCGCATCGTGCGTACGCTTGGCCGCGCGGCCGCGTACAGGCGCCTCGTCCAGCTTTGCCGATTTGGGGGGCTTCAACCGGGCCAATGCCCATCCATGGAGGAGATCCACATGCGTAGCATTCTCATCGCCGCGCTCGCGAGCGCCACGCTCGCCGGCGCGGTCGGCACGGCCGCCGCCCAGGAGGTCGACTGGGGCAAGGTCGATTCGGTGTTCAACCGCAAGCCCGCGGTCTCCGGCGACGTCCACCGCTACGGTTTCCCGCGCAGCGATCTGCAGGTGAGCGTCGATGGCGTCGCCATCAAGCCGTCGCTCGCGCTCGGCGGCTGGGTGGCGTTCAAGCCGGCGCACGGCGGCGCCATGGCGATGGGCGACGTCGTGCTGCTCGAGAGCGAGATCAATCCCGTGATGGCGAAGCTGATCGCGTCCGGGGTCGACATCACCGCGGTGCATAATCATCTGCTGCGCGCCAATCCCGAGACCTTCTACATGCACATCTCCGGTCACGGCGATGCCGAGAAGCTCGCGACCGCGATCCGCGACGGCCTCGCGGCGAGCAAGACGCCGCTCGGTGCGCCCGCCGCGCCCGGCGCTCCGCCGGCGATCGACCTCGACACCGCCCAGCTCGATCAGATCATGGGCGTGAAGGGCAACAACAACGGCGGCGTCTATGCGTTCGGCGTGCCGCGGCGCGACCAGATCACCATGGGCGGCATGGCGCTCACCCCGCCCGGCCCGCTTGGGGTCGCGACCGGCGTCGGCTTCCAGCCGACCGGCAACGGCAAGGCGGCGATCACCGGCGACTTCGTCCTCTTAGGCGAGGAGGTCAATCCGGTCATCCGCACCCTGCGCGACAACGGCATCGAGGTCACGGCCCTGCACAGCCACATGCTCGACGACCAGCCGCGGCTGTTCTTCATGCATTTCTGGGCGAACGACGACGCCGTGAAGCTCGCCAAGGGCATCCGTGCCGCGCTCGACAAGACCGCGGTGGCGGGCCACTGAACGAGCCACTGAATTTGTATTATGCTCGGACCCGCCGCGGGATCGCCGAGATCCCGCGGCGGTTCTCGTTTTCCTTTCAGGTCCCGCCCATGCCCGGCATCGACGAATCGAAATCCTTCATCCCGTTGCGGATTGCGGTGCTCACCGTCTCCGACACCCGTACGCCCGCGGACGACAAGTCGGGCGCAACGCTCACCGAGCGCATCGAGAAAGCCGGGCACGCGGTCGCGGCGCGCGCAATCGTCACCGACGACGTGGACAAGATCCGCGCCCAGGTGAAGACGTGGATCGCCGATGCAGGCATCGACGTGATCATCTCCACCGGCGGCACCGGCTTCACCGGCCGCGACGTGACCCCGGAGGCGGTCGAGCCGCTGTTCGAGAAACGCATGGACGGATTTGCGACGCTCTTTCTGATGGTGAGCCACGGCAAGATCGGCACCTCCGCCATCCAGACCCGCGCCGCGGCAGGGGTCGCCGGCGCGACCTACATCTTCTGCCTGCCGGGTTCGCCCGGCGCCTGCCGCGACGCCTGGGACGAGATCCTGGTGCACCAGCTCGACTACCGCTACCGGCCGTGCAACTTCGTCGAGATCATGCCGCGCCTGGACGAGCATCTCCGCCGCGCCAAGGCGAAGGGCGCGACGGTGTAGCGGCCCGACCACCGACCGCACCGTCACCCTGAGGCGCTAGCGCCTCAGACCCGTCATCCTGAGGTGGCCGCGCGCTTGCGCGGCCCTCGAAGGATGAACGGCCAAGACGACAGCAACAAGCGAGCAAACGGCCCGGCAGCGGCCCTTCGAGGCTCGCGCCAACGGGCGCGAGCACCTCAGGGTGACGAGGCGGAGGTGCGGCGCCGAATTCTTGGCCCCCATCGGCGAACTTTCATTCCAAAGCACGGTTGCCCCTGTGATGCTGTCCGGCGTCGCCGGGCGGCGAGTTCCCTCTGACGCGGAAGGCGCTCGGATGAAAGCGGTTGTGTTTCACGGCATCGGCGACATTCGTTTCGAGGACGTGCCGGAACCGAGGATTCAGGATCCCACCGACGCCATCATCAAGGTCACGGCGTCCGCCATCTGCGGGACCGATCTGCACATGGTGCGCGGCACCCTCTCAGGGATGCAGCCTGGAACGATCATCGGCCACGAGGCGGTCGGCATCGTCGAGCAGCTCGGGCCGCTCGTGCGCAATTTCAACATCGGCGACCGCGTGGTCGTGCTCTCGACGATCGCATGCGGTTATTGCTCCTATTGCCGCGCCGGCTACTTCGCCCAATGCGACAATGCCAATCCGAAAGGCAAGCGCGCCGGAACCGCCTTCTTCGGCGGCCCCGGCCCGACCGGCCCCTACCACGGCCTGCAGGCCGAGAAGGCGCGCATCCCGTTCGCCAATGTCGGCATGGTCAAGCTGCCGGACGCGGTGTCCGATGATCAGGCGATCCTCATCTCCGACATCTTTCCGACCGGATGGTTCGGCGCCGAGATGGCCGAGATCCACAA
The DNA here is from genome assembly GCA_035764045.1 of Xanthobacteraceae bacterium. Taxonomy (GTDB): domain Bacteria; phylum Pseudomonadota; class Alphaproteobacteria; order Rhizobiales; family Xanthobacteraceae; genus JAVDCA01. The sequence goes on along the minus strand of DASTZX010000163.1, from coordinate 654 downwards.
CGGACATACGGTTGCAGTGTTCGGCTGTGGACCCGTCGGCCAGTTCACGATTGCGTCCGCAATGCTGATGAATGCGGGCCGCGTGATCGCGGTCGATCATCGCGATGACCGCCTCGACATGGCGCGTCGGCAGGGCGCCGAGATCGTCAATTTCGACAAGGAGGACCCGGTCGAGGCGATCCTGTCGCTCACCGGCGGCATCGGGGTGGACCGCGCGATCGACGCGGTCGGCGTCGATGCGGAGCATGCCCATGCGGGGCCCGCGGCCCAGAAAGCCGAGGAGCAGAAGTCGTTGTTCGAGCAGGAGCTCAAGCAGGTCGCGCCGGAGCAGCATCCGAAAGGCGACTTGTGGCGGCCCGGCGACGGACCGAGCCAGGCGCTGCAATGGGCTGTCGGGGCCGTCGCCAAGGCCGGCACGGTCGCGATCATCGGCGTCTATCCGCCGAGCATGAACTTCTTTCCGATCGGCGAGGCGATGAACAAGAACCTCAGGCTGAACATGGGGAACTGCCATCACCGGCGCTACGCGCTGCAGCTGGTCGAGCTGGTGCGCACGGGTGCGATCGATCCGACCGCCGTTCTCACCAAGGCGGAGCCGCTGCAATCGGTCATCGAGGCTTACGAGGCGTTCGATCGTCGCAAGCCGGGGTGGGT
>DASTZX010000162.1:0-4779 GCA_035764045.1 Xanthobacteraceae bacterium | reverse complement strand
GCTCGCCCGCGCACCGTCGGCCAGGCCGGACGACTCGACGGCGTCACGCCGGCGGCGCTCACGTTGCTCGCCGCCCATGTGCGCCGCGCCGCGCGCCGCAACGGCGAGCGCAGAGCGGCGCGAGAGTGATGGCTCGGTGCGCGGGGATCGATGACCGGCTCACGCACCTCCTCCGCCGAGGCGCCGCTCGATCTTGCAGCGGATCGTGCGCACGCTCTCGCGCTCACGCCGGTTTCACGTGAAACAACGCAGCGGCTCGATCGCTTCGTCGCGCTGCTCCTCCAAACTCAGCGCCACACCAATCTGGTCGGATCGGGCGCCCTGCCCGAACTGTGGACGCGCCATGTCGCGGACTCGCTGCAGCTTGTTGCGCTCGTGCCGGAGGCGCGCGTCTGGCTCGATATTGGTTCGGGCGGCGGCTTCCCGGGACTGGTGATTGCCTGTGCGCTGGCCGATCAGCCGGGCAGGGTGGTGCATCTCGTCGAGAGCAATGGCAAGAAGGCAGCGTTCCTGCGCCAGGTGATTCGCACGCTGTCGCTGCCGGCGCAGGTGCACGAGCAACGAATCGAATCGCTGGCGCCGGCCATTGCGGCGGACGTGATCACCGCGCGCGCGGTCGCGCCGCTGACGAAATTGCTCGGGTATGTGGCGCCGCTGCTCAAAACAGGTGGAAAAGCGTTGTTGCTCAAGGGCCAAGATGTTGAGCGAGAATTGACCGATGCCGCTAAATATTGGACCATCGAGGCTGAGCTCACGCCCAGTCGGACCCATGCGGCGGGTCGCATCGTGGTCGTGCGTGCATTGCAGCGCCGCGCCGGCTAGAGTTTGGGGACGGGCCTGAGCACCGGAGGGATGGGGACCGTCATGGCGGATCAGATGACCCCGGGGGACGTGCTTCCGTTTCCAGGCGAGCAGCGGCAGGCCGGCGCCACCCCGGCGCGGGTGCTCGCCATCGCCAACCAGAAGGGCGGCGTCGGCAAGACCACGACTGCGATCAATCTCGGCACGGCGCTCGCGGCGATCGGCGAGCGGGTGCTGATCGTCGATCTCGATCCGCAGGGCAACGCATCGACCGGACTCGGCATCGATCACAAGAGCCGGCAGAACTCGACCTATGACGTGCTCCTGGCGGAGCGGCCGCTGCGCGACGCGATCCTCAAGACCGCCGTCCCGCATCTCGATATCGCCCCCTCCACGCTCGACCTCTCGGGCTTTGAGCTCGAGGTCGGCCATTCGCGCGATCGGGCCTATCGGCTGCGCAATGCGGTGCGCCACGTCGATGCCGCCGTCAACCCGGCGGCCGGCTACACCTATGTGCTGATCGACTGTCCGCCGTCGCTCAACCTGCTCACCATCAACGCGATGGCGGCGGCCCACGCCATCCTGGTGCCGCTGCAATGCGAGTTCTTCGCGCTCGAGGGGCTCTCGCAGCTCCTCAAGACGGTCGAGCAGGTCAAGCAGACGCTCAATCCGGAGCTCACGATCCACGGCATCGTGCTCACCATGTTCGATGCCCGCAACAACCTATCCGGGCAAGTCGTCGCGGACGTGCGCGAGTTCATGGGCCCAAAGGTCTATAATACGGTGATTCCGCGCAACGTCCGCGTGTCTGAGGCGCCGTCCTACGGCAAGCCGGTGCTGGTCTACGATCTCAAATGCGTGGGCAGCGAAGCCTATCTGCGGCTCGCGACCGAGATCATCCAGCGCGAGAAGGAATTCAAGGAGCGGCGCGCGAGCTGAAGCGCGCCGTCTTCTCTGAAGTCACTCCGCCGCCTGGTGAGGAGCGCCGCCGCGCTTGCGCGCGGCTCCTCGGGATGAGGCGGAGCGCGTTGAGACCGTGTTGCAGAGCGAGGTTGCGGAGACATGTCGATGGCGGAAGAGACTCACCGGTCGCGGCTCGGGCGCGGTCTCGCAGCGCTGATCGGCGACGCCGGCACCGCCCCGCCGGCGCATGAGCCGGCGCGCGGCCACCGCCGGGTGCCGGTCGCGTTCCTCAAGCCGAACCCGCGCAATCCGCGGCGGCAATTTTCCGACACCGAGCTCGCCGAGCTGGCGTCCTCGATCCGCGAGCGCGGCATCATCCAGCCGATCGTGGTGCGGACCCGGCATGGCGAGCCCGATTCGTTCGAGATCATCGCCGGCGAGCGGCGCTGGCGTGCGGCGCAGCGCGCCGGGCTGCACGACGTGCCGATCATCCTGCACGAGGCGAGCGACTCCGAGGCGCTCGAGCTCGCGATCATCGAGAACGTGCAGCGCGCCGATCTCAATCCGCTCGAGGAGGCGATGGGCTATCAGGCGCTCGCCGACGAGTACAAGTACAGCCAGGACGAGATCGCCAGGACCGTCGGCAAGAGCCGCAGCCATGTGGCGAACACGGTGCGCCTGCTGAAGCTGCCCGAGAGCGTGAAGGTCTACATCAACGCCGGCAAGCTCTCGGCCGGGCATGCGCGGGCCCTCATCGGCATGCCCGACCCGGAGCGGACCGCGCGCGAGATCGTCGAGCGCGGCCTCAACGTGCGCGACGTCGAATCGCTGGCGCAGCAGCGCGCGAGCGAAGCCGGCAAGCCGAAGCAGACACGGCCGCGCAAGGCAAAGGACGTCGACACGCTCGCGGTCGAGAAGCGGCTGTCCGATGCGCTCGGAATGACGGTGACGATCGAAACGCGCGGCGAGGGCGGCGTGGTGCAGATCAAGTATCGCGAGCTCGATCAGCTCGACGAGGTCATTCGTCGCCTGGAAGAGGGCTGAGGTTGCGCTGGTCCGTCATTCCGGAAACCGCGCAGCGCGGTTATCCGGAATCCAGCCGGAATGTGTTGATGGATTCCGGGTTCGCCGCTGTGCGGCGCCCCGGAATGACGAAGGGGTTTCACCCTTCCCGTCGCCGCGCCATCTCGGTCGCCGCCATGAGCGCGCGGTGCGCGATCGGATCGGCGAGGGCAGGGCGCTGACGCGTGTCGAGCGAGGCCTCGGCGAGACGCCCCATCATCCGTTCCAGCCGACCGGCGGTCCACAGCGACAGCGCCTTCTCGATCAGCGGCTTGCGGCGGAAATGCAGTCCCGGCATGGCGCCGCCCAGGGCGGACTCGACGCTCGCGCCCTCGTCGATCGCGAGGCGGGCGCGGTGCAGCTGCGCGACCTGGCGCAGCGCGGCCGCGACGATGACGCCCGGATAGGTGCCGGCGGCGCGGGTCTTCGCGAGCTGCGTCTCCACGTCGGGTGCGCGGCCCGCGAATGCAGCATCCACGGCGCCGTCGAGCGCGAGCGAGGACGCATCGGCGACGACGGCAAGCACGTCGTCGATGTCGACCGCCGCCTTGCCGTGCGCATAGAGCGCGAGCTTGCGGATCTCGTTGCGCGAGGCGCGGCGGTCGCCGCCGATCAGCGACACGAGCAGGGCGCGCGCCTCGGGAGCGATCGTGAGCTTCGCGGCGCGCATCTCCTCGTCGATGAGGCGCGTGAGCTCGCGCTCGCCGTCGGCGTAGCAGGGCAGCGCGGCTGCGACCGGCGATTTTTCGCACGCCGTGCGCAGCGGCGCATTGCGCTTGAGATCGCCCGCCTCGATGACGATCCGGCAGTCGGCGGCCGGCGGCGCCGCGAGCAGCGCCGCGACCGCATCGACGATGCTGCGCCCACCCGCCTTCACCCAGACGGCGCGGCGCCCGCCGAACAGCGGCACCGTATGGGCCTCCTCGACCAGCCGGGTCGGCTCGTCGGAGAGCGCATCACCCTCGATCCGTGCCAGTGCGAACGGATCGGCCGGATCGTCGACCGCGGCCTTGATCAGCGCATCGACGCGCTCGCGCACCAGCCCGGCGTCCGGCCCAAACACCAGCGCGACCGGGCGCTTGGGATCGGGCCGCGACACGAAGCTGTCGATCTCAGAGGATTTGAGGGCGACCATGATCCGCTATTGCCGATCGTCATGCCTCGCGCAAGCGGGGCATCCAGTCAACACGAGAGCGTCCGAACATACTGGATCGCCCGCTTTGCGCGGGCGATGACGCATTAACTTGGGGTGACTACGTGCCGGCGACGAAATAGGACGCGAGCCTGTTCCGGATAGCGTCGGCGATGACCTGGGCGGCGCGGTTTTCCGCGTCGCGCAATCCGCGCGCGCGCGAAGCGCTGCTCCTGGCCCGGGATGTCGTAGGAGACGCGCGCAAAGGTCTGGTCATTGACCACGACCTTTCCGGTCTTGGTCTCGGTCAGCGTGTAGACCGCATTGAGGCCGTAGTTCTCGAGCTCGGGCCGGGCGCTGGTCAGATCGACGATGACCGACAGCCGGGTCGAGCTGAGCCGGATGTTGAGCCGATACTCGGGCAGGGTCGTGGGCGCCGCGCCGCCATTGAGCCCGAAGACCAGGGCGTTGCGGGTCTCGACCGCGATGCGCGCTTCCGGCGAGCCGGCCGGCGCGGGAATCTGCGAGACGTCGACGTTGCGCATGGCGGTGCGGATGTTGGGCCCGCCGCCGATCGAATGTTCGCCGTACATCGGCTGAAAGCAGCCGGCGAGCAGGCCCGCGAACGCGAACGGCGCGGCCAGTCGGACGAGGCGGCGGATCCCCAAAGACTTCACGTCCCCCACGTGCATCCCCTCACGCGCCCTTGTGGGCGCCCATCACACCACGACGTTCACGATTCGATGCCGGACAATGATGACCTTTTTGGGCTGCTTCCCGTCGAGCGCCCGCTGCACCGATTCCAGCCCCCGAACCGCCGCCTCAATATCCTCGTTTGAGGCGTCGCGCGCAACCGTGACCTCGTCGCGCTTCTTGCCGTT
>DASTZX010000161.1:0-2133 GCA_035764045.1 Xanthobacteraceae bacterium | reverse complement strand
GCGTCTCGGTGCGCAGCCAAGCCCTCGTCGGCAGCCATGCGACCCGCTATATGGTCAGCGCCGACGGCGCCCGGCCGGTCCCGACCGGAAGATAGGTTTTTGTTGGTCGCATTTTCTATGGCGAACCGGTATCCACTTCGCCGGAAAATGCTCGAAGACAGATTTTGTTTGGTCGCATTTTCTACGGCGAACCGGTATCCACTTCGCCGGAAAATGCTCCATGAGCGGCTTTGGAGAGCTGAATGTCCGCCTCGCGTCCGCAACCGCGCCCCGGCGTGCTCGCCATCGATCCGTATGTGCCGGGCAAGAGCCGCGCGCCCGGCGTGGCAAAGGTCTACAAGCTCTCGTCGAACGAATCGCCGCTCGGCCCGAGCCCGCGCGCGCTCGAGGCCTATCGCCGCGTCGGCGGGCAGCTTCAGGACTATCCGGACGGCGCGGTGACCGAGCTGCGTGAGGCGATCGGCCGCGTCTACGGGCTCGATCCGGCGCGCATCGTGTGCGGCGCGGGGTCCGACGACCTCTTCCATCTGCTGGCGCGCGCCTACCTGAGCGACGGCGACGAGGCGATCTACACCACGCATGGATTCCTGATCTTCCCGATCGCGATCCTCTCGACCGGCGCGACGCCGGTCGTCGCGGCGGAGAAGAACTTCACCGCCGACGTGGACGCCATCCTCGGCGCGGTCACGGCGAAGACCAAGCTCGTCTTCCTCGCCAATCCGAACAACCCGACCGGCACCTATGTGCCGTTCGACGAGGTGCGGCGCCTGCAGCGCGGATTGCCGCCGCACGTGCTGCTCGTCCTTGATGGGGCGTACGCGGAATACGTCTCGCGCAACGACTACGAGGCCGGCATCGAGCTGGTCGCGACCTCGGAGAACGTGGTGATGACGCGCACGTTCTCGAAGATCCATGGACTGGCGGCGCTGCGGCTCGGCTGGATGTACGGGCCGGCGCACGTCATCGACGTGATGAACCGCATCCGCGGGCCGTTCTGCGTCAATTCGGCGGCGATGGCGGCGGGCGTCGCGGCGATCGAGGACAGCGCGCATCAGGAGCGCTCGCGCGAGCACAACACGCACTGGCTCGCCTGGCTGACCGAGGAGATCGGCAAGCTCGGCCTCAAGGTGACGCCGAGCGCCGCCAATTTCGTGCTCGTCCACTTTCCGACCGAAAAGGGCCGGACCGCGCAGGATGCCGACAAGTTCCTCACTGCGCGCGGGCTGATCCTGCGCCAGGTCGCCGGCTACAGGCTGCCGCACGCGCTGCGCATGAGCGTCGGCACCGAGGAGGCGAACCGGCTCACCGTCAAGGCGCTGGCCGAGTTCGTCGGGAGCGCCGCGTGACAGAGCCCATGTTCGAGCGGCTGGCGCTGATCGGCGTCGGGCTGATCGGCTCCTCGATCGCGCTTGCGGCGCGCCGGCAGGGCCTGGTCGCCGAGATCGTCGCCACCGCGCGCTCGGCGGCGACGCGCAAGCGCGTGGTCGAGCTCGGCCTTGCCGACCGCGTGGTCGATACCAACACCGAGGCGGTACGCGATGCCGATCTCGTCATCGTCTGCATTCCGGTCGGCGCGTGCGGCCAGGTGGCAGAAGAGATCGGGCCGCATCTCAAGGCCGGCGCGATCGTCTCCGACGCCGGATCGGTGAAGGGCTCCGTCGTCAAGGACATGGCGCCGCACCTGCCGAACGGGGTGCATTTCGTTCCCGCGCATCCGGTCGCCGGCACCGAGCATTCCGGACCGGATTCCGGCTTCGCCGAGCTGTTCATCAATCGCTGGTGCATCCTCACACCGCCGCCCGGCACCGACGGCAAGGCGGTCGAGCGCCTCGCCGAGTTCTGGCGCGCGCTCGGCGCGAAGGTCGCGACCATGTCGCCGGAGCATCACGACCTGGTGCTGGCGGTGACGAGCCACCTGCCCCACCTCATCGCCTACACGATCGTCGGCACCGCCGACGAGCTCGGCGAGGTCACGGAATCCGAGGTGCTGCAGTATTCCGCCGGCGGCTTCCGCGATTTCACCCGCATCGCCGCCTCCGACCCGACCATGTGGCGCGACGTCTTCCTCGCCAACAAGGACGCGGTGCTGGAAATGCTCGGCGCGTTCCAGGAGGACCTCTCCAAGCTCACCCG
>DASTZX010000160.1:0-11952 GCA_035764045.1 Xanthobacteraceae bacterium | reverse complement strand
CCGTTCGGGCTCAACCTGTTCGCCTCGCAGGCGATCTTCAACCAGCCGCTCGGCTCGATCTATCGCGGCGTGATCCCGTTCGTGCTGATCAATTTCATCACCCTGATGCTGATCAGCTACGCGCCGGTGCTGTCGATCGGGCTGGTCGGGCTCGGCAACTGAGCGGGCGAAACGCGCTCACCCCAGGCTGGCCTCGACGCAATCCTCGAACCGCGGCGGGCGCGACAGCACTCCGCCCGAGCAAAAGCTCTCGGCCAGGCGGGCAAACCCCTCGCGCGACATCTCGGGTGCCGCCGCCCACAGCCCGGCCGCGTGGTAGCGCCGCAGCGCGCGGGCGAGCCGCTCCGGTGCGACGTCGGCGAAGTATGCGGACGTCGCCGCGGCGAGCGCGCTGCCATCGTCCGCCGCGAGCCAGGCCTGCATCGCGGCAAGGCCGCGGCGCACCGCCGCGAATGCCTGCGGATCGCGCGCGATGCGCGCACGCGACGCGATGAAGCTCGTATAGACGCAAGGCCCGCGCGTGCTCGCGGCGTAGACGATCTTGCCGATCCCCTCCTCCAATGCCGTCGATACGAACGGCTCGAACACCTGCACCACGTCGATCGACCGCTCGCGCAACGCCGCGATGTTCTGCGCCATCGTGCGATCCCGCACGCGCTCGAGGCGATCGGGATCGAGGCCGGCGAGGCGCAGGTCGTGTTGCAGGCACATCCACGGCGTCGGCACCTCGGAGACGGTCGCGAAGCGCAGCCGGGCCAGATCCGGGACGCTGAACGAATCGATGCCGGGCCGGCCGATGAGACAGAACGGATCGCGCGCCACCACTTCGCCGAAGCAGACGAGCGGCGACGCCGGATCGCGGTCATGCGCCTGCATCACGCGCATCGGCCCGCCCCAGGTGAGGTCGATCTCGCCGTCGAGGACGCGGGGAACGGCGTCGCCCGGCGTCGCGGAAGCCACGAGCTCCACCGTCAAGCCCTCGCGGGCGAAACAGCCGAGCGCCTGGGCGGCATAGAACGGCGCGTAGAAGACGGCGCGGAAATTTTCGGCAAGTCGGATTTTCATGGCTGATGATACGTCATGGCCGGGCATAGCCGTTCGAAGAACGGCGTCGCTTCGCTCGCCTTTGTCCCGGCCATCCACGCCTCTTTCGTTGCACACATGTCAAGACGTGGATGCCCGCGACAAGCGCGGGCATGACGGTTGATTGATGGCGACGATGCACCCTACTCTGCCAGCGCGGTGCGGATCTCGATCTCCGAGGTCAGGGTGCGATGCACCGGGCACTTGTCGGCAATCGCGAGCAGCCGGGCGCGCTGGGCGTCGTCGAGCGGGCCATCCAGCGCGATCGTCCGGTCGATGCGGTCGAGCCTGCCCTCCTTGGTCTCGCACGTGGCGCAATCGGCGGCGTGGATCTTCGAATGCCTCAGCGTCACCGAGACGCCGGTGAGCGGCAAGCTCTTCTGCCCGGCATAGAGCCGCAGGGTCATCGCGGTGCAGGCGCCGAGCCCGGCGACCAGCAGCTCATAAGGGGACGGGCCGGTGTCGAGCCCGCCCGCCCTGACCGGCTCGTCGGCGAGGAAATGATGCGGGCCGACCTCGACGCGCTGCTGGAACTTGCCTTCGCCGGTCTCGCTGACGACGACGGCGCGCGCGTCCTCGCCGGCGGCGGGCTGCGGCGCGGTCTCGACATAGCGCTCCGCCCAGGCGGCGATCACGTGGCCCGCATAGAGCGCGTCGCGCCGGCGGGTGAGGAGATGGTCGCTGTCGGCGAGCGACACGAAGCTTTTCGGATGCTTGGCGCCCAGGAAGATGCGCGTCGCGTTGTCGATCCCGACCACCGCGTCGGCCGGCGAATGCAGGACGAGGAGCGCCTTGCGCAGGCTCGCCACCCGGTCGAGCAGCTTGTGCTCGGCGATGTCGTCGAGGAATTCGCGCCGGATGCGGAAGGGGCGGCCGGCCAGCACGACCTCGCGCTCGCCCTGGGCGCGGATCTCCGCGACATCGTCCTTGAAGAGCCCGGTCACGTGGCCCGGATCGGACGGTGCCGCAATCGTTGCGACCGCCATCGCCTCGGGGATCTGCGCCGCGGCCGCCAGCACGGCGGCGCCGCCCAGGCTGTGGCCGACGAGCAGCGCCGGCGCCCGCCCGCTCCGCCGCAGATGGTCAGCGGCGGCGACGAGGTCGGCGACGTTCGAGGAGAAATGCGTGTTGGCGAAATCGCCCTCGCTGGCGCCGATGCCGGTGAAATCGAAGCGCAGCACCGCATAGCCGCGCTCGGCCAGCGCCTCGGCGATGCGCTTCGCCGCGAGGTTGTCCTTGCCGCAGGTGAAGCAATGGGCGAACAGCGCAAAGGCGACCGGCTCGCCCTCGGGGCGGTGGAGCAGCGCCGCCAGGTTTTCTCCGCCCGCATTGGGGAAATCGAAACGCTCGGTCCGCATCGGCGCCTCCCGGGGTTGCAGGACCAGTCTAGGCCACTCGAACGCGGCGCGCGAATGCGATAGGCTCCATTGCAACGCCGCCCTCATGGAGGACCCGATGACCGAGACCCTCACGAGCTATTCCCTCGACCAGCTCGCCACCGACATCCGCGCTGCGCTCAAAGCCGATCCGGGCCGCGGCGGCAAGCTCGCCGCCGGCCGCCATGTCGAGCGCGCGCTCAAGGACCCGCGCTTCGTCGCCACCCATCTCAAGGCCCGGCCCAAGGGCGGCGATCCGCGCGAAGTGCTCTACGAGGATCCGGAGCTCGGCTTCTGCATCTGCGGCCACGTCTACGATGGCCCGGCGCACGGCAAGCCGCACGACCACGGCGAGAGCTGGGCGATCTACGGCCAGGCGGAGCAGACCACCGAGATGACGGACTGGAAGATCGTCGAGGCCGGCGCCGCCGACAAGCCGACCCTGGTCGAGCCGCTGCGCACCTATGTGATGAACCCGGGCGACCAGCATCTCTATGACGTGCACGACGTGCACTCGCCGCGGCGCGACGGCCCGTGCAAGCTGATCCGCATCGAGGGCAAGAACCTCGACCGCGTGAAGCGGACCAACATCAAGGCGAAGTGAGGGTGAAGCGCCAGGGCTCCCTCTCCCCGCTGGCGGGGAGAGGATCGGGGTGAGGGGGCGTTGCCGAGAATGCCTAGTCAATGCTCGTGGAGAATCCCCCTCACCCGGAATTCCTCGCTGCGCTCGGAATTCCGACCTCTCCCCGCAAGCGGGGAGAGGTGAAGAGCCAGCTCACCCATCCGGCGCGAGCGGGAAAAAGGCCCCCCGCTCCTGCGCGTCGAGCTGGGCGATCAACCCGGTCTCCCAATCGAGGTACTGCTGCGCGGCCTCCCGGTCACCGTCATGGCGGCGCGCGGTGAAGAACAGGAAATCGATGCAGTCGGCATCGGGCGGCACGTCCGGCGTGACCGCCACCGGGAGCCCCTCGGCGCGCCAGGCGCCGAACCCGCCCGCGAGCAGGCGGATGTCCTTGGCGCCCGCCTCGGCGAGGTCGCGCGCCGCGAGCGCCGCCACCCCGGGCTCGTCGGCGACCAGCACCAGTGTCTTGCCGGCCGCGGCGAGCGGCGCGATGCGCGGGCGGATCGACCACACGGATCCCGCGATATTGCCTTTCCGATAGGCCATGCTGGACCGCAGGTCGATGACACGGGTGGCGCCGCTCGTGATGGCGGCGGCCGCCTTGGCCGGCGTGATCGGCGGCGGCGGAGCGAGAGCCGGAGGCACCGGGCGCTGCCACGACAGCGTCCGCACGGTCGCGACGTCGGCATTGAGCACGCAGGCGTCGTGGCCGAGCTGGCGCAGCCAGGCCGCGACCACCGGCGCCCGGACGAGCTCGCCGTCGAGCAGCACCAGCCGGGCGCCCCGCACGCCGACCCATTGATCGGTCGCCTGGATGAGCTGGCCGCCGGGCGCATGCACGAACCCGGGCACGCCGTCGGCGGAAAATTCCTCCGCGGTGCGCACGTCGAGCAGATAGGTCGTGCGCGAAGAATCGGCCAGCCAGTCCTGGGCGGTCGCGGGCGCCACCCAGGTGACGCCGTGCTGGTTGGCGAGCGAGCGCGCATGCGCCTCCAGCCCACGCATGTTGCGCGGCGGGTCCGGATAGCGCCGGCTCGCGCCGCGCTCGAGGGTCAGTCCGGCGAGGAACCAGCCTTGCGTGCCGTTCTCCAGCGCGAAGACCTGGTTCGGAATCCCGAAATCGATCAGCGTCTGCGCGCCGATGATCGAGCGGGTGCGGCCGGCGCAGTTGACGATGACAATGGTGCGCGGATCGGGCGCGATCTCGCGGATGCGCAGCGCGAGCTCGCCGTTCGGGCAGCAGATGCCGTCCGGGATGTTCATGCGGTGATATTCCGCATAAGGCCGGCCGTCCACGATGACGATGTTCTCGCCCTCCTCCCGCATGGCCTGCAACTCGGCCGCGGTGATGCGCGGGGTATGGCGGCGGTGCTCGACCAGCTCGCCGAACGTCTTGCTCGGCACATTGACGCCGGCATAGAGCGTGTAGCCGGCCTGCCGCCAGCCCGCGATGCCGCCGGCGAGGACGTGCAGGTTGCGATAGCCGAGCCCCGCGGCCCGCTGCGCCGCCCGCGCCGCGACCCCGTCGCCGCCGTCGCACAGCACGAGCCGCACGTTCGGGTTTGGCACGAGCTCCGGCAAGCCGAGCTCGAACCGGCTGTAGGGCAAGGGCGCCGCGAAGAACGGATGGCCTTCACCGAACTGCCCGGCTTCGCGCACGTCGAGGAACGCGATCTCGGCGCGATCGGAGAGCCACGCCTTGAGGGTGGGTGCGTCGATCTCGCTCACCATGCGCTCTCGATCCTTGATGGGCTCGAACCGGATTCATGCGAGGATTCGCCCCGCCGTGACAAGCCGCTCGAAAGCGGGCCAAAGCGCGGCCGCCGATCACAAACTGCTGCCGGAATTCTACCTGACAGTAGGCTGGCAGGATCGGAATTCGTTCTCCCTGGAGGCTGCCATGCACATCAATCCGTACCTCATGTTCGACGGCCGGTGCGAGGAAGCGTTCAAGCTGTACGAGCGCGTCACCGGCGGCAAGATCCTCGCCATGCTGACCCACGAGGGAACGCCGGCCGAAAGCCAGGTCCCGCCCGAGTGGCAGAAGAAGATCCTGCATGCCCGCCTGCAGATCGGCGGCGACCAGTTGATGGGATCGGACGCACCGCCCGGGCGCTACCAGGGATCGAACGGCTACTCGGTGACGCTGCGGGTCGATACGCCCGAGGAGGCCGAGCGGGTGTTCAACGGCCTCGCCGAAGGCGCGACGATCCAGATGCCCCTCGACAGGACCTTCTTCGCGCAGAAGTTCGGCATGCTGGCCGACAAGTTCGGCATCCCCTGGATGGTCATCTGCGAAAACCCGAAGTGAGGCGCCGGCGCGCCGCCATCGGCGCCGCTCCGGCGCGTGGCGCACGGAGGCGGCGCGACCCGCGCGCGGGAGCAGAGGCCCTTCCGTTTGCGCCGCTCGCCGGTAGACTGACGCGAACGGTTCGCGCGACGCGCGCGCCGCCATTGCTGCCTGAGGTCCCGGAATGGACGATCCGATCCCCAGCACGCTCGAGCTGCGCGGCTGCCGCATCGCGCTGCGGCGCGCGGGCAGCGGCCGGCCGCTTCTGATCCTGCATGGCGCGGGCGATGCCGAGGAGTGGCTCCCCTGCATCGCGGATCTGGCCGCCCGGCACGACGTGATCCTGCCCGAGCATCCGGGGTTCGGCGCGTCCGAGACGCCGGACTGGCTCGACACCATTTCCGACCTCGCCAATTTCTACCTCGAATTTCTCGACCGCCTTGGCCTCACGGAGGTCGACCTCGTCGGTCACGACCTCGGCGGCTGGATCGCCGCGGAGCTCGCCGTGCGCAACACGCGCCGCCTCGCCTCGCTCACCCTGTCCGGAGCGGCCGGCATCCACGTCAAGGGCGTCGCCCAGGTCGATACGTTCCTGGGCAGCGACGAGCAGCGCGTCCGCGACCTCTTTCACGAGCCCGGTCGGGCCGACCCTACGCTCGAGCGTCTGCGGCGTCCGGAGCGCGAGGACGTCGTGCTGAAGAACCAGACCACCGCGGCCAGGCTCGTCTGGCAGCCGCGCGGCTACGATCCGCATCTCGCCAAATGGCTGCACCGGATCGACGTGCCGACCCTGCTGGTATGGGGCGCGCACGACCGGCTGTTTCCGCCCGACTACGCGCTGGCCTTCCACAAGCTCATCCCGGGTGCGAAGCTCGCCGTCATTCCGGATTGCGGGCACCTGCCGCATGTCGAGCAGCGCGGCGCGTTCCTGGTGGCGCTGGAAAACTTCCTCCACGGCCGGAGGGCCGCCGCATGAAGTTCTTCAATTTCCATCTCATGCCCTACCGCCACGCCGACCTGGACGCGATCGAGCGCAACGGCTCGGCCTGGGTGACGTTCTCCAACCGGCACTACGACCCGCAGCAGGGTGCCGGGCTGTATCACGAGTATCTCGATCAGATGGAGTACGCCGACCGGCTCGGCTTCGACGGCGTCTGCCTCAACGAGCACCACCAGACCGCCTACGGCATGATGCCGATCCCCGGCGTGCTCGCCGGCGCGCTCGCGCGCAGCGTCAAGCGCGCCAAGCTCGCGATCCTCGGCCGCGCGCTGCCGCTGCTCAACAATCCGCTGATGGTGGCCGAGGAATACGCCATGCTCGACAACCTCACGCGCGGCCGCTTCATCGCCGGCTTCGTGCGCGGGATCGGCGCCGAGTACCATGCGATGGGGGTGAACCCGACCCACTCGCAGGACCGTTTCGCCGAGGCGCACGACCTGATCGTGCGCGCCTGGACCGAGCCCGGCCCGTTCCAGTACGTCGGCAAGCACTACCACTTCAATTACGTGAACCCGTGGCCGCGGCCGTGGCAGAGCCCGCATCCGCCGATCTGGATTCCCTCGCAGGGCTCGGCCAGCACCATCCGTTGGGCGGCGCAGAAGCGCTACACCTATGCGCAGACGCTTTCTCCGATCGCGGTGGTGGCGCGCTTCTTCCAGATGTATCGCGACGAAGCCGAGAAGGCGGGCTATCAGGCCTCGTCCGACCAGCTCGCCTGGTCGAACACCATCTATGTCGCCGAGACCGATGCCAAGGCGATGCGCGAGGCGCGGCCGCATCTCGAAGCGCTCACCAACCGCTTCCTCAAGATGCCGACCGAGATGCTGCTGCCGCCCGGCTACAGCAACATCGAGACGATCAAGCGCGTCCGGGCCGTGAAGGTCACCGGCAAGCCGCAGACGCTCGATGACCTGGTCAAGAACGGCGTCGTCATCGTCGGCAGCCCGAGCACGGTGCGCGAAAAGCTCGCCGAGTATCAGGATCTCGCCGGCTTCAATACATCGCTCACCAAGACCCAGTTCGGGACGCTGCCGGACGACATGACACGCGCCAACATGGCGGCGATCGCCGAGGAGATCCTGCCGCACTTCCGCGATCGCCTGCCGCAGGGTGCGCAGCAGGCCGCGGCGGAGTAACTTGTTCCGCCCTCATCGGAGGAGCCGCGCGTCGCGCGGCGTCTCGAAGGATGGCGGCGGAGAACCCATGGCCGCCCTCGTCCTCCCGCCTTCGCCCCTTGGGCTTCGGCGGACAAGTCGAGACGCCTCGCCGAAGCCTTGGCGAAGGCGGGCTCCTCAGGATGAGGGCGGAGCAGGCTCGGGAGCGATCACCATGCCCCTTCCCCGCCGAAGCGTCCTTCGCCTCGCGGCGCTCGCGGCCGCGTCGTCGGTCGCGTCCCGCACCGCGCGGGCGCAGGCCTGGCCGTCACGCCCGGTGCGCTTCATCGTTCCGTTCTCGGCCGGCGGCACGACCGACCTGATCGCGCGGCTCATGAGCCAGTGGCTGAGCGAGCACCTCGGCCAGCAGGTCGTCGTCGAGAACAGGCCGGGCGGCGGCACCAATATCGGGGTTCAGGCGGTCGTCTCCGCCCCGCCGGACGGCTACACGCTCCTGTTCACCGTCGCGACCAGCGCGATCAACGAGGCGATCTATACGTCGTTGCCGTTCGACTTCGTGCGCGACATCGCCCCGTGCGGCGGCCTCGCCGAGCTGCCGCTGGTCATGGAGGTGAACCCGGCGGTGCCGGCGAAGACGATGCCGGAGTTCATCGCCTATGCGAAGGCCAATCCGGGCAAGATCAGCTTTGCGTCGTTCGGCACCCGCACCATCAGCCATCTCGCGATCGAGCTGTTCAAGATCTCGACCGGCGTCGAGGTCGTGCACGTGCCCTATCCGGGCGGCGCGCCGATGCTGACGGACCTGCTGAGCGGCCGCGTGGACGCCGGGGTCGATGCGCTGCCGAACTCGCTGCCGCACATCAAGTCCGGCGGGGCGCGGGCGCTCGCGATGCTCTCGGCCAAGCGCACGCCCGCCCTGCCCGACGTTCCCACCATGGGCGAGACGCTGCCAGGATTCGAGGTCGCCACCTGGTCGGGCATCGGTGTGCCGACCGGCACGCCGGGCGCGGTCATCGAGCGCCTCAACCGCGAGATCAATGCCGGGCTCGCCGATCCCGCCCTCAGGGCGCGCTTCGCCGAGGTGGGCGCCGTCCCGACGCCGGCCTCGCCCGAGGAGATGCGCGCCCGCATCGCCCGCGATGTCGACAAATGGCGCAAGGTGGTGAAGGCCGCCGGCATCAAGACCGAGTGAAGGGTGCCCGGGGCGGGCTCGCCATTAAGGTCGCGTTAAGCACCGCCGGCCGTGCTCAAGCAAAACAGCTTAGCAAACACCGTTTTGCATGCCCCGGATGCGCCGAAGTGGTTGCACGCAGCGGTAAATCGGCTACACAGCGGCCCTGTGCAGGCTGGGCCCCTGCGCCGCGCCGGCCTTCGCGGTCGGCACCGGGCCCCGAACGGACAGGAGGAGCGCCGCCGGGCGCCGCAAGCTAGGGCATGGCCGACATGACAGTCGCCGCGGCTGCACCGCGGCAGCGCTCCTTCAACGACGTCCTGGTCGTCAGCTTCGGCCATTCGCTGACGCACTGGTATCCCTCGACGTTCTATCTGCTTCTGCCGCTGATCGGTCACGAGCTCGGGCTGAGCTACAGCGAGATCGGCTCCATCCTCACCTGCCAGTACGCGGCCGGCGCAATCGCCAACATTCCGGGCGGCATCATGGTCGATTCGGTCGGGCGCAAGGGCCTGCTGATGGCGATCTCGCTGTTCTGGGTCGGCTTTCCCTACCTGGTGATGGGCTTCACGCACGCCTACTGGATGATGCTCGCCTGCGCCACCCTGGTCGGCATCGGCAACAACATCTGGCATCCGACCGCGATCCCGTGGCTCGCCAACCGCTTTCCCGAGCGCAAGGGCCTCGTCATGTCGGTGCACGGGATGGGCGGCAATGTCGGCGACGCGATCGCGCCGCTCGTGATCGGGCTGCTGCTGCAGGTCTATTCCTGGCGCACCGTCGTGCTGATGAACGTCGTGCCCGGCATCATCATGGCGGTGCTGATCCTGATCTATGTCGGCCGCCTCCACGGCACCGAGCCGCCCGCCGCGCGCAAGGCGCCGCGGATGACCGGCGCGGCGCGCCTGCGTGGGCTCACGGAGCTCCTGTGCAATCGCGCCCTGGTGACGCTGTCGATCGGCTCCTTCTTCCGCTCGGTGACGCAGGCCGGGCTCCTGACCTTCCTGCCGCTCTATCTCGCGCGCGAGATGGGATATGAGACGAAATGGATTGGCGCCTGCATGTTCGCGCTGCAGGCGGCCGGCTTCACGGCGGCGCCGATCGCCGGACATCTCTCGGATTCGGTGGGCCGCCGGCAGGTCATCATGTCGAGCCTCGCGATGACGGGAGTCATCATCGTGGCCATGGCGTTCGCGGGCGGGACCGGCTGGTTCGTCCTCCTGGTCGCGCTGCTCGGCTTTTTCCTATACGCGGTGCGGGCGGTGCTGCAGGCCTGGCTGCTCGACGCCACTCCTCCCGGGATGGGCGGCAGCGCCATCGGCCTCCTGTTCAGCGTCCAGGCGGCCGGCGCGGCGCTCGGCCCGATCAGCGCCGGCATCGTCGCCGATCACTACGGGATCATGGCGTCGTTCTATTTCCTCGCCGCCACCATCATCGTCGCCAACGTCATGGTGTTCTTCACGCCCGCCGGGCTGATGAAGAAGCCGTAGCAATCGACCGTATCGCTCGCCAGCCGCTCCTTGCATTCGACATTCGCAATTTGCGGGCATCCGGCATCGCGGTCAGCAGGCTCGAGGCGCGCTCGCAGGCCCACGCGATCTTCCGCCCGTCTTCCGATATAATCTCCGCGACCAACCCGCGGGCACGTCGTCATGTATGCCGCGACCATCGGAGCGCGCCGCTACCTATTTCCCGATCTGAAGGCGTTGCTGGCGCGCGCCTCGCCGCTGCGAAGCGGCGATCAGCTCGCCGGCATCGCGGCGGAGAGCGGTGAGGAGCGGCTCGCGGCGCAATTTGCGCTCGCCGACCTGCCGATCGCGGCGTTCCTCTCCGAGGCGATCGTTCCCTACGAGAGCGATGAGGTCACGCGCCTCATCGTCGATGGCCATGACAAGGCGGCATTCTCGGCAGTGGCGCATCTGACCGTCGGCGGCTTGCGTGACTGGCTGCTCTCGGATGCGGCGACCCCGCCGACGCTCGCCGCGCTCGCGAGCGGCCTCACGCCCGAGATGGCGGCGGCGGTCGCCAAGATCAGCAGCCTCCAGGATCTGATGGTCATGGCGGCCAAGTGCACGGTCGTCACCCGCTTCCGCAGCACCATCGGCCTGCCCGGCCGCCTGTCGGTGCGGCTGCAGCCGAACCATCCGGCCGACGATGCCCGTGGCATAGCGGCGAGCATTCTCGACGGCCTTCTGCTCGGCTCGGGCGACGCCGTCATCGGCATCAATCCGGCGACCGACAGCCCGCCGCGCGCCCACGATCTTCTGTCGATGATTGACGAGATCAGGGAGAAGCTCGACATCCCGACCCAGGGCTGCGTCCTCGCCCACGTCACCACCAGCCTCGACCTCATCCGCAAGGGCGCCCCGGTCGACCTCGTCTTCCAGTCGATCGCCGGTACGCAAGCCGCGAACCGCAGCTTCGGCGTCGATCTCGCGCTGCTTGCCGAAGCGCGCGAGGCCGCGCTCGCGCTGCGCCGCGGCACTGTCGGCGACAACGTGATGTATTTCGAAACCGGCCAGGGCAGCGCGCTCTCGGCTGGCGCCCACCACGGCGTCGACCAGCAGACGCTCGAGGCGCGCGCCTACGCGGTCGCCCGCACGTTCAAGCCGCTCCTCGTCAATACCGTCGTGGGCTTCATCGGGCCGGAATATCTCTACGACGGCAAGCAGATCACTCGCGCCGGGCTGGAGGACCATTTCTGCGGCAAGCTTCTCGGCGTGCCGATGGGCGTCGATGTCTGCTACACGAATCACGCGGAGGCCGACCAGGACGACATGGATGCCTTGCTCGCGCTCTTGGTCGCGGCTGGCGTCAACTTCGTCATGGGCGTGCCGGGCGGTGACGACGTCATGCTCGGTTATCAGAGCACCTCGTTTCACGACGCGCTCGCACTGCGTGATCTATTCGCTCGCCGCCCTGCGCCCGAATTCGAGGCGTGGCTCGAGCGTCACGGGCTGACCGACGCGCAGGGCCGCATCCGCCCGTGCGAGCTTCCGCCGATGTTTCGCGCAGTGCTGCCGGCTTAGTGTCGCGGTAAACTTGTCTTGGCCGAGGGGTCTCCGCGATGGACGATGATCCGAAGATGTCCGCCTCGCCGTCAGGGCCGGTGAGTCCCGGCATCTGGCCCGCCCTGCGCGCCTACACGCCCGCTCGCATCGGACTCCAGCGCGCAGGGGCCTCGCTCGCGACCGGACCGCTCCTCGACATCCGCCTCGCCCACGCGCGGGCGCGCGACGCGGTGCGCCATCCGCTCGACACGGAACGCCTCCTCGCCGACCTTGCGCCGCTCAGC
>DASTZX010000159.1:0-2097 GCA_035764045.1 Xanthobacteraceae bacterium | reverse complement strand
GTTCAAAACGCAACTTGCCAATCTGGATGGTACGGTGCTTGGCGGCTCGCCGGCCGATTTCCGCAAGCTCATCGCGGAGGAAACCGACAAATGGCGCAAGGTGATCCGTCTGGCCAACATCAAGCCGGAATGAGGTGATCTTGCGTCCTCTCCCCCGCTTGCGGGGGAGAGACAGAGAGGAGGAAAGCCACGCGCGCAGGAGCAAGCGGCTTCCCCCTCCCTACCCTCCCCCGCAAGCGGGGGAGGGAGCGAGACTCAATGCCTCACCGCCCCGCCGCGTAACCCTGCATGCCGCGCGGATTGGCGGCGGCGCGGCGGCGGCGGCCTTCGCGCGCGGCGGCGGTGAGACGCCCTTCCGACCAGGCCGGGCCGACCTCGATGATGTGGCCGCGGCGGGTGAGCTCGTCGCGGCTCGCCGCCGGCACGCGGCTCTCGACCACCAGCACGCCGGGGCGGGCGGTGCGCGGCCAGAACGAGATCGGGAAATGCTCGGAATGCCAGGCGGGCGCGTCGATCGCCTCCTGCAGGTTCATCGCGGCATGGACGTGGCGCAAAAAGAACTGGGTGGTCCACTGGTCCTGCTGGTCGCCGCCGGGCGAGCCCCAGGCGAGATAGGGCTCGCCGTCGCGCAGCGAGAGCGTGGGCGAGAGCGTCGTGCGCGGCCGCTTGCCGGGCGCGAGCGCGGCCGGATGGCCCTCCTCGAGCCAGAACATCTGGCCGCGCGTGCCGAGCCCGAAGCCGAGCTCGGGAATGACCGGCGAGGATTGCAGCCAGCCGCCCGACGGCGTCGCCGAGATCATGTTGCCGGCGCGATCGATGATGTCGAAGTGCACGGTGTCGCCCGCGACCTCGCCGAGCCGGCCGACCGTCGGCTCGCCGGCGCCCATGGCGCCGACCGCCTCGCGCGCGCCCTCGGCGCGGCGCAGCTTGACCACCGCGCCGAACCCTTCGACCGAGCCCGGCTGCAGCTCGAGCGAGGCGGTCGCGCTGATGAGCTTGCGGCGCGCGTCGTTGTAGGCGTCGGACAAGAGCGTCTCGATCGGAATCTTTGCGAACTTCGGATCGCCGTAGAATTTTTCCCGGTCCGCGAAGGCGAGCTTCGAGCACTCGACGACGAGATGGATGAAATCCGGGCCGGTCACGTCGAGCCCGTCGAGATCGAAGCCCTTGAGCAGCGCGAGCTGCTGCAGCATCACCGGCCCCTGGCTCCAGACTCCGGCCTTGCACACCGTGTAGCGGCCGTAATCGTAGGTGAGCGGCGCCTCGACCGTCGCCTGCCACCGCGCCATGTCGTCGCCGGTGAGCACGCCGCGATGGCGCTCGCCGCTCGTGTCCATGATGTCCTGGGTGCGGCAGAACCGGTCGATCGCTTCGGCGATGAAGCCATGCGACCAGGTCTTGCGTGCCTTCTCGATCTGCGCCACCCGATCGTCGCCCGCGCTCTTTGCCTCGCGCACCACCCGCGCATAGGTCTCGGCGAGCGCCGGATTGGTGAACAGCGTGCCGGTCGCCGGCACCTTGCCGTTGCGCAGATAGACCGCGGCCGAGGTCGGCCAGTGGTCGCGGAACAGCTTCTCGACCGTCGCGATGGTCGCATTGGCGCGCTCGACCAAGGGATGGCCGTCGCGCGCGTAGTAGATCGCCGGCTCGAGCACGTCCTCGACGCGCAACGTGCCGTAGTCGCGCAGCAGCTGCATCCAGGTGTCGAACATGCCGGGCACGCAGGCCGGCAGGAGGCCGCTGCCCGGCATCATGTCGAGGCCGAGCTCGCGGAAATGCGCGATGGTCGCGCCCGCCGGCGCCGGGCCCTGGCCGCAGATCACCTCCGGCTTGCGCTTGCGGGTGTCGTAGAGGATCACCGGCACGTCGCCGCCGGGGCCGTTGAGATGCGGCTCGACCACCTGCAGCGTGAAGGCGGTGGCGCAGGCGGCGTCGAACGCGTTGCCGCCCTTCTCGAGGATCGCCATGCCGACCGCAGTCGCGATCCAGTGGGTGGACGTCACGACGCCGAAAGTGCCGTCGATCTCGGGCCGGGTGGTGAACGGATTGGGATTGATGTTGCTCATGGGACCTGCATTGATCCGTCATGCCCGCGCT
>DASTZX010000158.1:0-20520 GCA_035764045.1 Xanthobacteraceae bacterium | reverse complement strand
TGCTTTCCCAAGGACACGCTGGCGCTGATCAAGACCGGTCAGGACTACGCCGCCCCCTTGCGCATCGTCGAGACCGTCGCGGCCGTCAACGATACGCGGAAGCGCGCGATGGCGCGCAAGGTATCGGCGGCGCTCGGGGGACAGTTGCGCGGCAAGACTGTCGCGGTGCTGGGGCTCACCTTCAAGCCCAACACCGACGACCTGCGCGAGGCGCCCTCGATCCCGCTCATCACCGCGCTGCAGGACATGGGCGCCAAGGTGCGCGCCTACGATCCGATCGGCATGCCGGCCGCCCACGCCGAGTTCCCGGACGTCAAGTTCGCCGATGGCCCGTATGCCTGCGCCGAAGGCGCCGATGCGCTGGTGATCGTGACGGAATGGGAGCAGTTCCGCGCGCTCGATCTCGACCGCGTGAAGCAGGTGATGAAACAGCCAGTGCTCATCGACCTGCGCAATGTCTACCGGCCCGCCGAGATGGTCCAATACGGTTTCGTCTACGACAGCATCGGCCGCGGCAAGGTGCCCGAGTAGCTGAGTGAGCCGATCACCCCGCTTCGCGGGAAGAGGGGGCGCAAACGCCTGCATCACGTTTTCGAGCGCCGGCTGGCCAATCTGCGGGCGCGGACTCACATTATGCTCGGGGGACAGACGGAGCCCGCCCATGCCGCGCCTCCTTGTTCTCGCGCTCATCCTGGCCGCCGGTGCGCCGGGAGCCCTGGCGCAGACCGGCCAATTTCCCGGCGTCATATCGCCCACCCCGGCGCCGCCGGGCGTGGTGCCGCCGCCGCCACCCGTCATCTATTCGCCCAAGCTCAACAGCCCGCTCGGCACGCCCAACGTGATGATGCCGGTCCCGCCGGTGCACGCGCGTCGTCCGGTGCTCGTTCCCGGCGGGCCGCCGGGGCGCAACAGCTTCAGCGATCGGGTCGAGCGCTGCATGCACGCCGCTGGCGCCGCGGGCATCCGGCCGAACGATCTCGGCTCCTTCACCGCCCAGTGCGCGAACTGAAAGCGCACCTGCGTCACCGCGTCCGGGCCCCGCAGCGGTGGTGGCGGGCGACTTGTGCTTAACCGGCGATTAAACAGCGCGCCTCTATGGTCCTGGCGGTATCCCACGACGCGCATTCGCGCGACCAGCCTGCCGCAGGAAGTGAGCCATGCTCCGCCGTCTCTCCGCCAATCTGCTCCTTCAGTCGGTGATTCTGGTGATCGGGGCGGCGCTGATGGTCGTGCTGGCAGTGGGCGCCTGGGATGCGTGGCGTGCGGTCGGCACCGCAAGCCGGCTGGAGCGGATGGCCGAGGTCGGGCGTCATGCGTTCCGCGCCATGCACAACCTGCGGCTCGACCGCTCGCTCGCGACGCGCGCGCTCCGCCTGGAGGGCTCGCCCGAGCCCGGGCAGCTCAAACAGATCGTGCAGGCGCGCGAGGCGGAGCTGCCCGCGCTCGCGGCGACGATTGCCGCACTGCGCCTGACCGATATCGCCGGCCGCGATACGCTTCTTGCCCAGCTCGAGAAGGGGACCACGCGGCTGACCGAGCTCGCCAAGGAAAGCGCCGCCGATTTCAACAAGCCCAAGTCGGCGCGGCGCGCCGGCCTGCCAAAGGAATTCGAGTCGCTCGGCAACGAGCTGATCGCCCTTCTCGACAAGATCAGCGGTGCCGTCGTGGCGGCAGCGAAATACAACGATGCATTCGTCGATCAGATGATGCTGATGCGCGATGCGGTATGGATCGTGCGGGCGACCGGCGGCGACATGGCCGTCATGATCTCGAACAGCATCGGGTTCAAGAAGAAGCTCACCGAGGCCGACCTGCAGAAATTCGCGGGCTACGTCGCGCGTAGCGATGCGGGCTGGGAGATGTTCGAGAAGATGCGCGACGGCGCCGTGCTCCCGCCGGCGCTGATCGCGGCGATCGAAAAAGTCAAGACGGCCTACTTAGGCACCGAATTCACCACCAGGCGCGAGAAGCTCGTGGCCGCGCTCGCTGGCGCCGAGGCGCTGCAGCTCACGACGAGCGACTGGACCTCCGACTCGGTGCCGCGGCTCGCGACCCTGACGGACCTTGCGGAGGCGGCGCTGGCCGCCGCGCAGCAGCATGCGGCCGGGCAGCTCGCCGCCGCCCAGGGGAGCCTCGCCTTGAAGCTCGCGCTGCTGATTGGCGGCATCACTTTCGGCACGGCCGGCTATTTCCTCATCGCCCGCCGCGTCATCCGCCCGCTGAGCGACATCCAGACGGCGATGATGAAGGTCGCGAATGGCGACCTCGGGGTCGAGGTCCCGTTCGCCGACCGCAGCGATGAGATCGGCGCGCTCGCGCAGGCCTTGAGCGCGTTCAAGCGCAATGCGGGCGAGAAGGCCCGCATCGAACGCGAGCAGCAGAGCCGGTCCGAGCAGGCGGCGGTGCGCCAGAAGGCGATCGAGGCGCACATTGCCGCGTTCGAGAGTCACGTCGGGGAGGCACTGCAGGCGCTCGCCTCCGCGTCCGGCGACATGCGCAAGACCTCGGACAAGCTCGCGGGTAGCGCCGAATCGACCAATCGCCAGGCGAAGGATGCGGCCGGCGCCTCCGCCAACGCCTCGGACAATGTGCAGACCGTGGCGGCGGCATCACAGGAGCTCAGCGCCTCGATCGGCGAGATCGGCCGTCAGGTCGCGCACGCGGCGAGCATCGCGGGCCGGGCCGTGGCCGAGACGCAGGCGACCGATTCCACCGTCCAGGGGCTCACCGAAGCGGCCCAGCGCATCGGGCAGATCACCGGCCTCATCAACGAGATCGCCGATCAGACCAATCTCCTGGCTCTCAACGCGACGATCGAGGCGGCGCGTGCGGGCGAGGCCGGCAAGGGATTCGCGGTGGTTGCGGCCGAGGTCAAGTCGCTCGCCAATCAGACCGCGAAAGCGACGGGCGATATTTCCAGCCAGATCGGCGCCATTCAGGAGGTGGCCGAGAAAGCCGTGCAGGCGATGCGTCGGATCGGCGGCACCATCGGCGAGGTCAACAGCGTGGCCGCATCGATCGCTTCGGCGGTCGAAGAGCAGGGCGCCGCCACCCAGGAGATCACCCGCAATACCCAGGAAGCGGCCCGGCGCACCGGCGAGGTGGCGGACAACATCACCGGCGTCACGGCCGGCGCCGACGCCACCGGCCTTGCCGCCGCCGACGTGCGGACCAGCGCCGAGGCGCTGAGCCGCCAGGCCGACAAGCTGCGCACCGAGGTCGACGACTTCCTGGCCAAGATCCGGGCGGCGTAATCTCGCCAATCGTACTGCGTCATTGCCCGCGAAAGCGGGCAATCCAGTACCCGCGGGAAGCCGTGAGGAGTCCCGGACGGTCCGCCCGGGAATACTGCGTCACCCGGAGCGCTCGCGTCGCTTCGATTTCGACGTCATGAGTTTACTCGATGGCCCGCTTGCGCGGGCCATGACGGCGGGTGTTGAGGAAAGCGCAGCCCCCTCACCGCAGCGCGGCGTTGATCTTCTCGAGCGCCGCCGAACCCGGGCACAGATCCTGCTCGCCCAGACCATTGAGCGGCGCCTCGACCG
Source organism: Xanthobacteraceae bacterium (assembly GCA_035764045.1). Taxonomy (GTDB): domain Bacteria; phylum Pseudomonadota; class Alphaproteobacteria; order Rhizobiales; family Xanthobacteraceae; genus JAVDCA01. The sequence goes on along the minus strand of DASTZX010000158.1, from coordinate 16,975 downwards.
TGTTGAGGCTGGCGTGCAGGTCCTCGCTTTCGCGGTCGAGATAGATCAGGCCGGTGACGATCTGCCCCTTGGCGGCGTGGGTCTGCAGGAAGCTCATGGCGGCGAGTCGGTCGCTCACGTCGTAGTCGGCGTTGAGCTTGCGCAGCACCAGGCGGGAGCCGTCGTGCTGCTCGACCACCTGCACCGTCCCGGGCGCCTGGTCGAGCTTGATCGGTGCGCGCCCGGTGATCACGTCGAGCCGGTTGACCGCCTCATTGTGCTCGCGCACGTAATCGAAGCTCTTGGTGGATCCGGCGTGATTGTTGAACGCGACGCAGGGGCTGATCACGTCGATGAGGGCCGCGCCGGGATGCTCGATCGCGCCCTTGATCAGCGGCACGAGCTGGTCCTTGTCGCCAGAGAAGGAGCGCGCGACGTAGCTCGCGCCGAGCTGGAGCGCGATGCCGACCAGATCGATGGCGCTGTCGGCGTTCACCACGCCGCGCTTCGATTTCGAGCCGCGGTCGGCGGTGGCGGAGAACTGGCCCTTCGTCAGCCCATACACGCCGTTGTTCTCGACGATGTAGACCATGTTGACGCCGCGGCGGAGCGCGTGGGCGAACTGGCCGAAGCCGATCGAGGCGGAATCGCCGTCGCCCGAGACCCCCAGATAGATGAGATCGCGGTTGGCGAGATTGGCGCCGGTGAGCACCGACGGCATGCGGCCATGCACCGAATTGAAGCCGTGCGAGTTGCCGAGGAAATAGGTCGGCGTCTTCGACGAGCAGCCGATTCCGGAGATCTTCGCCACCTTGTGCGGCTCGACCGAGAGGTCGAAGCAGGCCTCGATGATGGCGGCGGTGATCGAGTCGTGCCCGCAACCCGCGCACAGCGTCGAGATCGAGCCCTCGTAGTCGCGGTGGGTGTAGCCGAGCGCGTTCTTGGGCAGGCCCGGATGATGGAACTTCGGCTTGGCGAGGTACGTCATGACACCACCTTGCGCAGCGGCGTGACCTTGAGCGTGTCGAGCTTCTCGCTGATCGCGCGCGCGATGAAACGGGCCGTGATCGGCGTGCCGTCATAGTGCAGCACCGGCACGAGCCGGACGGGATCGATGTTGCATTCGTTGACGATCAGCGAGCGCAGCTGGGCATCGCGGTTCTGCTCCACCACGAACACGAAGTCGTGGTCGGCGATGAAGCTTGCCACGCTCGAATGGAACGGGAACGCGCGGATGCGCAGGCGGTCGACCGAATGGCCCTTGGCCTCGATCATGTGCACCGCCTCGTCCATCGCCGGCGCGGTCGAGCCGTAGTAGATCACTCCGTATTTCGTCGGCTTCGACGCGTTTGCCTGCAGCGGGCGCGGGACCAGATCCTTGGCGGTCTCGAACTTGCGCAGCAGGCGCTGCATATTGTCGACATAGGGCGCGCCTTCTTCCGTATAGCGTGCGTAGCGGTCGCGCGAGGTGCCGCGGGTGAAGAACGAGCCTTTGGTCGGATGCGTGCCCGGATAGGTGCGGAAGGGCACGCCGTCCCCGTCCACGTCGAGATAGCGGCCGAAATCCTTGCCGGCTTCGAGCTCCGCCGCCGTCATCACCTTGCCGCGGTCGTAGCGGCGGCTGTCGTCCCACTTGAGCGGCGCGCACAGGTGATGGTTCATGCCGATCTCGAGATCGAGCAGCACGAAGATCGGCGTCTGCAGCCGGTCGGCGAGGTCGAAGGCGGTCGCGCCGAACTCGAAGCATTCGGTCGGGTTCTCGGGGAAGAGCAGGACGTGCTTGGTGTCGCCGTGCGAGGCGTAGGCGCAGGAGATGACGTCGCATTGCTGGGTGCGGGTCGGCATGCCGGTCGAGGGGCCGGCGCGCTGGACGTCGAACAGAACCGCCGGGATTTCGGCGAAATAGGCCAGGCCGATGAACTCCTGCATCAGCGAGATGCCGGGGCCTGAGGTCGCCGTGAAGGCGCGCGCGCCATTCCACCCCGCCCCGATCACCACGCCGATGGAGGCGAGCTCGTCCTCGGCCTGCACGATGGCGAACTTCTGCTTCTTGGTGGCGGGGTCGACCCGCAGCCGGTTGCAGTGGCGGGTGAAGGCGTCGGCGAGCGAGGAGGAGGGCGTGATCGGGTACCAGGCGCATACCGTCGCGCCGCCATAGACGGCGCCGAGCGCCGATGCCGAGTTGCCCTCAAGGAAGATGCGGTCACCGACCGCGTTGGCGCGCTCGAGCCGGATGCCGAGCGGGCACTTGAGATTCTCCAGCGCCCAGTTGCGCCCGAGCTGCAGGGCGTTGATGTTGGGCGGGATCAACTTCTCCTTGGCCCGGAACTGCTCGCCGAAGAGTTTCTCGATCTCGTTGACGTCCATGTCGAGCAGCGCCGACAGCGCGCCGAGATAGATGATGTTCTTGAACAGCTGCCGCTGGCGCGGGTCGGAGTATTCCTTGTTGCAGATCGCGGTGAGGGGCACGCCGATCACCGTGATGTCCTCGCGAAAGCGGGACGTCGGAATGGGCTTGGTGGAGTCGTAGAGCAGGTAGCCGCCGGGCTCGATCGAGGCGACATCCTTGTCCCAGGTCTGCGGGTTCATCGCCACCATGAGATCGACGCCGCCGCGCGCGCCAAGATGGCCCTCGCCGGAGATGCGCACCTCGTACCAGGTCGGCAGGCCCTGGATGTTGGAGGGGAAGATGTTGCGCGGGCTCACCGGTACGCCCATGCGCAGCACGGCGCGGGCGAACAACTCGTTCGCGCTCGCCGAACCGGAGCCGTTGACGTTGGCGAAGCGGACGACGAAGTCGTTTACGCGGCTGATCGGGCTTGCTGGCATGGCGTTCCCGCGTGAGTCATTTCAATCAGGTATTTCTTCATGTCCCAGGCGCCGGTCGGGCAGCGCTCGGCGCACAGTCCGCAGTGCAGGCAGACGTCCTCGTCCTTGACCATGACGCGGCCGGTCTTGAGGTCATTCGCGACATAGAGGTCCTGCGTGAGGTTCAGGGCCGGGGCCTGCAACCGCGTGCGCAGGTCGGGCTCCTCGCCGTTCTGCGTGAAGGTGATGCAGTCCATCGGGCAGATGTCGACACAGGCGTCGCACTCGATGCAGAGCGAGGAGCTGAAGACCGTCTGCACGTCGCAATTGAGGCAGCGATAGGCCTCCGACAGCGCGAGGTTGGGGTCGTAGCCGAGCTCGACCTCGGCCTTGATGTCGGCGAGCGCGATCACCTTGTCGCGCAGCGGCACGCGGTAGCGCTTGTCGGGCGAGATCTCGTTGTCGTAGCTCCACTCGTGGATGCCCATCTTCTGGCTGACCACCTCGACGGCCGGCAGCGGACGATCGTTGACGTCCTCGCCGGAGAGGAGCTTGTCGATCGACAGCGCGGCCTCGTGCCCGTGCGCCACCGCCCAGATGATGTTCTTCGGCCCGAATGCGGCGTCGCCCCCGAAGAAGATCTTCGGGTGGGTCGACGCCATGGTCCTCGGATCGACTTTCGGCATGTTCCACTTGTCGAATTCGATGCCGACGTCGCGCTCGATCCACGGGAACGCGTTCTCCTGGCCGACCGCGACCAGCACGTCGTCGCACGGAATGAGCTGATCGGGCTCGCCGGACGGAACAAGCGTGCGCCGCTTCTTGTCGTCGTATTCGGCCTTCACTTTCTCGAACAGCACGCCGATGAGCTTGCCGTTCTCGTGCTTGAACTCCTTCGGCACCAGGAAATTGAGGATCGGGATGCCCTCATGCATCGCGTCCTCCTTTTCCCATGGCGAGGCCTTCATCTCCTCGAAGCCGGAGCGCACCACGACGGTGACCTCCTCGCCGCCGAGCCGGCGCGACGAGCGGCAGCAGTCCATCGCCGTGTTGCCGCCGCCCAGCACGATGACGCGCCGGCCGATCTTGGTGATGTGGCCGAACGAGACGTTGGAGAGCCAGTCGATGCCGATATGGATGTTGGCGGCGGCTTCCTGGCGGCCCGGAATGTCGAGGTCGCGGCCGCGCGGTGCGCCCGAGCCGACGAAGATCGCGTCCCAGCCTTCGGCGAGCAGGGCCTTCATGCTGTCGATGCGCTTGCCGCCGCGCAACTCGATGCCGAGGTTGAGGATGTAGTCGCATTCCTCGTCGATCACCGTCTCCGGCAGGCGGAATTTCGGGATCTGGGTGCGCATCATGCCGCCCGCCTTGGGATCCTGGTCGAACACCACGCAGGTGTAGCCGAGGGGCGCGAGGTCACGCGCAACGGTCAGCGAGGCCGGGCCGCCGCCGACGAGGGCGATGCGCTTGCCGTTCTTGCGCGCTGCCGGCTTGGGCAGGCGCGAGCGGATGTCGTCCTTGAAGTCGGCCGCGACGCGTTTGAGGCGGCAGATCGCGACCGGTTCCTTCTCGACCCGGCCGCGCCGGCACGCCGGCTCGCATGGACGATCGCACGTGCGCCCGAGGATTCCCGGAAACACGTTCGACTTCCAATTGACCATGTAGGCATCGCCGTAGCGGCCAGCGGCGATCAACCGGATGTATTCGGGAACGGGTGTGTGCGCCGGACAGGCCCACTGACAATCGACGACCTTGTGAAAGTAGTCCGGATGCGAAATGTCGGTATTCTGCATTTCCACCTCAACACGCGCGCCCGGCGGTCTGTGCACAGGGATCGCGTGACGCGTCCGTAGCGCTCCACGTCGGCGGCTCTCCCTTGGGTCGACTCTATGGGCCGAATCCAAAGGAGATTTTAATGAAGCGCCTCGATCGTTACCACCGGGGAGCCCGAAGGCTCCACGTTTGACGAGCCGGCGTGGCCGGCAAGCCACAAGTCCTTTCCTTCGAGGGCCTCAATTGGACCCTTTTGGGGAACGCAACAATGCCATAAAACGCCGCCCAACACACCGTCAGCGTGGACACATATCGTTGAAATTGATTGTTTTTGACTGCGATGGGACGCTGGTCGACAGCCAGCGCATGATCTGCGCTGCAATGCGGCAAGCCTATGAGGCGCATGGTTTATTGGTACCGCAGGACGCCACGCTCCTGTCGATTGTCGGGCTGTCGCTGCCGGATGCTTTTCGCCGCCTGGCGCATGGCGGCCCTGCGCCGCAGGACCATCCGGTCGAAAGCCTGGTCGCGGCCTACCGCACCGCCTTCGCGGCCCTGCGACAATCGGTGGATCACCTCGAGCCGCTCTATCCCGGCGCCCGGGAGGCGATCGAGGCGCTGAGCGGCCGGCCGGATGCGGTGCTCGGCATCGCAACGGGCAAGTCGCAGCGCGGGGTGCGGGCCGTGCTCGCCCGGCATGGACTCATGGACCACTTCGTCACCATCCAGACTTCGGACGACGCGCCATCGAAGCCGCATCCCGGCATGGTGCTCGCCGCGATGCGGGCAACCGGCATCTCGGCGCGCGATACCGTGGTGGTCGGCGACACGGAGTTCGACATCGCGATGGCAAGGGCGGCCGGCGCGCGTTCGATCGGGGTGACGTGGGGTTATCACCAGCCCGATACGCTCACGCGAGCCGGGGCCGACATGCTGATCGAGCATTTCGCCGAGCTCTCCGGCGCGCTCGATCGGCTGTGGGCCACGCCGCTGGCAGCGCAGTGCGCCGCGACATAGATCAGCTGCGATGCGCGACCTGTTCGACGACATCTTCGCCCCGTCCACGACCGACCCGATGGAGGCTGCGCGCCGCGCGGTGCGGCCCGAGCTCAGGCGGCGCTTCTACAAGCGTCCCGAGGTCGTATCGGATGGCGGAAGCTTTGCGGTCGCGCTGGATGGGCGCCCCGTCAGGACGCCCGCGCGCCGTCCGCTGGCGGTACCGACGCGCCCTCTCGCCGAGGCCATCGCGGCTGAATGGGAGGCGCAGACCGAACAGATCGAGCCGGCCAGGATGCCGCTGACCCGTCTCGCCAACACGATCATCGATGGGGTCGCGGCGGCGGCGCCCGAGATCATGGCCGAGATCGAACGCTATCTCGGCTCCGATCTCGTCTGCTACCGCGCCGAGACGCCGGACCGCCTGATCGCGCGCCAGGGGCAGCATTGGGATCCGATCCTCGCCTTCGCCCGTGACCGGCTCGGGGCCTGTTTTGCCGTGACCGAGGGCGTGCGTTTCGTCCCGCAGCCTGCCGAGGCCGTCGCAGCGGTCTGCCGCGCCGTGCCGAGCGATGCTTGGCGGCTCGGCGCGGTGCATTCCATCATGACGCTCACCGGCTCGGCGCTGATCGCGCTTGCGGTCGCCGCGGGCGTCCTCAGCCTGGATGCAGCCTGGACGGCGGCTCATGTGGACGAGGACTGGAACATGGAGCAGTGGGGGCGCGATGCGATCGCGCTCGAGCGCCGCGCCGCGCGTCTGGCCGAGGCCCAGGCCGCCGCAAAAGTGCTCGCGCTCGTGCCGGAGCGGCAGGGCGCCTAAGCTCGCGCCGCCATCGTCCGCCTCACTCCAATAGTCCTCAGGACTTCGTGATGCGGCCGGAGCGAATCGTCGGGCGCAAACCGATGCCTATTAGATTGATTCTACTTGATTTCCCGCTTTGCATTCAAGACGAAAGAACGGCGGGGCACGCGCCGGCTCGTTGGTTAAGGTTCGGTTTACGTCGTCGCGTTACGGTGGGTCGCACGTCCACTCCAGCCAGGATCACACCCCGTGGACCTGATTGTTTCGCCGACGACGGTTGCGCTCAACCCGCAGCAGGGCGCGGCCGTGCCTGCGTTCAAGCCGGGCGACATCATCGAGGCGCAAGTCCTGGCGCTGATTGGCGAGAATGCCGCCAGGCTCGCGCTCGGCAAGCTGATCATGGAGGTGCAGACGCAGGTCCCGCTGCTCGTGGGCTCGACCGTGCGGCTCGCTGTGAAGAACACGCCAGATGGAATTCGTCTCACGCTGCTGGGCAATGCCGCCGGGTCTGCCTCCTCGGCGGCCGGCGTCCCTGCCGACGGCATTGCGAGCACGCCGCAAGGCCCCGGTGCGACGCCCGGCGCCGGCGCGCCCGTTTCTGCCGGCAATGCGCCTGCCACGGCGGTGACCATCGCGACGCCACCGCCCGCGACTGCGGGCGCGACCGGGACTGCAACGCAGATGTCCGGCGGCGCCGCCGCCGATGCATCTGCGAGCGGTGCGGTCTCGCTGGCGGCCGGGAGCACGGCGTCGGGGATCGCGGGGGCGGCTTCGGCCGTGATGCGGCCCTCCGCGGATCCGCAAGCCGCGCCGTCGCCGTCGCCCAATCCGGTGATCGCCGCAACGGCCGTCCTCGCGGCGGCCGTGCAGTCGTCGGCCGCTCGCCAGAACGGGCTCGCGCCGCTGCTCGCCGATGCCGAGGTTGCGATGAAACTGGCCGGGCTGCCCGAGCCGGTGCGGCAGGCGACCGAGCGCCTGCTCGCGCTTCAGCCGACTCTCGACGAGACGACCTCGGCCGACATGATCCGTGAGGCGCTCGGGCGCTCCGGCCTGTTCCTCGAGGCGCGGCTATCGGCGGCCGTCGATTCCGATATGCCCAGCCGTCCGGGCGCAACGCCGGGTCTCGCCGCCGGCTCGACCGCCGCGGAGCCACTCGTCTCCGCACCGCCCGACGATTTCAAGGCTGCGCTGATCGTCCTGCGCAACGTGCTCAAGGTTTGGCTTGCCGCCGACACAAAAGGGGCCGGGCCGATGGCGGCTGCGCTCAAGCCCGTATCCGTGCCGGCCGGTTTGCGCGCCGCGCCGCCGCTCGCCCCCGAGGGGGCCGCCAGGCCGGATGACCTGCGGCTTCCGGGCGCCGCGGCGCCGCCGCCTCCCTATCGTGGCGCGCCGCCGGCCGCCCAGCCCGCGGCGGCGCCATCGATCTCTCCCAGCATGACGCCGCACGAGATCGGCAAGGTTTTGCTGCGCGAGACCGATGCCGCGCTCGCGCGACAGACTCTCCTCCAGGCGGCCTCGCTGCCCGACCAGGCGGCCGCACCCCCGCGCGCCCACGACGCGGCCGGTCCGCGCTGGAATTTCGAGGTGCCGTTCGCGACTCCGCAAGGCTCTGCGGTGGCGCAGTTCGAGATCGCCCGCGACGGCCACCGTGCGCCCGCCCCGGGCATGAAGCCGGCCTGGCGCGCGCGCTTCTCGCTCGACGTCGAGCCGATCGGGCCGGTGCATGCACAGATCGCGCTCACCGGCACGCGCGCCGCCGTCACGCTGTGGGCGGAGCGGCCCGACACTTCGGCGCGATTGCGCGACAGCGCTCCGCAACTCACCGATGCCCTGCGCCAGGCCGAGCTCGAGCCAGGCGATGTGCTGGTGCGCGTCGGCAGCCCGCCGCGTCCGCGCGAAGGCGCCCCGGCCGGCCGCTTTCTGGATCGCGCCTCATGACCACGCCGCAGAAAAATCAGCTCGCTGTCGCGCTTCAGTACGAGCAGCCCGGTACGCCGCGCGTGGTCGCCAAGGGCAAGGGCGACATCGGGCGCAAGATCATCGAGACGGCCCGCGCCCATGGGGTGCCGATCGAGGAGAATGCCGGGCTTGCCGGCGCCTTGTCGGAGGTCGAGATCGGCGACGAGATCCCGGTCGAGCTCTACAAGGCGGTCGCCGAGGTGCTGCTGTTCATCATGCGCCTGTCGGGCCGGCTCGGCGGACCCAAATAAAACGCGGCGAGACCCGTAGCCCGGATCGAGCGGTCCGCCTGCGCTCGCTCGGCGAGCTTCGTCGGGTACAAGTCCGCCGAAGCGCGGAGCACGAAGGCGGAAGCGACATCCGGAACCATGTCTCCCGCATTTCGCTCCGCTCAACGCGGGGCTACGCCGACGCGCCATAAGGCGTGCCGAATTCCCCTTTGGTGGGAAATGCTCTAAGCAGGGAAAAGGGATTCCGCGGAGCGACGGCGATGAAGGACATTCTCGAAAAGCTCGAAGCGCGCCGCAGCCATGCGCGGCTCGGCGGGGGTGCGGCGCGGATCGAGTCGCAGCATAAGCGCGGCAAGCTCACCGCGCGGGAGCGCATCGAGCTCTTGATGGACAAGGGCTCGTTCGAGGAGTTCGACATGTTCGTCGAGCACCGCTGCGGCGACTTCGGCATGGATCAGCAGCCGAAGATCCCGGGCGACGGCGTGGTCACCGGTTGGGGCACGGTGAATGGCCGCACTGTCTTTGTGTTCGCGAAGGATTTCACCGTGTTCGGTGGCTCGCTCTCGGAAACCCACGCGCAGAAGATCGTCAAGATCCAGGACATGGCGATGAAGGCGCGCGCGCCGATCATCGGGCTGTTCGACGCGGGCGGGGCGCGTATCCAGGAGGGTGTCGCCGCGCTCGGCGGCTACGGCGAGGTCTTCAAGCGCAACGTGATCGCGTCGGGCGTCATCCCGCAGATCTCCGTGATCATGGGCCCGTGCGCGGGCGGCGACGTCTATTCGCCGGCGATGACCGACTTCATCTTCATGGTCAAGGACACGAGCTATATGTTCGTCACCGGCCCCGACGTGGTGAAGACGGTGACCAACGAGGTGGTCACCGCCGAGGAACTGGGCGGTGCCTCGGTGCATGCGACCCGTTCCTCGATCGCCGATGGCGCCTACGAGAACGACGTCGAATGCCTGCTGCAAATGCGGCGGCTGATCGACTTCCTGCCAGCCTCGAGCGCGGTCTGGCCGCCCGAATGGCCGAGCTTCGACGACGTCGAGCGCGAGGATGCGTCGTTGGACACGCTGATCCCTGACAGCCCCAACAAGCCCTACGACATGAAGGAACTGATCACCAAGGCCGTGGACGAGGGCGACTTTTTCGAGATCTCCCAATCGTTCGCCAAGAACATCGTCACCGGCTTCGGCCGCATCGCCGGGCGCACCGTCGGTGTCGTCGCGAACCAGCCGATGGTGCTTGCCGGCGTGCTCGATTCCGACGCCAGCCGCAAGGCTGCGCGTTTCGTGCGTTTCTGCGACGCCTTCAACATCCCGATCGTCACCTTCGTCGACGTGCCGGGGTTCCTGCCCGGCACCGACCAGGAATACGGCGGCCTGATCAAGCACGGCGCCAAGCTCCTGTTCGCCTACAGCCAGTGCACGGTGCCGCTGGTCACCCTGATCACGCGCAAGGCGTTCGGCGGCGCATATGACGTGATGGCGTCGAAGCACGTCGGGGGCGACGTGAACTACGCCTGGCCCACGGCGCAGATCGCCGTGATGGGGGCGAAGGGCGCGGTCGAGATCATCTTCCGCGCCGACATCGGCGACGCGCAGAAGATCACGGCGCGCACCAAGGAGTACGAGGACCGGTTCCTCTCGCCGTTCGTCGCCGCCGAGCGCGGCTATATCGACGAGGTGATCATGCCGCATGCGACGCGCAGGCGAATCGCGCGGGCGCTCGCCATGTTGCGGGGAAAGACCGTGGAAATGCCGTCGCGCAAGCACGACAACATTCCGTTATGAGTGCGGCGGGCGTGAAGCGGCGGCAATGGGCGAAGCAGAGCGTAGCATGAGGATATTGGAGCAATGAAACGAGCACCGCTGAGCACCAAGCTTCTCTGTGTCGCCCTGGTCGTCTGCGTCATGATGCCGATCGGGCGCGAGATCTACCCCCATATCGCCAGCGCGATCGACAGCCTGAAGTTCGACGCCGTGGAGGCGGTCCTGAGCACGACGCTCGGCCTTGCGATCTACGCCGCGATGTTCGGGTAGGCGGGAGCGGCGATCGGCGGCGCCGCGGGAGTTGGCGGCAATTGAATCGGCCTTTCGCCGCCGCGTTAAAGCTTTTTATCGATCTTCGCGCCTATCATGGCGGCTCCTGCGGATATCGATGCCATGGCCGATCCTGCCGCACCGCCACTCGCCTCCGGACGCCATTTTGAGCTGCTGTCGAGACAGCGGCAGAAGGCCCAGCGCCGGCTGTTCCGCGAGCGCAGCCGCAACGCGCGTGTTGCGGTCGTCGGGGTCGCGAGCCTGGCCGTGCTGCTGGGGTTGGGTCTTCATTCCGGCTGGATGCTGACGTCGTCGCCCGCACCTGCGCCGCTCGACGCGCGGAGTCGCGAATTCGCCGCGACCCATGTCGGGCACATTCAGCTCTCCGCGGGCGAGGGCGTGACCTGCCGCGTGCTCGATTTTCACAATGACAGCGGTGCGATCACCGAGGGTCGAAGAGTCCTGTGTGTCGAAGCGCCGGACACCCCTGTCGATCCCCTGGCCAGCGACGCCAATGGCCGGGCCTCCTCGATCCGCGGCTTTTTCTCCCGACGGTAACGGACTCGGCCGGTTGGATGGCTGCGGGCGGGCTCGGCCGGCAATAAAATACCGTTGATGGGCAGGAGCGGGCCAAAAACGGGGCAAAACCCGTCGTTTTGCCTCTCTCGACCCCGCCCAACCATCGCATTTTGCTTGAGAATTGAATCGGTCTTTAAGATCGCGGTTAGGATTTTTTATGCATGTCGTCGCCTAGGGTGCCCCCGGTCTTGGAATGAAAGCCGGCGCGATGCCCGTAGCTGCGTTTACCCCCAATCCGTTCGAACGGCGCGACCAGCAGCGGCTGTTGCGGCGGCGGCAGCTCGCCGAGTCGCGCCTGTTGCGCGAGCGCAAGCGCAATGCGCTCATGGCCGTCGGCGGATTCGCCGCCGCCGCGATCGGGCTGGGCTTCGGCCTTCACAGCACCCTGGCGTCGGCGGGGGGCCCCGCGCCGAAACCGGTCGATGCAGAGACCGCGGAGTTCTACCGCACCCGTGTCGGTCACCTGCTGCTCACCTCCGTCGAGAGCGGCTATTGCCGTGAGCTCCGGTTCAACAATAGCAGCGGCCAGGTCAGCGACGGGGGCAGCTACCGTTGCTTCGTCGACAACGAGCCGATGCTCCATCCCGCCTCGTCGCGGCCGATGAGGGTCAGCGACGCCGGCGCGCGCAACGACGCGATCAGCGGCTTCTTCAAGAAGCGCTGAGCTCTAGTGTCCCGATTCCGAAGTTCGCACATCCTTGCGGCGACCTCGGATGCGAACTTCGGAATCTCAGGGACACTAGCAACTCTATGATTTTAGTGCCGCTTTTGAACCCGAAGTCGCAACCACACTTGCCGCAGATGATGTGCGAACTTCGGGTTCGCGGCACTAGCACCGCAAAGCCCCTGGCGAACGTAGCCGCCGCCTCGTAAGCTCGGCACAGCCGATATTTTTTGCGAGCCGCGCCGATGACCGGGTCCATGCGGAGCTTCGCTCGATGCGCCTGCTGCGCGCCGCGACAGACCGGCGGAGTCACGAGCCGGCGTGCATTCGTCGCCCAGGGGCTCGCCGCGGGTACCGGCCTTGCGCTCGGGCCCTCCGTGGTCCGGGCGCAATCGGACAAGGCCCGGCGCATCGACGTTCACCATCATCTCGCGCCACCGCGCTGGATCGCCGACGTGGTGATCGGCCGCAACACCGGCCAGCGTCCGCTCGCCGATTGGACTCCGCAGCGGGCGATCGAGGACATGGACCGGGGAGGTGTCGCGACCGCCATCGTCTCCATCAGCGAGCCCAGCGTCTGGTTTGGCGATAACGAGGCGGCGCGCCGCCTCGCGCGGGAATGCAACGAGTATGGCGCCCGGCTCATGGCCGATCATCCGGGTCGGTTCGGCCTGTTCGCGATCCTGCCCTTGCCGGACGTGGAAGGCAGCCTGAAGGAGATCGCGTATGCCCTCGACACGCTTCACGCCGACGGCATCTGCCTGATGACGAGCTACCAGAGCAAATATCTTGGCGACCCGAGCTTTGCGCCGGTGATGGACGAGCTCAACCGCCGCAAGGTGGTCGTCTTCACCCATCCGGTGCGGCCGGACTGCTGCCGCAACCTCGTGCCGGACGTTGCCGAGCCGGTCATCGAGCTCGCGACCGACACCACGCGGACGGTCGCGAGCCTCCTGTTTTCCGGCACCGTCACGCGCTGCCCGGATATCAAGTTCATCTGGTCGCACGGCGGCGGCACGATTCCATTCCTCGCCATGCGGTTCGTCGGCTGGGCCAATGCACGCAAGGATCTCGCCGCCCGCCTGCCGAAAGGTCCTCTCGCGGAGCTGAAGAAGTTCTATTACGACACCGCGCAGGCGGCGCATCCTTATGCGCTCGCCTCACTCATGCGGCTGGTCGAGCCCACCCAGGTCGTGTTCGGCACCGATTTTCCCTTCGTCGCTGCGGCGACGACCGCTGCGGGGCTCAAGGATTTCGGCTTCAGCGAGGACAAGCTCGCGTTGATCGAGCGCGGCAATGCGGTGACGCTGCTGCCGCGCCTTGGGGCCGGCTGATCGGCCGGCACGATTTCGGGGGCCGGGCGGTGCAACAGCGCTCGGACGGATTCTTTCGCGGCTGCGCATGCTGCCCGCCGCCGGCATCCCCCAAAGCGAAAGAGCGGGATGATGGTGCATCATCCCGCTCTTTCGCTTTTGATCGTCGTCGCTGGATCCGCTCCGATCCGCCGCCGCCCGCGGTCGGGTGACTTTGCGGACTGGATGTCAGCGGTTGCCGCTCGGAGCGCTCGGCGTGGTCGGGCCCGGATTGCTCGGGCCGGCGCCGGTCGTTGATGGCGCATTGTGCTGCGCGGGCAGATTGGGCGCGCTCGCAGTCGGCGGCATGCTGATGCCATTGTTCGAGGCGTTCTTGTTGTCGTTGCCGGAAGCAAAGACGAACAGCAGCACCACCGCGACGAAGGCTGCGGCCGCAACCCAGCCCCACACGGCGTTGACGTCGCCGGAGGTGCGGCCGAGCTCGGGCCGTCGATAATCACGTGGGTCCGACAAGCGCGGGTCTGACATGCGCGGGTCTGACATGGCCGATCTCCCTTGAATCAGGCTTCGAATCCCAACCCCGGCTCTGTCGGGAAGTTCCTGATTCCGACTCAGGGAACTTGCTGGGTTTCAGGGGAACCAGCAGCAGCGGAACCGCATCCAGGTCTGCCGTTCCGCGCAACAGAATGCGCTTCCGCGGGTGATCAGAACACCACGACGCCACGGATGCTCTTGCCCGCATGCATGAGATCGAACGCCGTGTTGATCTCGCCGAGCGGCATCGTGTGGGTGATCATCGGATCGATCTCGATCTTGCCATCCATGTACCAGTCGACGATCTTCGGCACATCGGTGCGTCCGCGCGCGCCGCCGAACGCCGTCCCTTTCCACACGCGACCGGTGACGAGCTGGAACGGCCGCGTCGCGATCTCGGCGCCGGCCGGCGCCACGCCGATGATGATCGACTGGCCCCAGCCGCGGTGGCAGGCCTCGAGCGCCTGGCGCATGACGGTGACATTGCCGGTGCAGTCGAAGGTGTAGTCGGCGCCGCCGATCTGGTCGGCGCCGCGCCTGGTGAGGTTCACGAGATAGGGGACGAGCTCTCCGCCGACCTCCTTCGGGTTGACGAAATGCGTCATGCCGAAGCGCTCGCCCCATGGCTTCTTGTCGTTGTTGATATCGACGCCGATGATCATGTCGGCGCCGGCGAGGCGCAGGCCCTGGATCACATTGAGCCCGATCCCGCCGAGCCCGAACACCACCGCGGTGGCGCCGGTCTCCACTTTCGCGGTGTTGAGCACTGCGCCGATGCCGGTGGTTACGCCGCAGCCGATGTAACAGACCTTGTCGAATGGCGCGTCCTCGCGGACTTTCGCGACCGCGATCTCCGGCAGGACGGTGAAGTTCGCAAAGGTCGACGTGCCCATGTAGTGGTGCAGCTTCTTTCCCTCGAGCGAGAAACGCGAGGTGCCGTCCGGCATCACCCCTTGCCCTTGGGTGGCGCGGATCGCGGTGCAGAGATTGGTCTTGCGCGAGAGGCAGGACGGGCATTGCCGGCACTCCGGCGTGTAAAGCGGGATCACGTGGTCGCCCCGCTTCACCGAGGTGACGCCCGGACCGGTGTCGACCACGACGCCGGCGCCCTCGTGCCCGAGGATGGCGGGAAACAGTCCTTCCGGATCGGCGCCCGAGCGGGTGAATTCGTCGGTATGGCAGATGCCGGTCGCCTTGATCTCGACCATCACCTCGCCCGCCTTTGGGCCCTCGAGCTGAACGGTCGTGACCTCGAGCGGCTGTCCCGCGGCGATCGCGACGGCGGCGCGCACGTCCATGGCGAATGCTCCTTCGTGATCGGGTCAGTCCACTCTCGTCAGGTCCCAGTCTCGCGCCGGGCCTCCGCGTGTTCCGTGCGGCATCCCGGAGAGACGTGGATGGCCGGACATTGGCGAGCGAAGCGACGCCGTTCTTCGAACGGCTATGCCCGGTCATGACGCGTGGTTCGGTGAGAACGGCTGCCTTCTAGCATAGTGCGGCGGGATCGGCGTTCAAGGACGGCAAATGCACGCCCCGCCGGGGTGACGTGGCGTGCCTGGTCGCCTGGACATGGCGATGCTCCCGTAGCTCAGCCGGATAGAGCATCAGACTTCGAATCTGAAGGTCGGGACGAGGCGCGCCGCGCCTCGCTTTCAGTCCCGACCCTCGGGCGCGCCGAGCGGAAAGAGGTGCCGGTACGGACGCGCCTCGTCCAAGGCACGGGCGTAGCTCGGGCGCGCGAGCAGGCGTTGCCGATAGGCATGGACCGCGGCGAAGTGCTCGGGGATCTTGTGGGTCCAGTCGGCGTAGAGCAGCGCCGGCGCTGCCGCGCAGTCGGCGAGGCTGAAGCTCTCGCCGACCGCCCAGGTGCGATCCCTCATGCGCGCGTCGAGCAGCGCGTAGGATGTCTCGAGCATCGACTTCCACGCCGCGCCGCCTTTGCCGTCGTCGGGTTCGCGGCCGATCGCCATGAGCACGATGCGGCCCTGCGGATAGCTGACATAGTTGTCGAAGAAGCGGTCCCACATCCGCACCTCGGCGGCGAGGCGCGCCTCGGCCGGGATCAGCCGCGGCGTCTGCGGAAAGCGCGCCTCGAGATATTCGATGATGCCGGTCGCCTCGAACACGAACTCGCCGTCGGCGACGATCACCGGAAATCGGCGGAGCGGCCACAGCGTGGCCCACTCGCTCGTGACCGGCTCCGAGCCGTCGATCATCTTCGACTCGAACGCGATTCCCTTCTCGTAAAGCGCCGTCTTCGCTTTCTGCACATAAGAGGAGAGGGGGTGCTCGTAGAACGCAATGGTCATTGCGGGGCCTCGTCGATGGTTTGCCGCGATGTCCCCTCGCCGGCCTTCGGGCCCCCGAGCTGAACGGTCGTGACCTCGAGCGGCTGTCCGGCGGCGATCGCGACGGCGGCGCGCACCTCCATGGCGTTGTCTCCTTCGTTCGCTCGGCTATCGAGCGCGCCACGCTGCAAATTGCAAGCCTCCTCGCCGCATCGCGGCGCTGCCCGCACGCATTGCTGGCGCAGGCTTTCAGGCGTTGGAACCGCATCTTCAGTGTGATGGAGGGCAGGGTGACGCCGCCGCGACGATCGCGTATATGGTCAGCCGGCCTGCGCTCGTAGCTCAGCTGGATAGAGCATCAGACTTCGAATCTGAGGGTCGGGAGTTCGAATCTCTCCGAGCGCGCCACTTCGGTACAGAACTGGGCACTCCAAAACCCGCCGATTTTGCGCTGGACGCGGCGACGAGCGTGCGGAGAAGCGCGCTCTTCGACCCCATGATGCGAACTTCTTTCGCGTCCACCTCGATGCGCTGAGCGAGCGCGCGCAGGTGGTCGCGGCGGTAGGCGCCCGAGTCGGTGCGCATGCGCCTGAGGGCCTGTCTGGCGAGCGTCTTGAGTGCCAGCGGCGGATGCTCGGGCCGAGCCGTTCAATCGCGTCCTGAGCGCGCTCTGCGTCAGTACGGGCCTGATCGCGGATGGCCTTCAACTCGGTCACGCGATCCTTGAGCATCGGGTCGGAGAGATCGGCGATACCGTTCTCGATCGCGTCGTAGAGCCGCTTGAGTTTGGCGTCTGCTTCGCTTGCTCGCTTGCGCAATTCGGCGATATGCGTCGTTCGGCACTCTGCGCGCTCCTTGCGGCGGTCGAGCACAGACGAGAGGATTTGCTCGAGACGCTTGGGCTGCAGCAGGCGGAGCTCGATGTGGTCGGCCACGAGCGTGTCCAGCTTTTGCCATTGCTCGGTCGGCGGTCTGCGCTCCGCCGTTCCTGCGCCGTCCTTCGCT
>DASTZX010000157.1:0-32561 GCA_035764045.1 Xanthobacteraceae bacterium | reverse complement strand
GCGTAGAGGTCGGCGATCGCCCCGGCGCAATAGACCAGCCGCTCGCCGCGCTCGACCACCAGGTCGGGGTTGGCGCAGACCATGAGGAGGTCGCGCCGGCGCAGCTTGCCGAGCAGCTCGCGATAATCCTCCGGCGTCTCGCTGTCGTCGTCGAACAGCCCGGTGCAGACCACGTAGTCTGCGCGCTCGGCCGACGCGAACTCGACGTCCAGCTCCGCAAAGGTCGGCAGATCGCGCTCCGGCCCGATGCTGAACACCCGCTGCCCGCGACGGGCGAGGATCACCTCCTGGGTCACGTCGCCCGAGCTGACGATGCCGTCATAGGCATCGTGCGGGACGTCGAGCCGGTCGAGCAGCCGCACCACCACCGAGGCGGGCCGCGGCGCATTGGTGATCAGGAGCACGGTGCCGCCGCCGGCGCGGAAGCGCTTGAGAGCGTCGCAGGCCTCCGGAAACGCCGCGAGGCCGTTGTGCACGACCCCCCAGACGTCGGACAGGACGACGTCGTAGCCGCGCGCGAGCGGCGCGAAATGGTCGATCAAGGGCGGCACGCCGGTCATCGGATCGGGATCAGGACAAGGACGGCCGGTGAGGATTCGACGCCGCGGCGCTCAGCTGCGGGCGACCACGCCGCGCGCAAGCTGCGCGAGCGAGGATGCCCTGTGGGCGACGGCCGGCGCCTGTCCGGGCGGCTGCATCGGCGCCGGAGCTGACGATGGCTGACCGGAAGCCTGGGCTGCGGCGGCTTGGCCTGCGGGCGCCTGGCCGGCCTCGCGCACCACCACGTCGTTGCGCTCGCCCACTCCCTGCATCACTTCCGGGCGCACCGGCCGCGGCGGCGAGAACAGGAAGCCCTGCCCATACTTCACGTCATAGTCGAGCAGATCCACCACCGCCGCCTCGCTTTCGATCTTGGCCGCGATCAGGTCGATGCCGAACCGCGACAGCAACCCGGCCACGTCCTGCGGGTGGATGTCCGTCATGGTGGCGCCGGTGCGATTGAGCAGCATCGCGGCCTGCACCTTCAGGAAGCGGAAGCCGCGCTCGGCGAGGCCACGCGGCTCGATACGCAGGTCGCTGATGTTGTCGAGCGAGAAGCGGTAGCCGCGCGCTGCGAGCGCGGCGAGGCTCTCGTTCTCGATCGGGCCCATGGCGCGCAGCGCGGGCTGGGTGAATTCGAACACCAGCGCCGGCGCGATCGACTTGTTGGCCTCCATGAATTCGGAGAACTGCGGGAATGTGGTGGCGTCGGCGAGCGTGGAGCTCGACAAGTTGCAGAACAGGCCGATCTCCCGGTTCTTCGCCAGCAGCCGCCGCACCACCTGGACGCAGCGAAACAGCATCAGGTTGTCGATCTGCGGCATCAGCCCGGCCGCTTCCGCGAACGGGAGGAAATCGCCGGCCATCACCGGCTCGCCGTCGCCGACCCGCAGTCGCGCGACCGCCTCGTAGTAGCGCACCTTGCGCTGCGGCAGCGTCACGATCGGCTGCAGGAAGAGATCGATGCGATTGGCATCGACCGCGGCGCGGATCATCGCCGTCACGGCGCCCGGCTCCATGTCCTTGAACCGGCCGCTGGCGATGCGCTGCGGCGGGCTGGCCGATGCGACCGCTGGCTGCGGCATGGCCGGCTTTGGCTCGGGCAACTTTGGCTCAAGCGGCTTGGGCTCGGCCGGCTTCGCATCGGCAGGCTTGGCCGCAACTGGCGCGGGCTCACCCACCGGAAACGAAGGCGTCGGCGCGGCGGCGGGCTTCGGTGCGAGCGGCTTGGATTCGGGAACCTTGGGTTCCGCAGGCTTGAGGTCCGCAGGCTTGAGATCCGACGCCTTGGGTTCAGCCGGTCTGGGCTCAGCCGGTTTGAACGCGGGCGCCTTGATGTCGACCGGCTTCGCCTCGGTGGCTTTGACCTCGAGCGGCTTCACGTCGACGGGCTTCGCCTCGCCGGCCTTCGCTTCTGCGGCCGTGGCCTGGGCGGGCTTGATGTCCACCGGCTTCGCTTCCGCAGATTTCACATCGGCTGCCGCCGGCGAGGGCTTCTTGTCCGCCAGATCCGGCTTGATTGCGGTGATGTCGGCAGGTTTCTCCCCCGTCGCGGCCGGAAGCCCGGCGAGGAGCGGGCTCAGCGGGACGGACGACGGCTCCTTCGGGCCGACGGCGGGACTCGGCGGGATCGCCGCGGCATTCGCCGGCGCGAGCACCTTCAAATGCGTATCATGCGCCGCGACCGTCTCGGCGATCTGCTTGATGATGCCGCCGACTTCACCGAGCTCCGCCGAAATCGGCTGGGTTGCGGCGAGTGTTTTCTCGACCGCGGCCTGCGCCTTGCCTTCGATTGCTGCGACTCGGCGGTTGAGCTCGGAGATCTGCCGCGCCAGGTCGGTGGTTCCTCGCGCCAGATCATCGACTTGGCCGCCGGATTCGCCGATGCGGTGATGCGACCGCGCAGTGAGTGCATTCAACAGCGCCAGCCCGGTCAGCGCTGCGATGGAAACAATCGTGACTTCGACGCCACTGAGGCCGAACCGCAGGTACAGCACGGCGCCGATCGATCCCGCGATCAGCACCATGCATGCGGCCACAAAAAGGGCGCTCAGGCGTCCCATCAGCAACTCCACGCTGAAGATCGTCGGCCCGGCCAAATGCGATTCGCCAAGCCCCCCGACCGCATGTTGCACGCTCGATCGGCCACAACGCAAGCGCAATGACACCACACGCGCAATGACAACGCATGCGCAAAGACTACGCCGCTCGCGCGCCGCTCTGCCCGTCCGGACGCCTGAACTTGACCTGGGGCGGAACGCAGCCTCTCATGGCGGCGCACGCCGAGGCAAGCACATCACATCAAGCACATCACATGATGATTGCAATGATCGCAAGAGCAATCGCTGTCACGAGCCGCGCGGGCGCACCCGCAGTGAGCCCTGCGTGACATGGCGGCACCCTACCAGAATGCTTCCGGCTTCGCCATCTCCGCGATGATCTCGGGCTTGATCGACTGGATCGAACGTCGTCCGCGCGAGAGCTTCGCGGTTTTTGCATTGTTTCACGGCGCGCTGTGGACCGCCCTGCCCTCCGCGCTCTATCCCAACCTGCCGCTCGACCTGATCGAAGCCCTGACCTATGGGCGCGAATGGCAGCTCGGCTACGACAAGCTGCCGCCGCTGCCGTGGTGGATCATCGAGGCGGCGTATCGGCTGTTCGGCCCCGACGCCGTCTTCTATCTGATCGCCCAGCTGACGGTGCTCGCGGCATTCGCGCTGGTCTGGTTGCTGGCGCGCCGCCTCGTCGGGCCGGTCGGCGCGCTGGTCGCGGTGCTCATCATCGATGGCCTGCATTATTTCAATTTCACCGCAGCGAAGTTCAATCACGACGTGATCCAGCTGCCGTTCTGGGCGCTCGCGGGCCTTGCATTCCACGGCGCGCTCCGCGGCGGACGCATGCGCGACTGGTGCCTGCTCGGGCTCGCGGGTGGGCTTGCGCTGTGGGCGAAATATTTTGTCGTGATGCTGGCGGCGCCGCTGGCGCTTTTCCTTCTTTTCGACCGCGACGCCCGCCCGGCCCTCCGGACACCCGGCCCCTATGTGGCGGCGCTGGTCGCGCTCGTGGTCGCGCTTCCGCACCTCGTCTGGCTCGTCGACAACGATTTTTTGCCCTTCAAATATGCGGAAGGCCGCGCCGCGCCGGTGCGCGGGGCGATCGATCACCTGCTCCATCCCCTCGCCTTCGTGGCCGGGCAGATCTTCTGGCTGCTCCCGGCCGGGCTGATCGCGCTGCCGCTGCTGCGGCCGAAGCCCGTCCCCAAGCCCGCCGCCGAGGCGTTCGATCGCCGCATCGTCACGCTCCTGACCTTCGGGCCAGCGGCGCTGTTGATCGCCGGGTCGGTGATCAGCGGCCGCGGCCTCATCAGCATGTGGGGCTATCCGCTGTGGCTGTTTCTCGGCCTGTGGATCGTCATCGAGATCGGCCCGGCGGTTGCGCAGGCGCGGCTTCGGCCGATCGTCCTCGCATGGGCGGCCGTGACGGCGCTCTATGCGGTCGCCTTCGTGGCGCAGTACGGCGTGCTGCCGTTCGTCGATCACCGCTACCGCGCCTCGCTCTTTCCCGGCGACCGGCTCGGCGCCGAGATCGCGCGCCGCTTCCGCGCCGCGACCGGCGAGCCGCTCGCTTATGTGATCGGCAGCATGTGGCTGGGCGGCAATGTCAGCCGCTATTCGGCCGCGCGCCCGCGCACCCTGATCGACGGCAAGCCCGAGCGCGTGCCCTGGATCGATCTCGCCGATGTGAGGCGGCGCGGCGCCGTGGTGATCTGGAGCGACGGCGACCGCGGCAAGGTGCCGGAGAACTATGCGGCGCTCTCACCCGGTGCCGAGGTGCAGCCTCCGCTCACCCTGCCGATGCGCTGGGGCCATGGCGATATGACCTTCGGGTGGGCGATCGTGCGGCCGAACTCGTAACGCTCCGTCTGCGCTACGCCGGCTGCGCCACGGCCCGGCCGCGCCGCCAGTCGACGCCGATGAACATCACCATCACGGCGGCCGCGAAGCAGGTCAGGCCCGACAGGATGAAGGCCTCGAGATAGCTCCCGAGGTCCGCCCGCATCAGGCCGGCGAAATAGGCGGCCGCTGCGCTGCCGAGCTGGTGAGCCGCGAAGATCCAGCCGTAGACGATGCCGGATTTCTCCTTGCCGAACGACATCACGGAGAGGCGCACGGTCGGCGGCACGGTCGCGATCCAGTCGAGACCGTAGAAGACCGCGAACAGGCCGAGGCCGTAGAACGACACGAAGGAGAACGGCAGATAGAGAAGCGACAGGCCGCGCAGCGTGTAATAGACGGCGAGCAGGACGCGGTTGTCGACGCGATCGCTGAGCCAACCCGAGCCGGCGGTGCCGACCATGTTGAACATGCCCATTGCGGCCAGCAGGCCGGCGCTGGTCACCTCCGGGATGCCGTTGTCGAGACAGGCCGGAATGAGATGGGTGGCGATCAGCCCGTTCGTCGACGCGCCGCAGCAGAAGAAGCTGCCGGCGAGCAGCCAGAAGGCGCGCGCATGCGTCGCCTCCCCGAGCGTGGTGAGCGCAAGCGCGAATGGATTGCCGGGCGCCGCCGGCGGCGGCGCTGGCTTGGCGCCGTCCGGCTCACCATAGGGCGCGATCCCGACATCGGCCGGGCGATCGCGCATGAGGAGCGCGACGATCGGGATCAGCACCAGCGAGACGGTGGCGGCGATGAGCATCGTCGCGCGCCAGCCGTAATGGGTCGTCACCGCCGCGTAGGTCGGCAGGAACACGAGCTGGCCCGCCGCCATGCCGCCGGTGAGCAGCCCGATCACCAGCCCGCGCCGTGCCGTGAACCAGCGCGCCGCCACGACCGCGGACAGCACGTTGGCGATGACCCCGGCGCCCGTGCCCACGCCCAGTCCCCACAGGACGATGAGCTGCCACGACTCGTGCATCATCGTGCTGAGCGTCACCGCGACAGCGAGCACGGACAGCGCGACGAGCACGGTGCGGCGGACGCCGAACCGCTCCATGAACGAGGCCGCGAACGGCCCCGCCAGTCCGTAGAGGACGAGGCTGATCGCGACCGCGAGCGAGATGGTCGCGCGCGACCATCCGAACTCGTTCTCGAGCGGCACCATCAGCACGCCCGGCACGGCGCGCACCCCAGCGCCGGTCAGGGTGACCAGGAAGGTCACGCCGACGATGATCCAGCCGTAGTGGAGTTTGCGTCGCACGATCGCAGCTTCCCTCGCCGCCATGGCCGCGCATAGCCGTTCGGAGAACGGCGTCGCTTTCGCTCGCCGATGCCTGGCCATCCACGTCTTTCTTTGTTTCTGGGCCGCGAGCAAGCCATGGATGCGCAGGACAAGCCCGCGCAGGACGCAGGTCAGGCCACCGCCCGGATCACCTTGCCGATCTTGTCGAAGATCTCCCCGACCTGCGCTTCGCTCACGATCAGCGGCGGGGTCACCGCGATGGTCTCGCCGGTGACGCGGATGACGATCCCCTGGTCGTTGAAGGCCTTCTCCATGGCCGCATAGGCGCGCTGGCCGGCGCCGTCCGGCTTGGACGCGAGATCGATCCCGGCGGTCAGCCCGACGGTGCGGATATCGAGCACGTTCGGCAGGCCCTTGAGGCTCATCGCGGCATCGGCGAAACGCGCCTCGAGCCCATAGGCGCGTTCGAACAGCTTCTCGCTGCGATAAAGGTCGAGCGTCGCAAGCCCCGCCGCGCAGGCGAGCGGATGAGCCGAATAGGTGTAGCCGTGGAAGAGCTCGACCACGTGTTCGGGCCCGCGCATGAAGGCGTCGTAGATCGGCTTTCGCACGACCACGCCGCCCATCGGCACGGTGCCGGAGGTGATGCCCTTGGCGAAGGTCATGATGTCGGGCGTGACGCCGTAGCGCTCGGCCGCGAACGGAAAGCCGAGCCGCCCGAACCCGGTGATCACCTCGTCGAAGATGAGCAGGATGCCGTGCTTGTCGCAGATCGCGCGCAGCCGCTGCAGGTAGCCCTTCGGCGCCGGCAGCACGCCGGTCGAGCCGGCCATCGGCTCGACGATGACGGCCGCGACGGTCGAGGGATCGTGCAGCGCCACGATGCGCTCGAGCTCGTCGGCGAGATGCGCGCCCCATTCCGGCTCGCCTTTGGTGAAAGCCTGCTCGGCGCGATTGTAGGTCGCCGGAAGATGATCGACGCCGGTGAGCAGCGTGCCGAACAGCCGGCGATTCGCGACGATGCCGCCGACCGAGATGCCGCCGAACCCGACCCCATGGTAGCCGCGCTCGCGCCCGATCAGCCGCGTGCGCGCGGCCTCACCGCGCACTGCGTGATAGGCGAGCGCGATCTTGAGCGCGGTATCGACCGCCTCCGAGCCGGAATTGCAGAAGAACACGTGGTCGAGGTCTCCGGGCGCGAGCGCCGAGATCCGGCTCGCCAGCTCGAACGCCTCCGGGTGGCCGAACTGGAATGCGGGCGCATAGTCGAGCTCGCCGGCCTGGCGCTGGATCGCGGCGACGATCGGCTCGCGGTTGTGCCCGGCATTGCAGCACCACAGGCCCGCGGTGGCATCGAGCACCTTGCGGCCGTCGGTCGTGACGTAGTGCATGTCTTTGGCGCCGGCGAGGAGCCGCGGCGCCTTTTTGAAGGCGCGGTTGGCCGTGAACGGCATCCAGAAGGATTCGAGATCGTTGGGAATGGCGCTCGCGCGCGGTGCCAATGCCATGGGGGTCTCTCCAGATTCCGCAGTCATGCCCGCGCTTGTCGCGGGCGGCAAGGGATTCCCGTGGTCGCCTGAACGGGATGGCGGGGCACAGGCGAGCCAAGCGACGCCGTTCTCCGAACGGCTGTGCCCGACGTTTGCCTTGCCGCACCGGACAGCGGCTGCTACCAACCGCCCCGATCGATGTAGCACCACAATGGCCGACAAGCCCGAGAAATCCAACAAGCTCAAGGCGCGCCTGCCGCGCGGCCTCGCCGACATCGGCCCCGCCGAGATCGCCGCGACCCGGCGGATGATCGAGACCATCCGCGGCGTGTTCGAGCGCTACGGCTTCGAGCCTGTCGAGACGCCGGCGATCGAGTACACCGACGCGCTGGGAAAATTCCTGCCCGACCAGGACCGGCCCAACGAGGGCGTGTTCTCGTTCCAGGACGACGACGAGCAGTGGCTCTCGCTGCGCTACGATCTCACCGCGCCGCTCGCACGCTACGTGGCGGAGAATTTCGACAGCCTGGCCAAGCCCTATCGCAGCTATCGGGTCGGCTGGGTGTTCCGCAACGAGAAGCCGGGGCCGGGACGGTTCCGCCAGTTCATGCAGTTCGACGCCGACACCATCGGCAGCGCTTCGCCGGCGGCCGATGCCGAGATGTGCATGATGGCCGCCGACGCGATGGAAGCCCTGGACATTCCGCGCGGCAGCTATGTGGTGAAGGTGAATAACCGCAAGGTGCTCGACGGCGTCCTGGAAGGCATCAACCTCGGCGGCGACGCGAATGCAGGCCGGCGCCTCACCGTCATGCGTGCGATCGACAAGCTCGACCGCCTCGGCCAGGACGGCGTGCGGCTTTTGCTCGGCCCGGGCCGCAAAGACGAGTCGGGGGATTTCACCAAAGGCGCAGGGCTGCAACCGGATGCGATCGAGCGCGTGCTTGCATCGATCGCACCGCAGAGCGGGAGCAACGAGCAGATCGTCGCACAGCTCAGGTCGGCGGGCGGACCTGGCAGCAGCCAAGGCCTGTCGGAGCTGAGCGCGATCGCATCATTGCTGAGCGCTTCGGGCTATGACGACCGCGTCCGCATCGATCCGTCCGTCGTCCGCGGGCTCGAGTACTACACCGGCCCTGTCTTCGAGGTCGACCTCACTTTCGAGATCAAGGACGAGCACGGCCGCCCGGTGCGCTTCGGCTCGGTCGGCGGCGGCGGACGCTATGACGGCCTCGTGTCGCGCTTCCGCGGCGAGCCGGTGCCGTCGACCGGCTTCTCGATCGGCGTGTCGCGCCTGATGGCGGCGCTGGTCCACCTGAAGAAGATCGACACCACGCCCGCGCCGGGTCCGGTGGTGGTCACGGTGTTCGACCAGGACCGCGTCGCCGACTATCAGCGCATGGTCGCGCGCCTGCGCGCCGCCGGCATCCGCGCCGAGCTCTATCTCGGCTCGGGCAAGTTCGGCCCGCAGATGAAATATGCCGACAAGCGCAACGCCCCGTGCGTGGTGATCCAGGGCTCGGACGAGAAGCAGCGCGGCGAGGTGCAGATCAAGGATCTCATCCTCGGCGCCGAGCTCGCCAAGCTGGAGAAGGGCCGCGACGAGCATCTCAAGAAGCAGGCCGAGGCGCAGTTCGCGGTGGCGGAGGACAGGCTGGTGGAGGCCGTCCGCAAGGTGCTCGCCCGTCACGCCCCGAAGCATTGAGGCATGACGTCCCCTCGGCCGCTCGGCGGGCGAGGACGTTAACGCCAACCGGCTCCGGATGGGGCGAATTATCCAACGGTTACAGCTTCTTAACCGAAAGCGCAGGCGCCCCGGCCGCCCTGCCCCTTTGTTAAGCCCGCGCCGCGATGATGATCGAAACGTTACCCCGCCCGTGCTACAGGCCGCGCGCGGCAGGGAGCCGTCGGACCAAGAGGACCACCATGAGCGAGGCGACGAAGGAGCTGCGCGCGGACGCGCTCGTCGCCTCCTATGCGCGCGCCGGCTATGCGCCGGCCAACCCTGCGATCCTGCAGCCGGCCGAGCCCTTCCTCGATCTGTCGGGCGAGGACATCCGCCGGCGCATGTATCTCGTCAGCGACCAGGCCGGCCGCGAGCTCTGCCTGCGTCCCGACCTGACCATTCCGGTGGCGCTGGATTACCTCGCCTCGCCGGCCGCCGGCCGTCCCGCCAAGTTCTGCTATCTCGGCCCGATCTTCCGCCAGCGCGAGGACGGCCCGGCCGAGTTTCTCCAGGCCGGCATCGAATCCTTCGGCCGCGCCGACGCGGCGGCGGCCGACGCCGAGACGCTTGCGCTTGCGCTCGAGGCGACCGCCCATTACGGCCTTGCCGCGCCCGCGATCCGCATGGGCGACGTCGCGCTGTTTTCGGCGCTGATCGGCGCGCTCGATCTCGCACCGGCGTGGAAGCGCCGGCTCGCGAAGGATTTCAATCGCAAGAGCAATCTCGCGCACGACCTCGACCGGCTGGTGCTCGGCAGCCAGAACGGGCGGCCCGAATACCAGGGCGTGCTCGCCGCGCTCGCCAATTCCGATCCCAAGGGCGCGCATGCGCTCGTGACCGATCTGTTGTCGATTGCCGGCATCACGGCGGTCGGCGGCCGCTCGGTCGGCGAGATCGCCGATCGATTCCTCGAGCAGGCCGAGCTCGGCGCCGGGAGCGCATTGCCGGGCGAGACGCGGGCGCTGATCGAACGCTTCCTCGGCGTGAGCGGCGATCCCGACGAGGCGCTGGCGGACCTGCGCACCCTCGCCGCCGACGCCAGGCTCGCACTCGGCCCCGCACTCGACCTGTTCGAGAGCCGCGCCGGCTTCCTCGCGGCGCGCGGCGTCGATCTCAAGCGCATTCGCTTCTCGACCGCTTTCGGCCGCGGCCTCGACTACTACACCGGCATGGTGTTCGAGCTGCACGATCCGAGCGGCAAGGTGCATGGCGAGCTCGTCGCCGGCGGCCGCTATGACGGGCTGTTTGCCCGCCTCGGGGCCGCCGAGCCGGTGCCCGCGGTCGGCTTCGCCGCCTGGATCGACGGCCTCGTCGCGCTCGGAGGACAGCCGTGAGCGCGCCCCTCATCATCGCGGTGCCCGCCAAGGGACGGCTGCAGGAGAACGCGCACGCGTTCTTCGCCCGAGCCGGCTTGACGCTCGTCAAGCCACGTGGCGCGCGCGACTACCGCGGCACGGTCGCGGGGCTCGCCGACATCGAGATTGCCTATCTGTCGGCGGCCGAGATCGCCGGCCAGCTTGCCCAGGGCGCGGTGCATCTCGGCATCACCGGCGAGGACCTGGTGCGCGAGATGATCCCCGGCGCCGACGACAAGGTCGTGCTGCTCGACGGGCTCGGCTTCGGTCTTGCCAATGTGGTGGTCGCGGTGCCGCAGGCCTGGATCGATGTGCGCAGCATGGCGGACCTCGACGACGTCGCGACCGCGTTCCGCCTCAAGCACGACCGCCGCATGCGGGTTGCGACCAAGTATATCAACCTGACGCGCGGCTTCTTCGCCCAGCACGGCGTCATCGACTACCGCATCGTCGAGAGCTCGGGCTCGACCGAAGCGGCGCCGGCCGCCGGCATTGCCGAGCTGATCGTCGACATCACGACGACCGGCACCACGCTTGCCGCCAACGGGCTCAAGGTGATCGAGGACGGCACGATCCTGCGCTCGCAGGCCAATCTGGTGGCGGCGCGCATCGCCGACTGGAGCGCTCCCGCGCGCGAGACCGCGCGGCTCGTGCTCGACCGCATCGTCGCGCATCGCCGGGCGCGCGCCTTCCGCGAGGTGCGCACGCGCTTCAAGGGCCTCGACGACAAGCTGCTCGCCCTTGCCGAGGAACGGTTCGGCGTCGTCGCGCCCTATGGCGGGCCGACCTCCTCGGGGATGATGACGCTGCACTGCCCGCCCGACGCCGTGCATGCGCTCGCGAACTTCCTGCGCGACAACGGCGCCGAGACGGTCGTGGTCGCCGAGCTCGACTACGTATTCGCGCGCGACAATCCGCTCTACGAGAAGCTCGCGGGCAGGATCTGAGGGGTCATCGCCCCTAGTCCGCCGCCTCGACGCGGCGGCGAAAGACGACGAAATGCGACAGCGAGAAATTGACCACGAAGCTCGCGCCGATCGCGCAGATCTTGCTGACCGCGAGCTGGGCGCCGGGATCGGCGAACAGCAGCGGCGCGATGCTGCTGGCGACCACGACCAGCGTCGCCGTGTTCGCGACGAGCCCGACGACGCCCGAGGCCAGGAAGGTCGCATAGGGCCGCCATCCGAGCTTGCGTCCCGATTCGGCCGCAAACGTGAACAGCGAGTTCATCACGTAGGAACCGGTGACCGCGACGGTCCACGAGAGCACGTTGGCGAGAATGAGCGGCAGGCCGAATTTCTGCGCCCCGATCCAGAACACGGCGAAATCGACGCCGGTATTGAGCACGCCGATCAGCCCGAAGCTGATCGCCTTGCGGAACAGCGCGAGACGCGCCTCGAGCGCGGTGACCGCGCGCGGAAAATGGAACCTGACCTGGTCTCGTCCGAGCATGCGTCATCGCTTAGCACGTCCGTCCGGCCGCGCCGAGCCCGAATACGCCGGCGGTGGACGACGCAGCCGGCCCGCTCGGGATTCGTGAAGTTGCACATGTCCTTAGCGACGCACACGTGCCACTTCGACGCCAGATGCGCTATATATGAGACAGCGATGACGAGGCAGATGCCATGACGGCAACCACGATGCCACGCGGCACGATCGAGGCGGCAAGATCCGGCGCATCCGCCGGGCTCTCCATCATCGTGCCGGTCTACAACGAGGCGGCGGGCCTGCGGCGGCTGCACGCCGAGCTCGCCGAGGTCGCGCGCGCCTTGCGCGAGACGCACGGGCTCGCCTGCGAGGTCGTTTATGTCGACGACGGCAGCCGCGACGAATCGCTTGCGGTCGCGCGCGCCCTGCCGGCGAACGGCATCGACGTGCAGGTCGTGGCGCTGTCGCGCAATTTCGGCAAGGAGGCGGCCCTGCTCGCCGGGCTCGAACATGCGCGGCGCGGCGCGGTGCTGTTCATGGACGCCGACGGCCAGCATCCGCCAAGGCTCATCGCGACGCTCGTCGAGCACTGGCTCGACGGCGGCTATGACGTCGTCTACACCGCCAAGGCCCATCGCGCCAACGAGTCCGCGGTGCGGCGGCTCGGCGGAAAGACCTTCTACACGCTCATCAACTGGGGCGCCCGGCAGAGGATCCCGGAAGACGCCGGCGACTTCCGCCTGTTGTCGCCGCGCGCGACGGCGGCGCTGCGCCAGCTTCCCGAGCGCAACCGCTTCTTCAAGGGGCTGGCGAGCTGGATCGGATTCCGCCAGTTGCGGGTCGATTACGAGCCGGCCGAGCGCGCGCACGGCACCACGAGCTGGAGCTATGCGGGCCTCATGGGGCTCTCGGTCGAGGGACTGACCTCGTTCTCGGTCGCGCCGCTGCGCGTCGCGAGCCTGCTCGGCATGCTGCTCGCGGCGAGTGCGCTCCTGTTCGGCCTGTGGATGGTGATCGAGGCGTTCATCTATGCGCACAACGTGCCGGGCTATCCGTCGCTGATCGTCAGCATCATGGTCATCGGCGGCGTGCAGCTTTTGATGATCGGCGTGATGGGCGAGTACATCGGCAAGATCCTGTCCGAGATCAAGGCGCGCCCGGTCTATTTCGTCGCCGAGCACAGCGTGAAGGCGGCGGACGAGGAGGCGGCGCGCCACGCCGCGGAGTAACCGCCCGTGGCAGTCGCGCCCCGGCGCATCTGGCTTGTCGCCGACGACTACGCAATGTCGCCCGCGGTCAGCGCCGCAATCCGCGATCTCGCGGCGCGCGGAAGGCTGAGCGCGACCTCGGTGATGGTGGTGTCGCCGGGCTTCGACCGGCGCGAGGCGGAGGCGCTCGCCGCGCTGCGCGATGCAAGACGGCCGATCGCGATCGGGCTGCACCTCACGCTCACCGCTCCGTTCCGTCCGCTGTCGCAGGATTTCACCCCGCTGCGCGGCGGCGCCTTCCTGCCGCTCTCCGCCCTGATGCTGCGTGCCTTCCTGGGCCGGCTCGAGCGCGCAGCGATCGCGGCCGAGGTCGCCGCCCAGCTCGCGGCGTTTTCTGCCGCGTTCGGCCGGCCGCCGGATTACGTCGACGGCCATCAGCACGTGCAGCTCTTGCCGACGGTCCGCGATGTGCTGGTGGCGGCCGTCGGGGAGGCCGCTCCGCGTGCCTGGATCCGGCAATGTGGCAGCCCAGCCGGCCCGCTGCGGGGGCTGGCGGATCCCAAGGGATTTTTCCTCGATCGCCTGAGCGGGCCCTTGCGCGCGCGCGCGGCCGCGGCCGGCCTGCAGACCAACCCGGCCTTTGCGGGCACCTACGACTTCGGCGCCGGCCGCCCGCTACCCTCGTTGTTCGCCCGCTTCCTCGATGGTCTGCCGGACGGCGGCGTCGTCATGTGCCATCCCGGCAAGGTCGATGACGCGTTGCGCCGGCTCGATCCCGTGACCGACCAGCGCGAGCGCGAATACGCCTATCTGTCCGGCGAGGACTTCGCCGCCCTGCTGCGGGCGCAAGGCGTCGAATTGGCATGACGCTGCGGCCGCGGGCCGCAGCGCATGGTCGATTTCCATCTTGGGCCCATTGCGGCCCGCAACCCACCTTCCGATATCTCGTCGAACGGTCGCCGCGACGGCCGCGCACCGAGGGTGCAGCTCGGCCGGCGGCAGAGGAGCGATCCATGACCCCCCAGGAACGCCAGCTCGTAGCCGAGCTTTTCGACCGCCTTGCCTCGCTTGAATCCGGCCCGCGCGATCCGGACGCCGAACGCGCCATCGCCGACGGGCTGCAACGCGCACCACACGGCACTTACGCCCTGGTGCAGACCGTGCTGCTGCAGGACGAAGCCCTGAAGCGCTGTCATTCACGCATCCAGGAGCTCGAAGGCGGGCCCGCCGAGGAGCCGTCCCGCGGCTTCCTCGACAGCATGCGCGAGTCGCTGTTCGGGCGCGACGAGCCGCGCGGCTCGGTGCCGCCGGTACGGCCGGGCGGCGCCGGGACCAGCGGCGCCTGGGGCCAACCGGGCGGCGGCCCTGGTGGCGCAGGCACGAGCGGGGTCTGGGGGCAGCCGGGAGGTGCCCCGCCACAGGCGGGCCCGGCGCCCGGGATGGCCCCGATGGGCGCGCCGCCGATCGGCACCGGTGGCTCGTTCCTCGGCAATGCCGCCTCGACGGCGGCCGGCGTGATCGGCGGCGCCATGCTGCTCAACGGCATCCGCTCCATGTTCGGGCACTCGGGCGGCGCCGGTGGCTTCGGTTCGGGCGCCGCCGTCGCCTCGCCCTGGGGCGGCAGCCCGGCGAGTGGCAGCGCGGCGAACAGCGATCTCGCCCGGGATGCCGGGCTCGACAACATCGGTCGCGATCGCTCCGGCGGGCGCGACGACGATACGGGGCGCACCGGCCTGTTCGGCGGCGACGATCGGGACGACGGCGATCCGCTCGGTCCCGGCGATGATGGCTACGGCGATGCCGGCGATGACAGCGACTTCGACGGCGACTTCGATGGCGGCGACACGGAGGACGTGTGAGCCGAGGCGGCCGGAACGTCGGATCATGATCGCCGCGTTCCAAGCCTGACCCGCTCGTAGCGGCCGATCGCTTCCGCGTTGCGCAAAAGGCCGCGCGGCGCGCCGCTCATGCGCGACATCATGGTTTATTTTGCGTCAATCCGGACCGCTCGTGGTTAGCGTCGTATTGATGCCGTTCCCCGGATCGGCCCAATCCTGCTGCGTCGAAACCGCGCGTTAAGCGTCGACCGGTTAGAAACGCGGTGGGTCGAGGACTTCGGAATGCCGGCGCATCGCAAACTCTTCCGCATCGAGCAAATGAGCTACGACAGCGTGACGGATCCCCGCATGGAGATGTCGCACGGCGGGGCTGTGGCCGTGCCCGCGCCGACGGCCGAGACCCAGGCCGCCCGGCAGCATCACGAGCTGATCGCCGAGATCAAGGCGCTGCGCGCGCTGGTCGAGCCGAAGGACGAGGCGCGCCGCATTCTCGAGACCTACCAGGTGCAGCTCGTCGAGATGCAGAAGCTCAAGGGCGAGCTCGTCATCATTCACAACGCGATCAACCGCACGAAGCAGGAAATCCTCACCCTGCACACGACCGGCTTCCACGGCGAGAACATGTCGCGCATGACGCACGAGCTCGACGCCGTCGTCGCCGGCACCGAGCAGGCGACCCAGACCATCCTGGGCATGGTCGAGGACATCGACCAGCTCGCCAGCAACCTGATCGAGTCGGCGGCGAACGAGGCCGAACGGAAGCTCGGGCTGGAAATCCAGACCCGCGTCGTGAAGGTCTTCGAGGCCTGCAACTTTCAGGACATTACGGGTCAGCGAATCTCCAAGGTGGTCGGCACCTGGAAATTCATCGAGGGCCACGTCAACCAGATGATGGAGATCTGGGGCGGCATCGAAGCCTTCAAGGACTTCCTGCCCGAGGCGCCGCCGAAGGCGGAAGGCGATGCCGCGCTGCTCAACGGGCCCAAACTGGAAGATGACGCCGGCCACGCCTCGCAGGACGACATCGACGCGCTGTTTCCCTGAAGCTGCGCAAGCGGGCGTGACGCCGCTATTCGCTACTCGCCATTCGCCCGTCGTCAGATCGGCTTGACCATCGCGGTCCCCGCCGCCTGGCAGAGCCTGGCAAACACCGGCGTCGCCGCGATCGCCGCCGGCACCTGCTCGCGCTCGCAGCGCGCATAGCCGATCTTGGCAAAGAACGCATCATCGCCCTGCGTGACCAGATACATTGCCCGGGCGCTGCGCGCCCGCGCTTCGACCTCCATCTTGGCGACCATGGCGGCGCCGACGCCGCGTTGGCGCAGGGGTGGCAGGGTGACAATGGAGCGCAGCAGCGCGTCCGGCCCATGCACCTCCAGCCCGGCGAAGCCGACCGGAACGTCGTCGCGCTCGAAGCGCCAGAACAGCGCGCCCTCGTCCTCGACGTCGTCGGTGGGCAGGCCGGCCCGCAACAGCGCCGCCTTGAGCCCGTCGCGCTCCCAGGTCGCGAGCGGCTGAGCGAACAGCGGCGCGCCGCGGGAAGCCACTAGAGGATGTCCTTGAGCCGCTCCGGCGGCCGGCAGAGCCGGGTGCCCTTGGGGCTGCGCACCACCGGCCGCTCGATCAGGATCGGATGGGCGTGCATGGCGGCGATGAGCGCCGCATCGCCGAGCGTCTCGTCGTCGAGGCCAAGCTCCTCATAGGGCGTGCCGCGCCGGCGCAGGAGATCGCGCGGCTTGGCTCCCATCTCCGCGAGCACGGACCTGATCGCCGCAACGCTGGGCGGCGTGTTCACGTAGTCGACGATGGTCGGCTCGATCCCCTCGGCGCGGATCATCTCCAGCACCTTGCGTGAGGTGCCGCATTTCGCATTGTGCCAGATCGTGATGGTCATCGGGACGGCTCTACGCGCGGCTTTGGAGCGGGTCTTGGCGACGGACTTCGCAGCGCGCTTGGCGGCGCGTTTGGCGATGGTCCCTCGCGCCATTCCTCAGCCGCTCTTCTTCTTCGCGCTCTTCGGCGCGCCCGGCGCCCCGCAGCGCACCAGCACCATGATGCCGTATCGTCCCGCCACCTCGGGGTCGACCCATTTGAGCACCAGCACGCGACCGTCGAACTGGACGACCTCACGATCGTCCATCCCGGCCGGCTCCGGACCCGGACCGATGTAGGTCCGCCCTTCGGCGCTCGCCTTGATGATCATGTCCTGCACCTGCGGATTGTCGTGGCCGAGCATGGCCACCCCGTCCGAGCTGCGATTGATGATGTAGGGCTGGCTGCACTGGCTGCGGGCAGCGGCCTCGGTGCGCGCCTGATCCTCCGGCTTGTGGAACGAGGCGATGCCCCATCGCCCGACGATGTCCTCGGCCGCGAGGCTCGGACGCGGCAGCGGACCTGCCGGCGCAGCCGCCGGGGGCGGCGTGTCGCCGCCGTTCCAGTTCGACAATGACGTCGTCGTGCCCGAGCAACCCGCGAGCGCGAGACCCGCGACGACAAACGCGGGCCAAACACGCAACATGGAACCGTCCATGGGAGAAGTCTCCTCCGATCATCCAGCCTTGGACGCCCGCATGGCGGGCCAAAGCGGCGCCCCCGCTACTCCCGTGTAACGGCCCTGGGGACAATGGCGAATGTCCCCCACTCCACCACGGCGGCCGCCGATGTGCCAGTGGCGATTGGATCGGCTATGCGCCGGGCGCGTGGCGGGACGATGGCGACCTCGTGGTTTGCGACTAACGGCGCGTCACTTGCGCGTCTTCCTTGATGTTCATCGCATGGATCTCGTCCGAGCCGCTGAAATCGCCATCGCTGCGGAACCCGGCGGCGTGGATTCCGGCGATCGCCGCGAGATCGTCCATCTCATTCACGTCGCCCGTCACCCCGACCGCGCCGACCACCTCGCCCCGCGCGTCGCGGATGAGCTGGCCGCCGCCCTCGAGGAACATCGGGCCGTCGGCGAGCTTCTCCAGGTTCTCCATGAAGATCGGCTTCTCGCGCGCCTTCTGCAGGACGAGCCGCGAGGATCGGCCGAGCGACAGCGCCGCATAGGCCTTGCCGTGCGCGATCTCGAACCGCAGGAGCGCGCAGCCGTCCTGCTTCATGGCCGCCTTCACGTGGCCGCCGGCATCGAGCACCACGGCGGTCAACGGCCGCAGCTTGCGCCTGGCCGCCTCCGCAAAGGTGCCGGTGATGAGCTTCACCGCCTCGTCGAGGCTGATCGCGCGCATGGGGTCCCCCCGAGTTTCGTCCGTCATGTATGATAAGCGGGCGCTGTGGGGCAACCATCAAGATCGTGAGGGAACCGATGTCGGGCTGGCCGGGCAGGATCGCGGTCGCAATCGCGCTGTTGGCGCTGCTGACGGCCGCGCCGGGCCGGGCGCAGACCCTCACGCCGCTGCGCGTCAATGCCTTTCCCAACGCCAAGGCGCTGCCGCTCCATGCCGGCATCGCCCAGGGCATCTTCGCGCGGCACGGCCTCGCGCTCGAGCTGCAGCTGACGGAGAATTCGAAAAGCCAGCGCGAGGGCTTGGCCGCGGGCCGTTTCGACATCGCACAGGCGGCGCTCGACAATGCGGTCGCCATGATCGCGGTCGCCGGGCAGGACGTCGTCATCCTGTCGGGTGGCGACAGCGGCATGAACGAGTTCATCGTCCAGCCGGAGATCGGCTCGTTCGCCGATCTGAAGGGAAAGACCGTGATCGTCGATGCCCCTGATACCGCCTATGCGTTGCAGGCCAAGAAGATCCTGCTCCGACACGGGCTGCATGAGGGCCCCGACTACACGGTGCGGCCGGTCGGCGCCGTGGTCTACCGCTACAAGGCGCTCATCGACGACAAGAGCAATGCGGGGGGAATCCTCAACCTGCCGTTCAACATCCAGGCCGAGGAGCACGGGCTCAAGAGTCTTGGGCGGCTCATCGACCTGCTCGGCCCCTATCAGGCGGCCGGCGCCTTCGCGATGCGCCCTTGGGCGCGCGCGCATGCCGACATCGTCGAGCGCTATCTCGCGGCCTATGTGGAAGCGCTGCGCTTCGTCCGCGACCCGGCGCACAAGCCCGAGTGCATGGCGCTGCTGCGCGACAAGCTCAAGCTGTCCGAATCCGCGGCCGAACGCACCTACGTCCAGCTGGTCGATCCCGGCTTCGGCTTCACGCCCGATGCGCGGTTCGATCAGCAAGGCTTCCGCAACATGCTCGCGCTGCGCGCCGAGATCGAGAAGCCGGGCGCGACAAAGGCCGACCCCGCCAAATACGTCGATCTCGGCTACTACGAGCGGGCCATGAAGGCGCTCAGCAATTAGATCCCGAACACCTCCTGGAAGAAGCGGGCCGTCGCGCCCTGCGACTGGGCGTTGGCGCGCTCCTCGTCGGCATTCTTCGGCGTCGAGAAACCATGCTTGGTGCCGCTGTAGAGCTCGAGCTGCCAGGCGATCTTGGCGTCGCGCAGATCCTGGATCAGGATGTTGACCTCGCTCAGCGGCGCGACCGGATCCTCGGCGCCGTGCAGGATCAGCATGCGGCCGTGGATGTTCTTCGCCGCCTCGTGCTGAAAATCGCGGAAGCTGCCGTGGATGGTCACGGTGCCGAGGATCGGCACGCCGGTCTCGGCCAGCTCGACCGCCACCGTGCCGCCGAAGCAATAGCCCAGCACTCCGATCCTGGATTGATCGACCATCGGGTTTGCCCGCAGCACGTCGAAACCCGCCTGCGCCCGTGCCCGCATGAGCGCCCGATCCTTGTTGTAGCGTGCCGACTGCGCCTTCTCCTCCTCCTCGCCCTTCGGCTTCACGCCGAAGATGTCGGGCGCGAACACCACGTAACCGAGGCGCGCCACCATCTCGGCATTCTTGAGCGTCAGCGCCGACATGCCGTCGCGCCGGTGCACCAGGAGGACCGCGGGGCGCGGCCCGCTGACGGCGTCGTCATAGGCGAGATAGCCGCGCAGCGGCGTATCGCCTTGGCGGTAGTCGATCCATTGCGTCTTGACCTCGGCCCGCGCCGCCGCGCTCGCAAGAGCGAGGGTGGCGCATGCCAGTGCGAGCCTTGCGAGACCATGCATCGTCGTCCTCCCGGGCTGCTGACCGGGCGAGTGTCGCGGCTCGCGCCCGCCGCGTCCAGGGCCCCATGGGCAGACTTAAGCCGCGCCTCGCCTTGACAGGCCGGAGCGCAGGGCCTATTTCCCGGCCGCCCTTGGCACTCTTCTTGAACGAGTGCCAAGGACTTTCCACATCTAGGTTTTCAGCCCCCAGGCCGCGCCCGCGGCGACGAGGAAACCATGGCCAAGACGAAATTCCGCCCCCTGCACGACCGCGTCGTCGTGCGCCGTATCGAAGCCGAGGAAAAGACTGCCGGCGGCATCATCATTCCGGACAGCGCCAAGGAAAAGCCGCAGGAGGGCGAGGTGGTCGCGGTCGGCCCCGGCGGACGCGACGAGAACGGCAAGCTGATCCCGATCGACCTCAAGGTCGGCGACAAGGTGCTGTTCGGCAAATGGTCGGGCACCGAGGTCAAGCTCGACGGCCAGGAGCTCCTGATCATGAAGGAGTCCGACATCATGGGCGTCATCGCCTGAGCTGAAACGCAATGCCCTCGTCCCGAGGAGCCCTCGCGACCCGAGGGCGTCTTCGCCGGACGGCCCCACGGATCGACCGACTCGTTTGCCTTCATCCTGCGAGACGACACGCACGCAAGGGTGTGCGTGTCCCTCAGGATGAGGTGCTGATTCAGCAGGAGCAAAATCAATGGCTGCAAAAGACGTCCGCTTTTCCGGCGACGCACGCGAGAAGATGCTGCGCGGCGTCGAAACGCTCGCCAATGCGGTGAAGGTCACGCTCGGCCCCAAGGGCCGCAATGTCGTGCTCGACAAGAGCTTCGGCGCCCCGCGCATCACCAAGGACGGCGTGACCGTGGCGAAGGAGATTGAGCTCGAGGACAAGTTCGAGAACATGGGCGCCCAGATGGTGCGCGAGGTGGCGAGCAAGACCAACGACCTCGCCGGCGATGGCACCACCACCGCAACGGTGCTCGCCGCCGCGATCGTGCGCGAGGGCGCCAAGTCGGTCGCTGCCGGCATGAACCCGATGGACCTCAAGCGCGGGATCGACATCGCGGTCAGCGCCGTGGTCGACGACATCGAGAAGCGGGCCAAGAAGGTCGGCTCGACCTCCGAGGTCGCCCAGGTCGGCACCATCTCGGCGAACGGAGATGCGACAATCGGCCGGATGATCGCAGAGGCCATGCAGAAGGTCGGCAACGAGGGCGTGATCACGGTCGAGGAGGCGAAATCCCTGGAGACCGACGTCGAGATCGTCGAAGGCATGCAGTTCGACCGCGGCTATATCTCGCCGTACTTCATCACCAATGCCGAGAAGATGGTGGCGGAGCTCGAGGATGCCTTCATCCTGCTGCAGGAGAAGAAGCTGTCCGGACTCCAGGCGATGCTGCCGCTGCTCGAAGCGGTGGTGCAATCCGGCAAGCCGCTGCTGATCGTCGCCGAGGACGTCGAGGGCGAGGCGCTCGCCACGCTGGTGGTCAACAAGCTGCGCGGCGGGCTGAAAGTCGCGGCGGTCAAGGCGCCGGGCTTCGGCGACCGACGCAAGGCAATGCTCGAGGACATCGCGATCCTCACCGGCGGCCAGCTGATCTCGGAGGATCTCGGCATCAAGCTCGAGAACGTGACGCCCGCCATGCTCGGGCGCGCCAAGAAGGTCGTCCTGGAGAAGGAGAAGACCACGATCATCGACGGCGCCGGCAAGCGCAAGGACATCGAGGCGCGCGTCGGGCAGATCAAGGCGCAGATCGAGGAGACCACCTCGGACTACGACCGCGAGAAGCTGCAGGAGCGGCTCGCCAAGCTCGCGGGCGGCGTCGCGGTGATCCGCGTCGGCGGCGCCACCGAGGTCGAGGTCAAGGAGAAGAAGGATCGCGTCGAGGACGCCCTCAACGCCACCCGCGCCGCGGTCGAGGAAGGCATCGTGCCGGGCGGCGGCGTTGCGCTCTTGCGCGCCAAGAAGGCGGTCGGCCGCATCGCCAACGACAATGCGGACGTCCAGGCCGGGATCAACATCGTGCTCAAGGCGCTGGAGGCGCCGGTTCGCCAGATCGCCGAGAACTCCGGCGTCGAGGGCTCGATCGTGGTCAGCAAGATCATGGAGTCGAAGTCGGAGACGTTCGGCTTCGACGCCCAGAGCGAGGAGTACGTCGACATGATCGACAAGGGCATCGTCGATCCCGCCAAGGTCGTGCGCGCCGCCCTGCAGGACGCCTCCTCGGTCGCCGGCCTCCTGGTCACCACCGAGGCCATGGTGGCCGAGGCTCCGAAGGAGACGCCGGCGATGCCGCCCATGCCGGGCGGCGGCATGGGCGGAATGGGTGGCATGGGCGGCATGGGCTTCTGATCCGGCCGACCGGTCGAGAGCTCGAGGGCGCGGCGCAAGCCGCGCCCTTTTTCCTTACCGTCACGGCTGCAGCCGACCTCGCCGGCGGTCGGGACATGGAGCGAAATGGCGGCATCGCGCGTTGATGACGGATGAGCCTGTCGCCGAGCCTCGGAGAAGGTTTGACCTGGCTGGGGATCGTGCTGTGCACCGTCCAAGCCGGGATGTTTGCCGGGCTCAATCTCGCGACATTCAGCCTGAGCCGGCTCCGGCTCGAGATCGAAGCCAATACGGGCAACCCCGACGCCGCGAAAGTCCGCGAATTGCGTCGGGATTCCAACCTGACGCTGGCGACGGTCGTGTGGGGCAACGCCGCCACCAATGTGTTTCTGACGCTGCTGTCCGATTCGGTGTTGACGGGCCTCGGCGCCTTCGCCCTCTCGACGTTCGCGATCACGATCTTCGGCGAGATCGTCCCGCAGGCCTACTTCTCGCGCCACGCGCTGCGGGTGACCGCGGGCCTCATGCCGGTGCTGAGGTTCTATTCGATCCTTCTCTACCCGGTCGCCAAGCCGACGGCGCTCTTCCTCAACTGGTGGATCGGCCACGAAGATGTGCGGCTGCTCGGCGAGAACGCCTTCAAGGCGCTGATCACCCATCACATGCAGGCGAAGGGCGGCGAGGTCGGCACGCTGGAGGGAATCGGCGCCACCAACTTCCTCGATCTCGACGACGTGCGGGTCGCCGAGGAGGGCGAGGAGCTCAATCCGCGCAGCGTGATAGAGCTCGACGTCGCCGACGGACGGCCGGTGCTGCCGCGCTTGTCCGGCTCGCCCGACGATCCGTTCCTGCGCAAGGTCAACGCCTCAGGCCAGAAATGGGTGATCATCGTCGATCGGTCCCAACAGCCGGTGTTCGTGCTCGACGCCGATGGCTTCATCCGCGACGCGATCTTTGGCGAACCGTCGGCCAGGCCGGAGCGCCACTGTCATCGTCCGATCGTGGTGACCGATCCGGACACGCCGCTCGACCGCGTTCTCGGTCGCATGAAGGTGAAGCCCGAGCGGCCGGGCGACGACGTGATCGACGACGATCTGATCCTCCTGTGGGGCGACAAGGTCAGACGCGTGATCACCGGCAGCGACCTGCTCGGCCGCCTGCTGCGCGGCATCGTCGAGGTCGAGCAGGCGCAGAGGGACGTCCCGCCCGGGGCGGCGCATGATCGCAGCGGCGCCGACAAGGCGGTCTCTGCCCTGTCGTGACGAAGCGGCGTCCCGAGGGACCGTGCGGCCGTGCTCCGGATCGCGGCGTGCGGACCCGATCCGGGTCGCAGGCTTTCCTCAGTTCGTCTGCAGCCGGAAGCGCATGGTGCGCGCACCGATGAGGACGAGGATGTCGCCCTCCCGCTTCCAGTTCGTCACCTGATTGAGCGCCGCGAGCACATCGTCGTCCGCCTGCGCGCGCTCGGGCGGGCAGGAGCCGTTGCTTTTGTTGCCGGTGAGGATCGTGATCGTGTCGCCGGCGATCACCATCTGGCCCTTCACGCTGTCGCACCACAGATCGATATCGGCGAGTCCCTTCTCATCGACCTCGAGCATCGGCACGCGCTTCACCCCCTTCATGGGCGGCACATCCAGCATGAGCTCGCGACCGTAGGGAAACGCCTGCTCGGCCGCACGCGCCGCGCCGCAGATGGCGCCGCCGGCGGCGACCGCGCAGACCGCCAGCGTCATCGCACGGGCGCTCGTGAGCCAAAGGCGATGCATTGCGACCTCCAGAACAGCACGCGTCATGAGTAAAAGGATGGCGAGTGGAAGGATGGCGCCCCCGGGATCCGCAGCGCGTCGCGCCGCGGCCGCTCGCCGAATCGGGAAACGGCGGACGGCGCGCAACGTCGTTGCGTTTTGTGTCAACACGGAGGCCGCAAACGCGCCGTTCATGCAACCGCGCCATGCGCCTGCACGAGTTCGCGCAGACATGAGCTCGCGGAGACACGACGTCGCCGGTGCGAAGCGCGCCCGCTCGATCCGGCAACATCTCGCTATCGCGGCGCCGTGTCGCGCGTCAGCGTCGCGATCGCCTCCTGCACGGTCGTCATGAACTGCGCCGGGAAGATGATGGTCGAGTTCTTCTCCACCGAGATCTCCGCCATGGTCTGCAGGGTGCGGAGCTGCAGCGCCACCGGATGCTGGGTGATGATGTCGGCGGCCTGGCCGAGCCGAACCGCGGCCTGGTACTCCCCCTCGGCGGCGACGATCTTGGCGCGGCGCTCGCGCTCGGCCTCGGCTTCCTTGGCCATGGCGCGCTGCATGTTGTCGGGCAGCACGATGTCCTTGATCTCGACCGCGGTGACCTGGGTGCCCCACGGCTCGGTGTGCCCGTCGATCACGTTCTTGATCTGCTCGTTGATGCTGGCGGTGTCGGACAGGAGCTGGTCGAGATTGAACCGTCCGACCACGTTGCGCACGGTGGTCTGGCTGATCTGGTTGATCGCGTTGTAGACGTTCTCGATCGCGATCACGGCGCGGGCGGGATCGGAGACGTGATAGTAGGCGACCGCCGCGATGTCGATCGAGACGTTATCCTTGGTGATGATCTTCTGCGACGGGATCTGCATCGTGACGATTCGCAGCGAAACGCGCACCATCGCCTGGAATGGGGCGAAGATCAGCGTCAGCCCCGGCCCGCGCACGCTCTCGTATTTGCCGAGCAGGAACACCACGCCACGCTCGTATTGCCGAAGCACGCGGATCGACGCGATGGCATAGACGATGATGACGGCGAGGATAATGAAGCCCACATCCATCGATCTCTCCTTCGCTCACCGCCGCTTCGGGGCGAAGCGGCGCCTACGTTCGCTCGATGATCGCGAGACCACGCAGCCGGTCGAGCAGATAGATCAGCCCGCGCTCGTCCACGGTCACGTCGTTGCTCGACAGGCGCTCGCTGCCGGGCGGCACATCGGGCATGAAATGCGCCACCTCGCGCGGGCTGTGCGGATTCTTCACGTCGATGATGCGCAGCCCCTGGGCGAACCAGGCGAACGGAATCTCCGTGCCGGTGACCTTCTCGCACGGCTGATGGCATCCGGTCATGATCTTGTGGGTCGGCTTGCCCTCGATCCCCTCGACCTGGAAGCTGCCGACCGGCACCGGCAGCGTCTCGTCGGTGACGTCCACCATCCACATGAAGCCCGGCAGGGCATCCTCGGCGCGCTGCACATCCTCGTCGGCCACCACCAGGTAGCGACGGCCATTGATGGCGAACGGCAGCGGCAGCGCGGTATGGGTCGGGCAGGCGAAGGGCGGTGTCCAGTCGAGCCCGGAGACGAATTTCGGCTTGCTCATGTCGTCGATGTCGAGGATCACGA
Source organism: Xanthobacteraceae bacterium (assembly GCA_035764045.1). Classification (GTDB taxonomy): domain Bacteria; phylum Pseudomonadota; class Alphaproteobacteria; order Rhizobiales; family Xanthobacteraceae; genus JAVDCA01. The sequence goes on along the minus strand of DASTZX010000157.1, from coordinate 7,053 downwards.
ACCCGGCCTGCCAGTAGCTGGTGTAGAGCCGGTTTCCGAGCCGCAGCGGATGGTGGCAGCGATGCGCGGTCTTTGACCAGTTCGGCGTCTCGCCGCCGGCCGTCCATTGGCCCGGCAGCCACCAGCGGCCGACCTCGGCCGGACGCGCCGGCTCCTTGAGGTCCATGATCATCACGATATTGCCGACGTAGCCTTCCAGCGTCGGCGACAGATAGGCGTAGCGGCCGTCGAAGTCGAAGCGATGCACGCCGGTCCCCGTGGTCTTCCAACGGAAGAGCTCGCGCGGCTTCTTCGGATCGCTCACGTCATACACCCCGAAGCCCGGCGTGAAATCCGCCGGGACCGGGTTGGAGTCGGCATGGTTGAGCTCGTGATTGACCAGCATGACCCCGTCGTGGACCCGCACCTTGTGCGAATGGGTGCCGGGCGGCATGCCGATCTTGGCGAGCTCCTTCGGGTTCTTCGGGTCGCTCACATCGACGATCGAGGTGCCATGCGGGCTGCGCATGTGCGCGATGTAGGCGATGTTGTCGCGCACGATGATCTGCCCACCGCCTGCGCAGTCCACATACCCGACCTGACGAAGCCCGACCCCTGAAGCCATGAACGGTCCTCCCGCGCGCCAACAGCGGCGCCTTTTGCGGCGGCGATTGGACAGCATGCCGGACCGAATTGAAAGCCCGGCCTGAGGGCTGTCGGGCGGCGCCGCTGCACGCGCCCCATCGGTCTCCGGCTGGCCGGGAGCACGGCACTGCCCTATATGCGCACAACCGCCACGATCTGCGAATAACGGCCGGTGGCCGTTCGTCCCTTGCCCCGGGTGCCCCTTGCGTTCGGCGCGGCCGCCGACAGGAGATTTCGCGTGAAAAAGCTCGTCTCGACCTTTCGCATCGTTTGGCGCCTCGCCGTTCCCTATTTTAAGTCCGAGGACCGCTGGGCCGGGCTGCTGCTGCTTGCGGCCGTCATTGTGATGGAGCTCGGCAAGGTCACCTGCGACGTGCTGTTCAACCTTTGGAACAACCGCTTCTACAATGCGCTGCAGGACAAGGACTGGGGCGTCTTCGTCTACGAGCTCACCTATTTCTGCGTCATCGCGGCCATCTATATCGGGCTGCAGGTCTATCAGCTCTATCTCAACCAGTGGCTTCAGATCCGCTGGCGGCGCTGGCTCACCGCCGGCTATCTGCAACGCTGGCTCGAGGCCGGCAATCATTATCGCATGCAGCTCGTCGGCGACGTCGCCGACAACCCCGACCAGCGTATTTCCGACGACGTGAGACTGTTCGTCGAGCGCACGCTCGCGATCGGCATCGGCATGCTCGGCTCCGTCGTGACGCTCGGCTCGTTCGTGGTGCTGCTGTGGAACCTGTCCGCGACCGCGCCGCTGCACCTGTTCGGCGGCGCCTGGACGCTTCCGGGCTATCTGGTCTGGGCCGCGCTCATCTACGCGATCATCGGCACCTCGCTGACGCATCTGATCGGCCGGCCGCTGATCGGGCTCTACTTCAACCAGCAGCGATACGAGGCCGATTTCCGCTTCAACCTCGTGCGCGTGCGCGAGAACGGCGAGCAGATCGCGCTGCTCTCGGGCGAAGGTGCGGAGCGCGTGCGCCTGCTCGACCGCTTCCTCGCGGTGATCGGAAACTGGTTCCGGATCATGACCCAGACCAAGCGGGTGACATTCTTTCGGGTGGGGTATGAGCAGATCTCGGTGGTCTTCCCGTTCATCGTGGTGAGCCCGGCGTATTTCGCCGGCACGGTCGCGCTCGGTGGCCTGATGCAGACCGCGTCCGCCTTCACCAGCGTGCAGACCGCGCTTTCATTCTTCGTCTCCAATTACCGCGACATTGCCGAATGGCGCGCCATCGTCGAGCGTCTTGCTGGCTTCGACCGGGCGATCACCAACGGCGAGGAGATCAAGGCCAGGCCGCCGGCGATCCTCGTCGAGAGGGAGCCGCGCGCCAAGGCGGTCGAGGTCGACGAGCTGGCCGTCAATCTGCCGACCGGGACGCCGCTGGTCGCCGCTGATCATGCGGTCGTCGGTCCCGGGGACCGCGTGCTCGTCAATGGTCCCTCAGGCAGCGGAAAGTCGACCCTGTTTCGCGCGATTGCGGGCATCTGGCCGTTCGGCTCCGGCCGGGTCGTGGAGCCGGGCGGCGAAAGCGTGATGATGCTGCCGCAGCGCCCCTATTTCACGATCGGCACCTTGAAGACGGCGGTGAGCTATCCGGCCCTGCCCGATCGCTTCACCAACGACGAGGTGCGCGACGCGCTCACGGCGGTCGGGCTGGGGCGGCTCGCGCAGCGGCTCGACGAGGAGGCGCACTGGAATCGCATGCTGTCGCTCGGCGAGCAGCAGCGGCTGGCGCTCGCCCGCGCGCTGCTGCACCGGCCACGCTATCTCTTCCTCGACGAGGCGACCGCCTCGCTTGATGAGGACGCCGAGGGCGCGCTCTACCGGCTGCTGGAGGATCGGTTTCCCGACCTCGCCATCGTGTCGATCGGCCACCGTTCGACGCTCGGCGCCTTCCATCGCCGCCGATTGGTGCTCGAGCGCGACGGCGAACGGCATCGCCTGCGCGAAAAGGTCCTCGCGAGCGAATAGCCAAAAAAGAAGAGGCGGCGCCCTCCCGCAGGAAGGACGCCGCCCGGAGCCAGGATGAGGATGCTTACTTCAGGCCCGACAGGGCGGCGTCGACCGAAAGCTTGGCGATGAACGTGGCGCCGCACCAATTGGACGCGGGGCCACCCGGATTGATCGGCGTGCTGAACACGCCCGTGGCCGTGTGATCGCTGGTGAAGGCGTTGCAGTCACCTTTGTTCAGGTCGGTGTCGTAGTAGCGGAAGTCGAGCGTGAAGACCTTGTAGGTCAGGCCGAAGCCGAGGTCCCAGGTCGTATAGCTCTTGTACGGGATGCCATTTGGGAAGCCCGTCACCCCATAGAAGCTGTCGCTCGTCCCCAGGAACCAGTGGCCGACGTCGGCCGACAGGTACATGCCCCAGTCCTTCGGGAAGAAGCTCGACGGAAGCACATATTTGGCGGTGCCGGCGAGGAATTCGCCGTCGGCGCCGGAATTGAGCACGGAGGGCGAGTAGTAGATGCTGCCGCCGACCGAGAACTCGTCGGTCACGGTCACGTTCACCTTGCCGTAGACCTCCCAGAAGCTCAGGTCGGACTTGATGACGTTGCCGTTCGCAAGGCTGGCGTTGCAGCCCAAAACGGCGCTGTTGAAGCAGGTGCCGCCCGGATACCAGTAGTACCAGGCACCGACATCGAAGGCGAACTTGCCGAAGGTCGGACGAATGCCGCCGTAGAAGTCGATCTCGGCCGCGGCGTGGTTCGGGAAGTCGATGCTCTCGCCGCCGGCGCCGACGTAGAGCTGGAGATCCTTGTTGATGTTGTAGCGCGGCTCGAAATAGGTCCCGACCGCCGGCTTGTGCGCCGACTGGGTGATGCCGCGGAAGTTATAGTCGCTCGCGAGCCAGGCCCCGAAGGCGACGTCCCAGGGGCTCTCCGCAGCAGCCGGCACCACGGCCGCGGGCGCCTTCGTCGCCATCCTGAGATCGGCCGCTTGGGCGGAGCCCGCCATCAAGGCCGCAGCCGCCAACGCCGTTGCAAAAACTGTTCTCATCGTCAGCCCCTTTAAATCCCCGATTTGCTCGTTCGAGCCCCGACGATCCCGAACCCAAGAACAGGACGCTGCTCGAACATCGAGCCGCCCTGACGCACAATTTAACCCATGCTGAAGGCTTGAATCGCAAGGCGATTCCTGCGGCAACTGCCGATTATTTGGGCGTTTGCAGACTTTTCCCGGTGAAAATGTTTGGTAGTTGCAATTGTGTCACAGGCGCCCGGTGAGCGCCTGTGATGGCTGGATAAAAAAGCGAGGGCCGCATCCGAAAAAACTTTATGCGGCGTTTATGGTGCGGGCGAGCGCCTGTGCTGGTGACGCGCAGGATCGCGGGGCCCCTCGCCCGCGCGGCCAACCGGTCCTCGCGCGGGCGTCGGCCGGCCGCTCAGGCGGCAGCCTTCTTGCGATTGGCCTCGAGCCGCGCATCGACCAGCGCGACCTGGGCATCGATGGCCGGATGGCTCAGGCCCTTCTGCCGGGCGATGAGCTGCACCAGCTTGTCGGCGCGTTCGATGTAGGGCGCCCCATTCTGCAGCGCGCGGGCGGCTGACGCCGGCCGGGTGAGGCTCTGCGCCGCGGCGGCGTATTTCTCGAATGGCACGAGGTCGTTCGGATTGGCGCCGAGCTTGACGCACAGGTCGAACACGAAGTTGTAGACCGAGCGCGACGTCTCGACGTCGCTCCACACCGCCTCCTGCGCGGTGCGCATGCCGTCCTTGGTGACACAGCGATAGTTGCCGGCGAGCAGCATCGACCATTTGGCGAGCGGCACGAAGATCGAGTCGTACACCTTGAGCTTCACCGGCAGCTCGGTCTTGCCCTCCGGCGTGTCGTAGCGGATCGCCTCGATCTCGTCCTGCAGCTGGCGCAGGATCGCGGTGGACTTCTCGTCATCGAAGCGCGCGACCTTGAAGTTGGTCGGCAGCGTGACCATCAGCACGTTCACCTTCTCGTCGGGCGGACGGATCGCCTGCGGATCCGGGCTGTTGAGCGTGATGGTCCTGGGATCGAATGAATCCCACACCGAAGGGTCGGTGTAGGCCGGCTTGAGCCCCTCGTAGTCGAGCCCCGGAATGCGCTTCACGTAGGGCAGCGGCGGCATGTTCATGATCGACATGCAGGGCACCCGCGACTTCGCCACGGCATCAAGCAACTCGCGCACGCCCGGCGAGCGGTACTGCGGCTCCTGCATCGCGAGACCGACGAGGTCATAGTCCTTCGGATTGATGCCGGTTGCCGGACCGGCAGTGACCTTGCCGGGCAGCTTGCGCGAGTCGAGCACCACCGGCTCCTTGCGCCCGCGCACCGGCAGGCGCACCCGGAAGCCCTCGGCGTTGATCAGATCGGCCTCGGGCGGCAGGCATACGAGGTGGATCTTGTGCCCGCCGAACAAGAGCTTCGAGGCGAGGAGCGACCCGTAGGAAGCGCCCATGATCAAGATGTTGTAAGTCGCCGCCATAACGCACCTGCTCTCTCATGGATTGGTCGGAGGCGAGGCCGCGGCCGGCGGCCCGTCGCCTGGATTGGCCGATGCTATTCGGCTCGTCCGCCGCATGCAATCGGGGGGAGAGGCGCAAACGCCGTCAGGAACCGTAAGGCCGCGGGCCTGGCGGTGCGGACCGCCGTGTCAGGTCGCGATCGATCGCCCGATATGTCGTGCAAGATCGCCTGCGAGGCCCGCCAAGATCCGATCCATAAGACCCGATCCACAAGACCCGATCCATGCACGAACCGCGCATGGATCGCAGGCTCGACCGCGTCGCGCATTCGAACACGCACGACGCGGCTACCGGGCGCAGGCCGGATTCCGGTGCCCGCCTTACGGGCCGGACGGGCCGCCGCCCCCGCCATGCCCACCATGTCCGCCGCCGCCTTCACCGCTTCCCGGCGGACGATAGCTGCCGGGCGGCGAGTAGGACGGCGTCGACTGCGGAGCCGCCGGACGCGGCGCCATCGGGGGAGGCGTCGGCGCCGGACGCGGCGGCGTCGGGGCCGGAGAGGGCATGCTCGGCCGCGGCGGCGACGAGGTCATGGGGGGTGCTGCCGGACGCGGCGGGGGTGGCGGCGGCGCGGCCGGACGCGGCGCCGGCGGAACGGGCGCCGGCGCGGGCTTGGGAGCCGCTGCCGCCGGCTTCGGAGCCGCAGCTACCGCGGGCTTCCTCGCCGGAGCCTTGGCTCGCGCGCGCTTGCGCGCCGATTTCTTCGCGGTCGTCTTCGCTGTCTTCTTCGCGGAGCGCTTCTTGGCGGCGACTTTCACCCGCCCGCGCTTGCGCGACGCTGCCTTCTTCGCCGTCTTGCCCCGCTTCGCTTTCTTCGCTCTCGACTTCTTGGCCATGATCGACCTCCCGATCGTTCCGCTGTCCAGCGGTCGCGCGCTGCCGGCCGGATCGCTTCGGCTCGGACCGCTGCCGCAACCGACTCGCCACCTCTCCTGCGATCCGACTTTACCCTCGGACCGCGTGCACCGGCCTCCTCAAAGCCCCCGGCATCGGACCTCCTGTCGCCCAGTCGATCAGCTCGATCGGATGCACCACCGGAATGTCCGTGCCCGCCGCGATCTGGGTGATGCAACCGACATTGCCGGCTGCGATCACATCGGGAGCGACCTTCGCGATATTCGCGATCTTGCGATCGCGCAACGCCCTCGCCAGCTGCGGCTGCAGGATGTTGTACGTGCCTGCGGAGCCGCAGCAGAGATGGCCGTCTGGCACATCTTTGACCACGAATCCCGACTTGGAAAGAACTTCCTTCGGCTCGCGCCGGATCTTTTGCCCATGCTGAAGCGAGCAGGCGGCGTGATAGGCGACCACCAGTCCGGGTTGCGGGCTTGATCCCAAGCTGATGATTTTATTGACATATTCACTGACGTCGCGAGCCAGCCCGGATACCGTTTTGGCGCTCTGCGCATAGGCCGGATCGGTGCGCAACATATACCCGTAATCCTTCACGGTGGTGCCGCAGCCCGACGCCGTGATGAGAATCGCATCGAGTCCCTGCCCGCGAATCTCCCGCATCCACGCATCGATATTGGCGCGCGCGGACGCGAGCGCGGCCTCGTCCTTCCCCATGTGGTGGACGAGCGAGCCGCAGCAGCCTTCGCCATCCGCCAGCACCACCTCGATGCCGTGGCGGGTGAGCACGCGGATGGTCGATTCGTTGATGTTCGGGGCGATGACGCTCGCGACGCAGCCGGTGAGCAGCGCAACGCGTCCGCGCCGCTCGCCTTGCGCCGCGATGACCGCGGGCGGACGGTGTCCACGTGGTGGGAATTTCGCCGGCGCGAGGCGCAGCATCGCGGCGACGGGCTTGAGCCCGAGAAAATCGAACACCGGCGCGAGCGGCTTGGCGAAGAATGCCGCAAGCAGCGACCAGCGAAACAGCGCCGGATCGGGCATCACCTTGGCGAGCGCGGCGCGCACGA
>DASTZX010000156.1:0-6463 GCA_035764045.1 Xanthobacteraceae bacterium | reverse complement strand
TACGAGACGGCGCGGGCGCAGTTCAGCGAGGCCGAGCTGGTGAACCTCTCGGTCGCGATCATCGCCATCAATGGGGCCAATCGGCTCAACATCGCGTTCCGCACGGTGCCGGGCACCTATCGGGCCAAGGTGCGCGCGGCGAGCTGATCATGCGTCGCTAAACTAGCCTCTTCCCATGTCGTCGCCCGCGAAAGCGGCGGTGCCGCCCTGACTGTCCGGTATCTGGCCGGAATTCAGTGTCGCACCGTGTTGCGGACCAACCGTTGGCGGCCTAGCATCGCGTGAACCGCGCCGATAACGCGGACACATCTCGAGGGAGGATGCCATGACGTGGAAAATTTCGCGGCGGCATTTCGTCGAGGGCGCTGCCGGACTGAGCGTCGCCAACTTCCTGCCGGGCACCACGCCCCTCGCGCTTGCCGCCAGCATGGAAGAGCAGACGATCGCGGCCGGAAAGAAAGCGGGCGCCGCCCAGGTCAACGGCATGATCTGGTCGCCCTATTTCGTGCCGATGCAACCCGTCATCGCCGAATTCACCAAGCAGACCGGCATCGGCATCGGCGGCGTCCAGGACATCTCGATCTTCGACGCGCCGCAGCGCGCGATGGCCGAAGCGCTCTCGCATTCGCCCCAGTTCGACTTCATCCACATCGACTCCAACATGATCCCGTCGCTCGCCTCGGCCGGCTATCTCGAGCCGCTCGACGAGTACATCAAGAACGCCGGCTTCCAGTTCGATGTCGTCGCCGGCTACGACAACTTCATGAAGTACGGCGGCCACACCTACGGCGTGCCGACCGACGGCAACGTGCACATCCAGTACACGCGCAAGGACTTGCTCGACAATCCCGACAACAAGAAGCGCTTCGCCGACAAGTTCGGCACCGAGCTGAAGCTGCCGGACACCTGGGAGGAGACGCTGCGCCTGCAGGAATTCCTCATGGACCCGTCGAAGGACCTGTACGGCTCGGGCAACCTGCGCAATCGCGCCAACGGCGTGACCTGGTGGTACATGATCTTCTACAGCGCCGGCGGCTTTCCGTTCGACGACGACATGAAGCCGACGCTGAACACGCCGGCCGGCCAGTACGCGGTCGACATCTATCTGCAGGACAAGAAGGTCAACCATCCCGAGGCGGCCAACTGGGGCACGCCGCAGATGATCCCGCGCATCGCGCAAGGCCACGTGGTGGCCTGCCAGTATTGGGACGGCACCTGCAAGACGATCAAGAATCCGAAACAGTCGAAGACGGTTGGCCAGTTCTATTTCAGCGTGGTGCCGGGCTCGACCTTCACCGGCAAGCTGGTGCGCCGCTCGATCTCCTCGCCGCTCGCCGCGATCCTCATCAACAAGTACAGCCCGCGCAAGGCGCAGGCCGCCTATCTGGCGCTGTGGCTCGGCTCGGGCAAGAACAGCATCCCGATCGTGTCCGATCCGGTGAATGCGTTCAACGACGCCTGGTCGAACGCGCATTTCGCCGCGCCGCCGGTGATCGACGCCTATACACAGGACGGCATCAACGCGATCAAGAAGAACTTCGAGGTGGTCGCGCCGCCGATCTATCTGACCGGCTATCTCGAATTCCAGGACGCGCTCGCCAAGAACCTGTCGGAGGCCTATGTCGGCCAGCTCGCCGCCAAGGATGTCCTGAAGAACACCGAGGACGAGTGGAACAAGATCGTCGGCCGCATCGGCCGCAGCAAGCTCAAGAAGGATCTCGCCAGCTACAAGGCGGCGATGCCGACAGCCGCCGTTCCGGCGTGATGCGGCGGCGGTGACGTCATCGACACAAGCACCCACGTATCCCCCTCCCCCGCTTGCGGGGGAGGGTACGGAGGGGAAAGACGCTTGCTCCGTGCCGGTGGCTTCCCCCTCCCTGCCCTCCCCCGCGAGCGGGGGAGGGAGCGCAGACGTCCTGCCCCCCTCACGGCGCGCGGTCTCGCGAACCCGCGCTGTGCGCCAGTTCAAGCTCACGCTGCTGCTGCCGCTGATCGCGCTGTTCGCGTTCGTGCTGGTGCCCGTTCTGCTGCTGCAGCTCTATTTCTCGTTCCACCAATGGACGGTCTATCTCGGCTCGTGGTGGGATGCCGAATTTGTCGGCTTCGACATGTTCGAGAGCGTGTTCACCGATGCACGGTTTGGCTGGGCCGTGCTGCGCTCCCTCGCCTTCGCGACCGGCTCGACGCTCGGCTGCTTCGTGTGCGGCTTCGCGCTCGCCTATCTCATGCACAAGCCGTTCCGCGGCCATGCCCTCTACTACATCGTCTTCATCCTGCCGATGCTCACGGTGCCGGTGGTGGTCTCCTACACGGCCGAGATGATGCTCTATCGCAACGGTCCGGTGAACGGCATCATCTCGGCGCTGACCGGCCTCGACTTTCAGGTGTCCTGGCTCACCGATCCCAACATCGCGCTGGTGACGGTGGCGCTGCTGGAGATCTGGAACTGGACGCCGTTCACCTTCATCATCCTGCTCGCCGGCCTTGCCGCCATCCCGAAAGAGCCGATCGAGGCCGCCGAGATCCTCGGCGCTTCGAACTGGCGGATCTTCTGGGAAGTGCAGGTGCCGCTGTTGCGTCCGGTGATCATGCTCGCGCTGGTGCTGCGCTTTCTCGAAGCGATGGCCGAATTCCCGAAGACCTGGGCGCTGTTCCAGGGCGGTCCGGGCTCCGCGACCGAGACCCTGCCGGTCTACATCTTCATGACCACCTGGCAGTATTTCGAGATCTCCAAAGGCGCGGCGATGTCCTACGTGGTCATGCTGCTGATGATCGCGATCGTGCTCGTTGCGATCCACTTGCTGCGGCGCGAGAAGCGCTCGCTCGACACCATGTACGCCCAGGAAGCGGCGGAGGGCTGATGTGGCGATGACAAAGTCGCAGCGCCGCCGTATCGCCGCCGTCGTCCGTTACGGCGTGCTGAGCCTGTGGGCGCTGGTCGCGTTCTTCCCGATCTATTGGATGGTCTCGACCTCGTTCAAGCCGGACAATCAATGGTTCTCCTGGCCGCCGGTGTATTTCCCCGACCCGCCGACGCTCTCGAACTATCTCAATGTCTGGTTCGGCGCCGGCCAATACGATGTGACCCAATACGCCATCTCTTCGCAGAAGCCGCTGGTCTCGCTGTGGAACTCGACCGTCATCGCCACCACCTCGACCTTCCTGTCGGTGCTGTTCGGCTCGCTTCTCGCCTACGGGGTCTCGCGCTACCGCATCCTCTCCGAGGCGCGCATGTTCCAGCTCCTCATGCTGCGCATGATTCCGCCGATCGTCGTGGTCGCTCCGCTGTCCCTCTACTACTCCGCGCTCGGCCTGCTCGACAGCCGCACCGGGCTCATCCTGGTCTATTTCCTCACCACCCTGCCCTACGCAGTGTGGATGACGAAAAGCTTCATCGACGAGGTGCCGCGCGAGGTCGAGCAGGCGGCGGAGATTCTGGGCGCCTCACGCTGGCGCACGGTGTTCGAGATCGTACTGCCGCTGATCCGCTCCGGGCTGGTGGCGACCTTCCTGTTCATCCTCATCCTGACGTGGAGCGAGTATCTGCTGGCGCTGATCATCACCAAGACGCAGGTGACCACGCTGCCAATCGAGCTGTCCAAATATCAGGGCACGACCGAGGGCCGGGTCTACGGACGACAGGCCGCGCTCGCGGTCGGCATCACGATCCCACTGATGATCGTCGGGCTGATCATCCGCAAGCATCTGGCGCGCGGCTTCAGCTTCGGCATGGTGCGGAGATAGATCATGCAAGGTGGGCACCGGCGTACGGAAAAGATCATGCTCAAGGGGAGAGCGAGTTGGCCCGCATCGAGCTCGTGAACCTGAGCAAGTCGTTCGGCGCCGTGGCGGCGGTCAAGAACGTCGATCTCGCGATCGAGGACGGGGAATTCGTCGTGCTGGTCGGACCCTCCGGCTGCGGCAAGACGACGACGCTCCGCATGGTCGCGGGATTCGAGGACCCGAGCGGCGGAGAGATCCGGATCGACGGACGCGTCGTCAATGATCTCGAGCCGCGCGACCGCGGCCTCGGCATGGTGTTCCAGACCCATGCGCTGTTTCCCCACAAGACCGTGCGGCAGAACGTGGAGTTCGGACTGCGCATGAAGAATATGCCGCCCGCGGCGCGCGCCGCGCGGGTCGCCGAGGTCGCCGAGCTGGTGCGCATCACGCATCTTCTGGACAAGATGCCGAGTCAGTGCTCGGGCGGCGAATCGCAGCGTGTCGCCCTCGCCCGCACCCTGGTGACTCATCCGTCGACTTTCCTGCTCGACGAGCCGCTGTCGAGCCTCGATGCAAAGCTGCGGCGCGAGCTGCGTGCCGAGTGCGACCGCCTGCACCAGACGCTCAAGCGCACGTTCATCTATGTCACCCATGACCAGGAAGAGGCGATGACGCTCGCCGATCGCATCGTCGTCATGCGGGCCGGCGAGGTGGTGCAGATCGGCTCGCCCATGGAGATCTATTCCGATCCGGTCAATTCCTTCGTCGCCGACTTCTTCGGCTCGCCGTCGATGAATCTGCTCAGCGGCGAGATTGCGCAGGACGGCGGGCTGCCGCGCTTTCGCGCCGGGCGCATCGAGTTGGCGCTGCCCGAGCGCTTCAAGGCGGCGAAGCCGGGCGCCGCCACGCTCGGCATCCGGCCCGAGCATGTCGGCCTCGGGCGCGACGGCAAGGGCGATGTCGAGCTGCCGGTGCGTCTCGTCGAACCGCTCGGGCGCGACACGCTGCTCTATTTCGATGCGGGCTCCGAGCGCGCCTTCGTGGCCGTGAGCGAGGGCCTCGCCATGGCGGACGTGTCGGTTGGCGCGCCGATACGGCTCTCGTTCGACCCGCGCCGGCTCTACGTGTTCGGCACAGACGGGCGACGGATTTTTGGCGGCGCGGGGTGAAAGCGATGCCGTTCAACGGGCACGGCGTCATGGCCGGGCATAGCCGTTCGAAGAACGGCGTCGCTTCGCTCGCCTATGTCCCGGCCATCAACGTCTTTCAGCGCCGCTAAGGCGTGATGCGCGGGACGAGCCGCGCATGACGCAAAACGAGGGTGATGATGGACTACCGCGAAAAGAGTGACATCCGCGACGGCATGCGGATCGACTGGGACATGCCGATCGCGATGGACGACGGCCTCGAGCTGCGCTGCGACATCTTCCGCCCGGTGGCCGAAGGCGAGTACCCGGTGATCATGACGCTCGGGCCCTACGGCAAGTGGCTGCACTTCGAGCAGCTCTATGGCGAGCAGTGGCGGCGCATGTGCGAAGCCCAGCCCGACGTGCCGACCGGCTCGACCAACAAGTACCAGTGCTGGGAGGTGGTCGATCCGGAGAAGTGGGTGCCGGACGGCTATGTCTGCATCCGCATCGACAGCCGGGGCGCGGGCCGCTCGCCCGGCGTGATCGACATCTGGTCGCTGCGCGAGGCGAAGGATCTCGCCGCCTGCATCGAATGGGCGGGCACGCAGAGCTGGTCGAACGGCAAGGTCGGCCTCAACGGCATCTCGTACTACGCCCAGAACCAATGGCAGACTGCGGCCCTGCAGCCGAAGCATCTCGCCGCGATCTGCCTGTGGGAGGGCGCCGCCGACTTCTATCGCGACATGGCGCACCATGGCGGCATCTTCAACCGCGGCTTCGTGCAGGACTGGTCGAAGGCGCAGGTCTACAGCATCCAGAACGGACGCGGGACGCGCGGCTTCAAGAGCCCGATGAACGGCGACTGGGTCTCGGGCCCGGAAACTTTGTCGGAAGAGCAGCTCGGGCAGAACCGCCGCGATTTCTACGAGGACTGCATCTCGCGCAAGCTCGATACCGACGACTACTGGCGCTCGCGCATGCCGGACTGGAGCAAGGTCCGGACGCCGCTCTTTTCTGCCGCCAACTGGGGCGGACAAGGGCTGCACCCGCGCGGCAACTTCGAGGGATTCGTGCGTGCCGCGTCCGATCAGAAGTGGCTCGAGGTGCATGGCATCGAGCACTGGACGCACTTCTATACCGACTACGGCGTCGGCCTGCAGAAGAAATTCTTCGGCCATTTCCTCAAGGGCGAGGACAACGCCTGGAGCCGGCAACCGAAGGTGCTGCTGCAGGTGCGCCACCCGGGAGAGAAGTTCGTCGAGCGGCACGAGGCGGAATGGCCGCTCGCACGCACGGAGTGGACGAAGTTCTACCTGCATCCCGCCGATCTCGCGATGTCGCAGACGCCGCCCGCGGAGGAGAGCGCGGTGACCTATGCGGGCCTGTCCGACGGCGTCACGTTCCTGACCGAGCCGCTCGAGCAGCCGACGGAGATCACCGGCCCGATCGCCGCCAAGCTGTGGGTGTCGTCGGCGACGGAGGACGCCGATCTGTTCCTGGTGGTGCGCGTGTTCACGCCCGACCTCAAGGAGGTCACGTTCCAGGGCGCGCTCGATCCGCACACCCCGATCGCGCAGGGCTGGCTGCGCTGCTCGCACCGCAAGCTGGAC
>DASTZX010000155.1:0-2126 GCA_035764045.1 Xanthobacteraceae bacterium | reverse complement strand
CGCCTGCTGGAGGATCAGCGACAGTCCCCAGGTCGCGAGCAACGTCTCGAGCGGCCGCCCGTAGAGGAAGCGGATGATGCTGCGCTCGATCAGGATGCCGACCCCGCCGGCGACCAGGAACGCGAGCGGCACCGCGATCGCAAGCGAATAGTCGAACAGGCCGGGGTTGCGGGTGCGGATGATCTCCTGCACCACGAAGGTCACGTAGGCGCCGATCATCACCATCTCGCCGTGAGCCATGTTGATGACGCCCATCACCCCGAAGGTGATGGCAAGGCCGATCGCGGCGAGCAGCAGCACCGAGCCGAGCGAGAGGCCGTACCAGATGTTCTGCACTCCGTCCCACATCGCGAGCCCGCGCTGAATCGACGCGACCGCGTCGCGCGCGGCGCGCAGCACGGCTGGCGGCGAATCGGCCGGCAGGCCGGACAGGAGGTTGACCGCGTCCTGGTCGCCGCGCGCGCGGATCACCGCGACGGCCGCGATCTTGTCGGCCTCGGCGGCATCCGCGGAACCGAGCGTGATGGCGGCGCGCGCCTGAAGCATCGCGGCCTTCACGCCCGAATTGGTCTCCTTCTCGATCGCCTTGTCGAGCGTCGGCAGCACGTTCTCGTCGCGCGACTTGAAGACCGCCTGAGCGGCGTCGTACCGCCGGCCGGGACCCGGGTCGAGCAGCGTCAGCGCGCCCAGCGCGCCATCGAGCGCCCGGCGCAGCCGGTTGTTGATGCGCACGGTGTCGAGATCGGCCGGTGCGGCGCCCGCGACCGGCCGGCCGGTCGCCGCATCGAGCAGGCGATCCGATTGATCCTTCATGACGACGGTCTTGTCCGCGGCGCTGAACAGGAGCCGGCCGTCCTGCAGCGCGGAGAGAACCGGAGCCGCCATCCTGTCGCCGCTCGCCGCCACCTCGGCGATCCCGGCCTCGGTCTCGGAGAAATCGTCGGCGACGAAATGCTCCAGCGCGTCCGCAAAGCCGCCGGCATGCGCCGGCGCTGCGGCGAGCAGCATCGCGCAGGCGAGCAGACACGCGACGAGGCGATCGGCCCAGTGACGCATTGCAATCGTTTCCCGGCATCGCGTCGGAGGCGGCGGACGCCCGCCGCCTCCCACAGGCTTCACATCGGCAAAGGCGAGATCACAGCGAGATCACGAGCCGCCGCCGCACTTGTTGCTCACCTTGTTGTAATTGCCGCACTTGAGCTTGACCCAATCGGCGACCAGATCTTTCGAGCCTTCGAGGTACGGCGACCAGGCGGCGCCGGGCACGAGACCCGGGGTCTTCCACACCACGTCGAACTGGCCGTCGCCGCGCACCTCGCCGATGAACACCGGCTTGGTGATGTGATGGTTCGGCAGCATCTCGGAGGTGCCGCCGGTCAGGTTCGCGGTCTTGATGCCGGGAAGCGCGTCGATCACCTTGTCGGGGTTGGTGGTGCCGGCCTTCTTCACCGCCTCGACCCACATGTGGAAGCCGATGTAGTGCGCTTCCATCGGGTCGTTGGTGGTCCGCTTCGGATTCTTCACGAAGTCGTGCCATTCCTTGATGAAGGCGGCATTCGCGGGCGACTTGATCGACTCGAAGTAATTCCACGCCGCGAGGTGGCCGACCAGCGGCTTGGTGTCGAGACCGGCGAGCTCCTCCTCGCCGACCGAGAAAGCCACGACCGGTATATCGGTCGCCTTGATCCCCTGGTTGCCGAGCTCCTTGTAGAACGGCACGTTGGCGTCGCCGTTGATGGTGGAGACCACCGCGGTGCGCTTGCCCTGCGAGCCGAACTTCTTGATGTCGGACACGATCGTCTGCCAGTCGGAATGGCCGAACGGCGTGTAGTTGATCATGATGTCCTCGGCCTTCACGCCCTTGGACTTCAGATAGGCTTCGAGGATTTTGTTGGTCGTGCGCGGATAGACATAGTCGGTGCCGGCCAGCACCCAGCGCTGCACCTTCTCGTTCTCCATCAGGTAGTCGACCGCGGGGATCGCCTGCTGGTTCGGGGCCGCGCCGGTGTAGAACACGTTGCGCTCGCTCTCCTCGCCCTCGTATTGCACCGGGTAGAACAGGACGGAGTTCAGCTCCTTGAACACCGGGAGCACGGACTTGCGCGACACCGAGGTCCAGCAGCCGA
>DASTZX010000154.1:0-31125 GCA_035764045.1 Xanthobacteraceae bacterium | reverse complement strand
GGCATCGAGGTTCCGGCAACCGTAACGCTCCTCCACTCGGTCGCGCGGTATAGATTTCTGAATGCAATTTGCAGCACTGACCCAAGCGCAGCAACAGCCTCAACGTTGTCCGCAAGATCAACGATCAGATCCGTGTCGTTGGGCGCGTGGGGCCAATTCGGCATCCACTCTACGGCGGAATTAAATTCGTCAAGATTCACCACCAAAGCTACGCCGCGCTTATCGAGCCGGACGACTTCGATCACGGCAGCTTCATACGATTCATTCGCGCCCAATCTAATTGCCGGAGTCAATTTTGCGCCTTCCTCTCGGCACCGCGCCGCCGTGTCTATGAGAGGATGAATGCCTTTTGCGGACGGCTGGATTGCTGAGGCGTCCAGGTAAAAATGCCTCGCTCCCCAATGTTTCATTAGTTGATCGGTGAAAACAATAGGTGCGGGCACGCCTGGACTTCGTATCGTTTCGGGCTGGTCGGAAAAGGTTTCGTCTGTCACGGTGATGAGCGGGAAAATGTCGCTCTTAGCAACGTTTTCCCTGACAGCTTTTAATCCCCGCTGCTCGCCGCTCTTCCATAAGAGCAGTGGGACGTATCTGTACTGCATGTTTGTTGACCTCGTATTCCTAATACTTTCCTCCGTCACTTACGCACAGTTGCGGGCGCGCTCTTCGTCTGCCATTTTCCAGATTTCTCTGGAACCAGTTTCCAAGCGCCGTTATCAAGTCGCTCGACGTATCCCCCTTTTTGAAGTCCAACGAGCGCGAAGTTAATCGCGCGACCGGGGAATGTACTATCGCGGACCGGTGCCCACGTAGCGCCAGCCTCTTTCAGTTCCTCAAGCGTCTTTGGGCCAGTCCCGAGCACCCGGAGGATCAAATCAGCGAGCGAGCGCCGGTCATTGGTGGGGTGAAAGGCTGGCACCATCGCCTCATCCACGCTGTCACTGCCATGAAGGGCATCTTCATGGGCCAGCATCGCTTTTAGCGAGTCCCGGAGGGCCTCCAGTTTCTTTTGGCGTTGCGGCAGCTCAGCCAGCTCAGCTTCGACGGCCCGGAGCCGTTCGCGGATGGCGGGACGAAGGTCATTTGTGAGATTTGTGACCATATGCCAGCCATAGGGCGCCTATGGTGCCAATGTCAATACCATTCATATGTATGGTGTGGATAATTCGGACCAGCCAGGACCATTGAGAAAACCGGCCACCGAATGCCTCAACCAGCCAGTACCTGCCGATCGGGCGCCGCGGCCGCGGCTCACTGCACCTTGATGCCGGCCTGCCTGATGATCGGCGCCCAGCGGGCGAACTCCTCCTGCTTCGCGGCGAGCGCGGCCGGGTTCTGTCCGTCGGCCGGCCAGACCTCCTGGCCGACGTCGCGGAACTGCACCGCCGGATCCGCGAGCGCCTCGACGATCGCCGCATTGAGCTTCCTGATGATCGCCGGCGCCGTTCCCTTGGGCACCCAGATGCCGTGCCAGAAGGTGGGAGATTCATCGTCGCCCCGTTGAGCACATGCGTCTGCACGTGGCCGATGCTCAGCGTATAGCCGTCGGGCGCCGCATGCGCGACGCGTCCGACCCCGATGCTGCGCTGTCAATGCGACGAGACCCTCGCCGGGTCGTCCGCGCGGCAGGCTTCGCCCTCAGGCTTGACCCTCCCCGGCGCCCAGAGCACGGTGCGCGCCGACCGGGAGAGCGGAGACCAGAATGAAGACCTACAGGATCGCGGCCATTCCGGGCGACGGGATCGGCGCCGAGGTCGTAGCAGCCGGGATCGAGGTGCTGCATGCGCTCGCCAGGCGCGAGGGTGGCTTCAGCTTCACGGTCGATCATTTCGATTGGGGCGGCGAATACTACAAAAGGCACGGCCGCATGATGCCGGAGAACGGCCGCGACCAGATCAGGAACCACGACGCCATCCTGTTCGGCTCCGCCGGCCACCCCGAGATCCCGGATCACATCACGCTGTGGGGATTGCGGCTCGCGATCTGCCAGCCGTTCGACCAATACGCCAATGTGCGGCCGACGCGGGTGCTGCCCGGCATCGTGAGCCCATTGCGAAACGTCGACCGCGCGGAGCTCGACTGGGTGATCGTGCGCGAGAACTCCGAAGGCGAATATGCCGGCGTCGGCGGGCGCGTGCACCAGGGCTCGCCGCTGGAGGCCGCGACCGATGTCGCGATGTTCACCCGCGCCGGCGTCGCGCGGATCATGCGGTTCGCCTTCCGACTCGCGCAATCGCGGCCGCGCAAGCGCCTCACCGTCGTGACCAAGTCGAACGCTCAGCGCCACGCCATGGTGATGTGGGACGAGATCGCCGCCGAGGTCGCGGCCGAATTCGAGGACGTCACCTGGGACAAGATGCTGGTCGATGCCATGACGATGCGCATGGTCATGCGCCCGCAGACGCTCGACACCATCGTGGCGACCAACCTGCACGCCGACATCCTGTCCGACCTCGCCGCCGCGCTGGCGGGCTCGCTCGGCATCGCGCCGACCGCCAATCTCAATCCCGAGCGCACCTTTCCATCGATGTTCGAGCCGATCCACGGCTCCGCCTTCGACATCATGGGCAAGGGGATCGCCAATCCGATCGGCACCTTCTGGTCGGAAGTCATGATGCTCGAGCACCTGGGCGAGAATGCCGGCGGCCATCGCCTGATGAAGGCGATCGAGCGCGTGACCGCCGATGCCCGCTTCCACACGGCCGATCTCGGCGGCAAGGCCAGGACCGCCGACGTGACCGCCGCGGTCATCGACGCGATCCACGGCGCCAACGCCTGATCTCGTCAGATTCGGGCTCTCGGCCGGCTGGCCGTCAGACCGGGCGGGCTACGTCTTCGGCGACGTGCGCGTCGCCACGCTGGCCTTGCTCACGCGGACCGAATTCCCGGGATCCTGCGGAGTGGCGACGACATAGTTCTCAGGCCAGTCCGGCGCATTGCGCAGTTCGCCAACCGTCTTGGCGGATAACGCGATGCCGGGGTCCGTCTCGACCCGCATCTTGTCTGGCAGGCCAGCAAGAGCGATGCGGAGCGCCGACAAGTTCTTGGGCTTGTATCGCATCGAAACCTCCCTCCTGCCCGGCACGAATGACACGGAGCAGGTCGACCAGTCCTTTGAACCGGTGCGGCCATTCGGCCGGCGCCGTTCTCGAAGGACCGCCTCTGTGCGAGGTTGTCAAAGGTAACCCGACGAGGCGGCGATCAGTTCCACCGCCATCGGATTTTGGCCGCGGCGCCGACGCCTGATCCGGCCGCCGGCGTGCGCCTCACGTGGCGGCTTGCGGCCGCGCGACCTCCGGGCTCGCCTGCATGCGGGCGACGATCAGCTGCAGCAGGCGGAAGCCGAACTGCGGGTTCTGGAAGTACAGCTCCTTGAAGCGATCGTAGTCGAGCACCGCGGTGTGCACGTCGGTCTTGCAGACCACCGTCCGGGTGCGGCGGCCTTCCGGGGTGAACAGGCCGATCTCGCCCAGCAGCGTCCCCTTGCCGAAGGTCCGGCCGAGATCCGGGATCTCCACCTCGCCGGCCACGATGTAGAACGCCGCGGTCGCATAGTCGCCGCGCGCCATCATGACGTCGCCGGCCTTGAAATTCTTCGGCCGGGCATAGGGCAGGAGCCAGTCGGCGCTCATGTCGGTCTTGATCGCCATGTCGATCTCGCCGATCAGCCGCAGCATGGCATGGAGCCGCCAGGCATTGATCGGCAGCAGGATGGCGTTGAGCATGAACGTCGGATAGGTCCCGTGCAGGGCGCTGTAGATCATCGCCAGCGCATTGGCGGCGATCAACGCCCAACGGAGCGGGATGATGGTCTTCGATTGGGCCGCATAGAGGCTCGCGATCGCCGCCGCGATGCCGAACAACTCCGTCGCCTGAAAGTGCATGGCGCCCTCCTCGTCCAGGCCGGGCTGCGTCCGGCGCGCGTCCTCGGCGCCGTGCTGCGCATCTTAGCGCGATGCGGGGTCGGGGTCTTGATCCGGCGGCTCAGTCGCGCAGGTCCTCTCGGACGGCGCCCGGCCTAAGCCGCGAAGGTCGCCTCGCCGCGCAAGCCTTCGCGCAGCAGCCAGCCATGGCCCGGGATGCCGTCGCGCCGTCCCAGGAGGCGCAGCCCCGCCCACAGGCTCACCGCGTTGTTCGCCAGCACCGGCTTGCCGAGCTCGCGCTCCAGCCGCTCGACCACGCTCATCGACGGCCAGTTGCCGCCCGGCATGATGATGGCGTCGGCCTCGGGCCGGTCGGTGCGCCGGCCGAGCGCATAGGCGTCCTCCGGCCCGACCCGGCCGAGCTCGATCGAGGCGACGTAGCCGACAACCTCGCTGTGCACGACCTCGAACCCGTGCGCCTGCATGAACGCGACCATGGGCTTGTCCATGGTCCGGCTCCAGGGCGCGCCGATCGCGATCCGCTTCGCGCCGACCAGGGCGAGCGCCTCGACGAAGGCGGTCGCCGCCGTCGTCGCCGGCCGGCCGGAGGCGTCCGCCATGCGTTTGATCAGCTCGCGGTCGTAGCCCTTGCCCTTCGCCAGCGTCGGCGCGGTCGCCGCGAACACGATGACGTCGACCTCGGCGTCGGCGAGCTTGCGGCTCTCCGCCTCGAGCTCGAGCACGCAGCGTTCCTGCTCCTGCGGGGTGATGTCGCGATAGGCGACGCGTCCGGTGTGCAGCGAGACGCCGGCCGGCAGCGCGGCGAAGAACTCCGGCTC
Source organism: Xanthobacteraceae bacterium (assembly GCA_035764045.1). GTDB lineage: Bacteria > Pseudomonadota > Alphaproteobacteria > Rhizobiales > Xanthobacteraceae > JAVDCA01. The sequence continues at coordinate 26,423 of DASTZX010000154.1, read as the reverse complement.
CTGCGTCGTGTTGGATGACGGGGTGAGCAGGCCGAAGCGGTGCGTCGGCGCGCTCACTGCGACCCTTCGAGGCCGGCGGCCTTGACCACGGGGCGGAATTTATCCGACTCCGCCTTGATGAACCGTCCGAACTCCTCCGGACTCGCGCTGGTCGCCGGATTGGAGCCCTGGCGCACGATCGCCTCGCGCACGTCCGGCATCGCCAGCACCTTGACGAAGCCGGCGTGCAGCTTGGCGATGATCGCGGGCGGCACGCCGGCGGGCGCCAGCACACCGGCCCAGCCGAGCACGACCACGCTCGGATAGCCCTGCTCGGCGACCGTCGGCGTGTCGGGAAACTGCTCGTCGCGCTTGTCGCCGAAGGTGGCGATCAGATTGAGCTTGTGCGCCTCGACGTGACCCGAGGCGCCCGAGGTGGTGGTGAACCCGACCGGGATCTGGCCGGCGAGCAGATCGGTCATCTCCGGAGTCTGCCCCTTGTAGGGAACGTGGGTCATCTTGATGTCGGCGGCAGTGGACAGGAGCACGCCCATCAGATGGGTGAGATTCCCGATCCCGAACGAGCCGTAGTTGAGATGGCCGGGGTTGCTCTTCGCGCGCGCCACCAGATCCTTGATCGACTTGATGCCGGTGTCGGGATTGGCGAGCGCCCCCATCGGATTGGTCACCGTCTGGGTGATCGGGGCGAAGTCGCGCAGCGGATTGTAGGGCAGGCTCTTGTAGATATACGCATTCGTCGTCACCGCCGTGACCGGCGCATAGACGAGCGTGTAGCCGTCGGGCGGCGCCTTGGCGGCGTATTCCATGCCGATGATCGCATTGGCGCCCGGACGGTTCTCCACCACGATCGGCTGGCCGAAGAGCTCGCTGAGCCGCTGCCCGATCACGCGCGCCTGCAGGTCGATGCCGGCGCCGGCCGCCTGCGGTACGACGATGCGGATCGGCCGGGTGGGGAAATCCCCGGGCGCCTGCGCCGCCGCGGCCGACGCGCCGGCGACGAGCGCCGCCCCCGCCAGCGCCGCCATGAGCGCGCGTCGATTCTGCATGCTGTCCTCCCCGATGTTTTGACCGCAGTGCCTGCGGCTCGCTTGACGGCAAGCGTAACGCCGGCCTGGACGCCAGCCTAGACCATCGGGGTGAGAGTTTGGGTCGCACCGCGCGATGCCCGGCGCCGGCCAGGATCGGCCGGCCCGCTCGCAGAGCGCGCCCCCCGCCACGGCACTCGCCGTTCAGGTGGTCCCGTCGGCTATTCGTCCGGTCTCAGGACCCAGCCTCGTCCGAGATGCTCAGCGCTGCATCTGCATCATCTCGCCCGGCAGCATGGTGCGGTCGTTGAGGTTGCCCATGATCCATAACGTGCCGCCCAGGATCAGGACGACGATCAGCACGCCGAACGCAAGCGCGAGCGTATTGTTGGTGTTGTCCGGGTCGGTCGTGATGTGGAGGAAGAACACGAGATGCACGCCCATCTGGGCGATCGCGAGAACGATGAGGGCGGTGGGAATCGCAGGACCCCAGATCAGCGGCGTGCTCACCACGTAGAACGACGCCCCGGTGAGTATCACCGCCAGCACGAGGCCGATCGCGTAGGTCTGGATGCCTTCCCGGATGTTGTACTCGGCTGCCTGGGTCACGCCCGGAGCGATGTCATGCTCGTCGCGGCCTTCATACTCGTCGCGGCCTTCGCTCAGGTCGGTCATCGGCCCATTCCTATCAGGTAGACGATCGTGAACAACGCGATCCAGATGATGTCGAGCACATGCCAGAACAGATTGAAGCAGAGCAGCCGGCGCAGAATGTTCGGCCGGAATCCTTTGACCCAGACCTGCGCCATCATGGTGCCGAGCCACAACAGTCCGGTGGTGACGTGGATGCCGTGACAGCCGACCACCGCGAAGAACGAGGACAGGAACGCGCTGCGCTGCGGCGCGGCGCCCTGCGCCACCATGCCGGCAAAGTCCTTGGCCTCGAAGGCGAGGAAGGCGGCGCCGAGAAGACCGGTCGCCACGAGAAAAACCTGCGTCCACAGCTGGCTGCGCGCGCCGGTCGCAACCGCCGACATGCCGCAGGTGAAGCTCGACAGGAGCAGGCATGCGGTTTCGACCGCGACGCTCGTCGGATCGAACAGGTCCCGGCCCGTCGGGCCGCCGTCGGTCGCCGTCCAGAGCACCGCATAGGCGGCGAAGAAGGCGGAGAACAGGATGATGTCGCTCAGCAGGAAGATCCAGAAGCCGTAGCCAACAATGACGCGTTTCGAGGCCGGCCCGCCTTCGCCGTGGCCGCTTGCGTCATGCGCATGCAGCCCGGCAGCCTCGTGCCCGTGGCCGAGCCTGTAGGGATCGGTGTCCGGCCGCAGCGGCGTGAAGGCGTCGACGGCGGTCATGCCGGGTACTCGCCAGGGTGCTGCGCCAGCCACTCGGCGCGCGGGCGCCGGCGCTCGCGCTCGAGGCGGGCCACCTCCTCGGCTGGAATGACGTATTCCTCGATGTCACGCCACGCGAACCACACGAAGACCGCATAGGCGGCGACAAGCCCGACGCCGACCAGCCACCAGATGTGCCAGATCAGCGCAAAACCCGTGATGGTCGAGAAGAACGCCGTGATGAACCCGGTCGGGCTGTTGCGCGGCATTTCGATCGGCCGGTACTGCGGTTCGGCCGCCATCTCCTGCCTCTCGATGGCGTGCCGCTTCATCTCCCAATACGGCTCCTCGCCGTGCACGTCCGGCAGCACCGCGAAATTGAACACGGGCGGCGGAGAGGTGGTGGCCCATTCGAGCGAACGGCCGTTCCAGGGATCGCCGAGCACGTCGCGCAGCTCCTCGCGGCGTCGGAAGCTGACATAGAGCTGGATCACCTGGGCGATCGCCGCCGCGACCAGGAAGACGATGCCGATGCTCGCGGCGAGCACCCATGGTCGCCACAGGGCGAGGTCGTAATGCTGGAGCCGGCGCGTCATGCCGAGGAGGCCCGCGCCGTAGAGCGGAATGAAGACGGCATAGAAGCCGAGCAGCGACAGCCAGAACACCGCCTTCCCCCAGCCCTCGTGCAGGCGGAACCCGAATGCCTTGGGAAACCAGTACTCGATGCCCGCCATCACGGCGAACACCACGCCGGCGATGATCACGTTGTGAAAGTGCGCGACCAGGAACAGGCTGTTGTGCAGCTGGAAATCGGCGGGCGGCACCCCGAGCAGCACGCCCGTCATGCCGCCGATCACGAACGTGAAGAGGAAGCCGACCGACCACAGCATCGGCGTGTCATAGCGGACGCGGCCGCCGTACATCGTGAACAGCCAGTTGTAGATCTTCACGCCGGTGCCGACCGCGATGATGCTGGTGGTGATCCCGAACACCGCATTGACATTTGGGCCGGCGCCCATGGTGAAGAAGTGATGCAGCCAGGTCATGAACGAGACGATGCAGATGAACATGGTTGCCAGCACCATCGAGCGGTAACCGAACAGCGGCTTGCCCGAGAAGGTCGAGATCACTTCCGAGTAGATGCCGAAGCAAGGAAGCACCAGGATGTAGACTTCGGGATGCCCCCAGGCCCAGATCAGGTTGACGAACATCATCATGTTGCCGCCGGCTTCATTGGTGAAGAAGTGGAAGCCGAGGTAACGGTCGAGCGTGAGCATCGCGAGCGTCGCCGTCAGGATCGGGAAGGCGGCAACGATCAGCAGGCTGGTGGCGAGCGCGGTCCAGCAGAACATCGACATGCGCAGATAGCTCATGCCGGGCGCGCGCATCTTCAGGATCGTGGTGACGAAGTTGACGCCGGTCAGCAGCGTCCCGACGCCGGATATCTGCAGCGACCAGAGCCAGTAATCCACTCCGACCCCGGGCGAGTATTGGAGCTCGGACAGCGGCGGATAGGCGAGCCAGCCGGTGCGCGCGAATTCGCCGACCACGAGCGAGATGTTGACCAAGAGCGCGCCCGTGGCGGTAAGCCAGAAGCTGGTCGAGTTCAAGGTCGGGAATGCCACGTCGCGCACGCCGAGCTGCAGCGGCACCACGAAGTTCATCAGCCCGATGATCAGCGGCATCGCGGCGAAGAAGATCATGATGGTGCCGTGCGCGGAGAAGACCTGATTGTAGTGCTCGGGCGGCAGGTAGCCGGCCCCTTGGAACGCCAACGCCTGTTGCGAGCGCATCATCAGCGCGTCGATGAAGCCGCGGAACAGCATCACCAGGCCGAGCAGCGTGTACATCACGCCGATGCGCTTGTGATCGACGCTGGTGATCCACTCGCGCCACAGATACGGCAGGTTTCCCGACAGTACGACCCAGGCGATGATCGCGAGGAAGAGGATGATCACGCCCGCGCCGGCGCCGAGCGGGATCGGCTGGTCCCACGGAATCGCGTCCCAGGTCAACTTGCCGAGCATTTCAATGCTCCGCTTTCGTTTTCGGACGAATTTGCGTCGGACCGCTTTCGGCGGACGGGCCCGGTCCGGGCGGGATCTTCTGCGTCGCGACCGCCTCGAACAGGCCCGGCTCGACCGCGCTGTACGTGAATGGGCTCACGCGCTCGCTCGGCTGCGCGAGCGCCGTGTAGCTCTTTCGATCCAGCACGGGGCCGTCCTTCCGCGCACCGGCAACCCAGGCGTCGAACGCGTCCTGCGGAACGGCGCGCAGCACGAAATGCATGGTGGAAAAGCCGTCGCCGCTGAACTGCGCCGATTGCCCGTAATAATCGCCCGGAGTGTCCGCCTGCAGGTGGAGCTGCGTCACCATGCGATTCATGCACGCGATCATGCTGCCGAGCTGCGGCACGAAGAACGAATTCATCACGGACGCCGAGGTGAGATGGAAATGCACCGGTGTGCCGGCCGGCACGACGATCTCGTTCACGCTGGCGACGTTACGATCCGGATAAATGAACAACCATTTCCAATCGAGCGAGATGACATCCACGTCGAGCGGCTTCGTCTGCGCGGCCTGCGCGGTCTGCGCGGCCCCGGTGGTCTGTGCGCTTGGCGCGGTTTGCGCGCCGATCGGCCGAAAAGGATCGAGCTCGTACGAGCCGATCCAGATCACTCCGCCGAGAAACATGATGATCAGGATCGGAACGGCCCAGACCAGCAGCTCGAGCCGGCCCTCATAGACGAAATCCGGCCGATAGACCGCGCGCGGATTGGAGGCGCGGAACCACCAGGCGAAGCCCACGATCGCGGCGAGCGTGGGAACGACGATCACGCCCATGATGGCGAGCGCGTCGAGAAGGATGATGACGTTGGCGCTTCCGATCGGTCCCTGCGGCTGCAGCACGCCGCCCGAGCAGCCGGCGAGCAAGACGAGCAGCGCCAGCAAGCCGCTCCAGCGGCAGGGCCGGATCGGCCGGACAAACTTCGGAAGCGGATTTTGCCGAGGCGGCGCAGGCGGCATCGACATGGCCGTTGGTGTGCCGGTTGAGTTCGCTGACAGGTTTCGAACAAAGGCGAGTCTGTTCGTCAATCTCGCTCGCGCCAATCAGTTCCGTTTGTTGGAATTCCGACTCCGTGCGACGACAGCGCGTGCAATCCACGCGCATGTCCGCGAAGATGCCCCAATGCTTGCAGCCGTAGCCTCGCAGCCCCAATCGTTGCGCCCCGTCGACCGATTGACGAGGGGCGCAAAGAACACGGTCCGGCATCGTGCGCATTTGCTCGCGCGCTGCCGGGCCGGGCACTCAGGGCGTGTGCGTGGCCGGATGTGGCGGAGCCCACCAGGTCGAAAAGCTCGCGATCAGCACCGAGACGATACCGGTGAGAAAGATGCCGTCGAAGGTCCCGGCCCCGCCGATCGAGGCGACCGGGGCGCCGAGCCCGCGGATGCTGCCGAGGTTGAGGAGATCGGCGCCGATCAGCGTTCCGAGGCTGCCGGCCACATAGGCGAGCGGGGCGGCGTGCTCGCGCGACAGGATGATCGCCGTGATGGCGCTCGCCAGCGCCGGCACGAACACCGGCACCGCGATGCCGATACCGGGAACCGGCTCCGAGAGGTAATAGCAGATGACCGTGACCACCGCCGTCGCGACCGCGCCGCGCACCCACAGCACGTGATGGATCAGCAGATAGAGCGACATGACGATCGGAATGACAGCGCCGCCGACATTGATGGCGATGATGGTGCTGGGCGAGCGCACAACCACCGGCACGATGTAGTGCATGCCGAAGAACTCGATCTCCCGCCCCGACATCACCGACCGTGCCGGCAGCTCGGCGACCGGAATATTGAAGTAGCTGCCGATCAGCGAGCCGAACAGGAGGAGGAGCGCCGCCCCGGCGCTCAGGCCGAGCCGCCGGTAGGCAAAGCTCAACACCCCGAGCTGGATCACGATCAGAAGGACTGCGAACAGGCCGGCCAGAATGGCGAAGAACGGCGGACTGATCGGCAGATAATGGAGATCGCCGTATTGCATGGCTGCTGCCCCGGGTTGGGCCCCCCACGATCTATCGAACGTCGCAGCCGCCAATCCGTTGCGGCTCGCCTTCCGGATGTTGCGGCTCGCCTTCGGGCTTCGATCGAGCCCGCTCGCCGCCAAGACCGCCGCGGCTTGCGGACGGCGCGTGATCATGCCACGGGATCGCGCGCGTGTTGAGGCCGACGACCGGCGCCGATGACGTCCTCGGCGCACCCGGTTGCCGTCACAACGTGCGCGTCACCTTGCTCAGATGTGGCGGATTGTCGGGGTCGAAGCCGCGCCGGCGGGCCGCCATCTCGATCGCCCGATAGGCCGGGATGAGCATCAGCACCGGATCGCAAATCGGATGACCGTCGCCGATCCACGGCAGCGTCCCGGCGGGGCCGCCGGCGCAAAATACCGTCTCGCCGCCATCGTTGAGATCGCGCACCAGGTCGTCGACCGTGGCGGCCGCTTCGTCGTTCTGCCGCAGCACCAGGACGGGCGTTGCCGGCGTGATCGATGCGCGCGGACCGTGGCGCAGCTCGGCGGCGCTGTAACCGAGCGTCGGCACCCGCAGGACTTCGGCCACCTTGAGCGCGATCTCGCGCACGCAACCGAGCGCGTAGCCGCGCCCGGACACGAAAGCCGCCGCCGCCTGCGCCGCGCTGCCGGCCCAGGTCGACCAGTCGCAGGCGAGTGCGCGCGAGAGTCGCGGCGGCAGATCGCGCAAGGCCGTATCGAGATCGTCGTCGCGCGCCAGCGCCGCCACGAGCTGCGCCCCCGCGATCATCGACAGCACGACGCTCTTGGTGGCGGCGACCGAGCGCTCGGGTCCGGCGCCGACGGGCAGCACCAGCTCGGACTCGGCGGCCGCAGGCGAGCTTTCGTCATTGACGACGGCGAGCGTCAGCGCGCCGAGCCGGCGTGCCGCCTGGGTGGCGCTGACGAGATCGGGGCTGCGCCCCGATTGCGACACCACCACGAACAGGGCCTCGCGCATGTCCGGCGGCCGGCGGTAGGCGGTCACGACGGACGGCGCGGCATTGGAGACGAGGAGCCCGAGCCGCGCCTCGACCAGGTAGCGCAAATAGACGCCGACGTGACCCGAGCTGCCGCGCCCGCAGAACACCACCATGCGCGGCTTCGCCCGCTCGATCCGCGCCACGATGGCGTCGATCGCGTCGGTCCGCGCCAGGAGACGCGCGGCCGCCGGGGGAATCTCGGCGATCTCGCGCGCCATCGCGCTTGCGGGCTCGGTCATCGGGGATTTCCGCTCCCCCCTCCCCCGCGCGCGGGCGAGAGCGCGAGAGGACGCGACTCCTCGATCGCCTTGCGCAGGTTTCCGCCATGGCGCCGCAAGAGCTGCGCGGCTTCGCCGCGGCCTACCCCTAAGGCGATGAGGATCGCGGTCTTCACATCGCCATCGGACTGGTCGAGATAGCGCGCAGCCTCGCTCTCCGGGCAGCCGACGATCTCGCGCACAATGGATTCCGCGCGCCGGCGCAGCTTGGCATTGCTCGCCCGCATATCCACCATCAGCCCGCGGTAGATCCGCCCCATCCTGACCATCACGGCGGTCGAGAACAGGTTGAGGACGATCTTCTGTGCGGTGCCCGCCTTCATGCGGGTGGACCCGGCGATCACCTCGCTGCCGGTGGCGACCAGGATGCGATGACGCGCGACCGCGAACAGCGGCGCGCCCGGATTGTTGGCGACCGCGACGGTCACTGCGCCGGCCGCGGTGGCGGCGCGCAGAGCGCCGATGGTGTAGGGCGTGGTGCCGCTCGCCGCGAGGCCGATCACGACGTCGCTCGCGCCGATCTTCGCCTCTGCCATGGCCCGCGCGCCCGCGGACTCGTCGTCCTCGGCGTTCTCGACGCTGCGCACCAGCGCTTCGATTCCGCCCGCCATCGCAAACACGACGCGGTCGACCGGCCAGTCGAAGGTGGGCGTGAGCTCGGCGCCATCCTGAACACCGATGCGGCCGGAGGTGCCGGCGCCGGCATAGACGAGGCGCCCTCCTCGTTGCAGCGCCGGCACTGCATCGTCGACCGCCGCCGCGATCGCCCCGAGCGCGCCACCCACGGCGGCCGCGGCGGCGAGCTGATCCTCGTACAAGGCCGCGATGATCTCGTCGGCGGGCCAGGAATCGAGGTCGATGTAGCGCGGGTCGATGTGTTCGGTGCGCATGCCAGCTTCCCGCCACCGGGCGGCCTTTGCTCCTCGCTTGCCACGTCATTGCCCGCGACAGCGGGCAATCCAGTACTCACAAAAGGCGAGTGAAACGTCGGCAGTGCCTCACGCATCCGCTGCGGAGTACTGGACCGTCCGCTTGCGCGGACGATGACGGCGCGGATGGGCAATGACGCAGAAATCCTTTCCGACGCCTCACGCCCGCTCACCCGCCATTCATGACGGTGCGCCGGGCAAGATGCAAGGCGCCGTCCACCGCGTCGCCCTCGACCGGAACCAGCCGGCGCTGGACGTCGGGCGCGAGCCACGGCTGCATCGGCGAGGCGAGCCCCCCGAGCAGGGCGACGCGGGGCGCGCCGCAGTCGCACAGCCGGCGCACCAGATCGTCGATCTGCTCGGCCGCGTCGCGCACGATGCGTCGCGCGACCGAATCTCCGGCATCCGCGTGCCGCATCACAAGGGGGGCGAAGGTCGCATAGTCCGTCGCTGTCGCGCGATCCATCCAGGCGACGGCCTCGTAGGGATCGTTGCGGAAGCGCATCATCACGTCGCGGGTGAGGCTGGTGCCGACGGTGCGCTGATCGTAGGCCCGCAAGGCAAGGCGGATGGCGTGCAGCCCGAGGTCGGCGCCGCTGCCCTCGTCGGAAATCGGAAAGCCGTAGCCGCCGACCCGGATCTCGCGTCCGCCGACCACGGCAAATCCGATGCTGCCGGTGCCGACGATCACGATGCCGCCCTCACGCGCACCGTGTGCGCCGAGGCAGGCGATCGTCGCGTCATGCGCGTAGACGATGGAGCGGAAGCTGTGCGGCCGCGCCGCGAGCTGCTCCATGAGACCTTTGCGGCCGACCCCGGCGAGCCCGGCCGCGACATGCATCGTGGCGAGCGCGTCGGCGCCGAGCCCGGCATCCGCGAGCGCGGCGCGACAGGCCTTTTCGACCTCGGCCACGGCAGAGTCGACGCCGAGCCGCAGCGCCGCCGGACCCGCAATGCCGGTGCCGAGCACGCGTCCCGCCGCATCCTCGATGCGCGCGCGACAGCCCGTGCCGCCGCCGTCGACCCCGGCGAACAGCGGATCGCGCTCGTCGCGACCTGTGGTCATCCGGCGACCCGCCGGATATCCGCCCCGCACTGCACCAGCTTGCGGTCGAGCGATTCATAGCCGCGATCGAGATGGTAGATGCGGTGGACCGTGGTTTCGCCCTCGGCGACCAGCGCGGCGAGGACGAGACAGACCGAGGCCCGCAGATCGGTCGCCATCACCTGTGCGCCGTGCAGCCGCTCGACGCCGCGCACCAGCGCGGTCGAGCCTTGCAGCGAGACGTTGGCGCCGAGCCGCCCGAGCTCGGGCACGTGCATGAACCGGCTCTCGAACACGGTCTCGCGAATGACCGAGGCCCCCGATGCGACCGTCATCAGGGCCATGAACTGCGCCTGCAGGTCGGTCGGGAATCCCGGATAGGGCTCGGTGGTCAGGTCCACCGCCTGCAACGGCCCGGACCGCACGATCATCAGGCCGCGATCGGTCGGCCAGATCTGGGCGCCGGCATTCTCGAGCACCGCGCCGACCGAGCCGAGGTGCTCGAGATGGGCGCCGAGGATTTCCAGGTGCCCGCCGGTGATTGCGGCAGCGACCGCATAGGTGCCGGCCTCGATGCGATCGGTGATCAGCTCGTGGCGGGCGTGGCGGAGGGCGTCCACCCCCTGCACCAGAATGCGATGCGTGCCGGCGGCTTCGATGCGCGCGCCCATGGCGGCGAGGCAGAGCGCGAGATCGCAGACTTCCGGATCGCGCGCCGCGTTGAGGATCTCGGTTTCGCCCCGCGCCAGCGTCGCGGCCATGAGCGCCGTCTCGGTCGCCCCGACCGACGGCGAGGAGAGCACGATGCGGCCGCCCTGGAGCCGATCGCCTCGGGTGCGGGCGTTGATGTAGCCGGCGTCCATCTCGACGTCGGCGCCGAGCGCCTCGAGCGCCTTGAGATGCAGGTCGATCGGCCGCGCGCCGATCGCGCAGCCGCCCGGCAGGGAAACGCGCGCGGCGCCGAACCGGGCCAGGAGCGGCGCCAGCACCAGGATCCCGGCGCGCATCTTGCGCACCATGTCGTAGGGCGCCTGGGCGTTCTTGGCGGCCCGCGCGTCGAGCGTCAGGGTCCCGCCGGGGCCGCGCGCGGCGGTGACGCCGAACTCGCCCATCAGGGCGAGCATGGTGCCGACGTCCGTCACCTCGGGGACGTTGGTGAGCTCCAGCCGGTCGGAGCACAGGAGCGCGGCGGCGATCTGCGGCAGCGCGGCGTTCTTTGCGCCGCGGACCTGGACCGAGCCTTCAATGCGTCTGCCGCCCCGAATCTGCAACCGGTCCATGATCTCGTCCCGTTACCTCGCCCGCTGTAATGGGGCGCTCAACCTCCACCGCCGTCATCGTCCGCAGCAAGCGGACGATCCAGTACGCCGCAGCAGGTCCATGGGGCACGGCCGGCGTCCCATTCACCTGTCGTGCGTACTGGATTGCCCGCTTGCAAGCGGGCAATGACGCACCAAAGCCACTGCGCTACTCCCTGGGTATTCGGCGGCCTTGCCCATAGAATTGGCGTTATGACGCCACCACTCCATCGCCCACGGACATATAGATGACGCCGGGTCGAGACAATCCTTCCAGCCGCCAGGGCCATGCCGTGCTGGCCGACCGCGTCTTCGACGGCCGCGGCTGGCATGGGCAAGCCGCGGCGCTCATGCGGGATGGGCGCATCGTCGGGGTCGCGCCCTGGGGCGATGTTCCGGCCGACTGGACGCAGGTGCACCTGCCGCGCGGCGCCGTCCTGGCGCCGGGCTTCATCGATCTGCAGATCAATGGCGGCGGCGGCGTGCTGCTCAACGACCAGCCGACGGCCGATGGGATGCGGGCCATCGCCCGGGCGCACCGCCGTCTCGGCACCACGGCGTGCCTGCCGACGCTGATCACCGACACCCGCGAGCAGGTGCGGAAAGCCATCGCCGCCGCCAGTGCGGCCGCCGGAGACGAGGGGATTTTGGGCCTGCACCTCGAAGGCCCCTTCATCAGTCCACGGCGTCCGGGGGTCCACCGGCCCGACTTGATCAGGGCGCCTGATGCGGGCGACCTCGAGGACCTGTGCGCGCTCGCCGCCGCCGGCCGCTCGCTCGTCACGCTGGCGCCCGAATGCGTGCCGGACGGCTTCGTCAAAAAGCTTGCCGCCGCGGGCGTGCGGGTTGCGATCGGACACAGCGAAGCGTCCGCCGCAGTCGTGACGCAGGCGGTCGCCGACGGCGCGAGCGGGGTGACCCACCTGTTCAATGCGATGCCGGCGATGAGCGCGCGCGAGCCCGGGATCGTCGGCACGACGCTGGCGGAGCCGCGGCTCATCGCCGGCCTCATCGTCGACGGCATCCATGTCGATCCGGTGTCGATCCGCGCCGCCTTCGCGGCCAAGAGTGATGGCATCGCGCTGGTCAGCGACGCCATGCCGACGGTCGGCACGTCGCTCGACCGTTTCGAGCTGATGGGACGAAGCATCAGGCTCGCCAAGGGACGGCTGACGACGGATGCCGGGACGCTCGCGGGCGCGCATCTCGACCTCGCCACGGCGGTGCACAATGCGGTCCGCCTGGCTCACCTGCCCTTGGAGGATGCGCTGCGCGCCGCGTCGCTGACGCCGGCGCGATTTCTCGGCCTCGCGCACGAGCGCGGCGCGCTCGTTGCCGGCGCGCGCGCCGATCTCGTCGCATTGTCCGACCAGTTGAGCGTCGTGGCCACCTGGGTCGGCGGCGAACGCGATCACGTCACAGACGATTGATGCTCGCCAGGACTTGCCGGCGCAGCTCCCAGCGAGGCCGGCACCGCGGCGCGCGAGGTTCTCCATCATGCCTGGTCGACCGAATGTGGCCCGAATTGGCCCCACGACGCGAGCATGTGGCATCACAACTGTTTGAGAGACGGGAACACGGAGCGCCGCGCGAGCATCCCGTAACGGGCGACAGCGAATTTTGGATGCTCGGGAACCGACATGCGCAGATCCTCGCTTCTATTGGCCGCCGGTATGATCGTCATCGCGATCCCGAGCGGACTCTCGACGGCTCGTCCTGAAACCGGGGACGAAGTTCTCTCCCAGGCGCAGCAGACGTTCGGCCCCTTGCCGGACAACATGGCCAACCCGAAGTATCCCCTCACCCCCGAGCGGGTGGACCTCGGCCGCAAGCTCTTCTTCGATCCGCGCATCTCGGCAGATGGCGCGGTCAGCTGTTCGCGCTGTCACCTGCCTGCTCTCTACGGGACGGATGGGTTGGCCAAACCGCTGGGAGCGCACGACAGGGTGAACCCGCGGAATGCGCCGACCATCCTCAATGCTGCCCTGCAGTTCGCGGAGCATTGGCGCGGGGATCGCGTGGATGTCGAGGACCAGGCCAAACAGTCGCTGATCGGACCGCCCAGCTTCGGCAATGCCGACTATGCCGCCGCGATGGCCAAGCTCAAGGCCATCCCGGGCTATGCGCCGCTTTTCGACAAGGCATTTCCCGGTCAAAGCGATCCGATCACGCCGGACAACTGGGGCCAGGCGATCGGCGCTTATGAGCGCACGTTGGTCACGCCGTCGCGTTTCGACGATTATCTGCGTGGCAACGCCAGCGCTCTATCCGACCGTGAGAAGAACGGCCTGCATCTGTTCATGGAGAAAGGCTGCATCGGCTGCCACAACGGACCCGGTGTCGGCGGCGGGATGTTCCGGAAATTCGGGGTGATGGAAGACTACTGGAAGGAAACCGGCGCCAGCGAGCCTGACAAGGGCCGCTTCGATGTCACCAAGGATCCCGCCGACCTCTATGTCTTCAAGGTGCCGAGCCTGCGCAATGTGGCGATGACCGGGCCTTACTTCCACGACGGTTCGGTCAAGAGGTTGCCGGAGGCCGTTCGGATCATGGGCCAGGTGCAATTGGGCCAATCCCTGACGAGCGCTGAGATCGGGGATATCACCGCCTTTCTGGCAAGCCTCACCGGAAAGCTGCCCGCCGATTTCGTTGCTGCTCCGGTATTGCCCCCGTCCGGGCTGCCTGATGTGAATACGCAAGATCTGCAGCATTGATCCAGGGCGGCTGTCACCGGCAAACCGCGTGTGGTTCAGCCCCGATCTCGATCGGCGGCTGATCGCGACCGCATCGCAAGCGGTGCGTTGGCGGCAGCCATGCACCCGCGCAATGGCGCGCGCGCATCCGATATGGCATGTGGGCTTCGGGAGCTCGAGCAGACGGTCTGTGCAGATGCCCATTCCACGCTACCAGCCGCATGACGGGCCGGCATTGTTCTCGGCCGGATTCCGGCCCTTCTTCCTCGCCGCCGCCGTTTGGGCAGCGCTCGCCATCCCGCTGTGGCTTCTGGTGTTCTCCGGCACACTTGCGCTCGCACCCGGGCTGGCGCCAGTAGTCTGGCATGTGCACGAGATGGTCTACGGCTATGGCGCCGCGACGCTCGCCGGATTCCTGCTGACCGCGATTCCGAACTGGACCGGGCGGCTGCCGCTGCAAGGCGCGCCGCTGATGGGGCTGGTCCTGCTCTGGGTGGCGGGGCGCGCGGCGCTGCTCGCGCCCGCGCTCGGAGCGCCCGCCGTCGCCGCCGCCGATCTCGCTTTCCCGGTCGCCTTCCTTGCCGTCGTGGCGCGCGAGATCATTGCCGGCAGGAACTGGCGAAATCTGCCGATGGCGGCGGCGCTCGCGTCCCTCCTGATCGGCAATGCGCTGGTGCATGCGGAGGCGCTCGGCTGGTCGGCCACCGCGGAAGCCGGCAACCGGCTCGGCATCGCAACGCTCGCGATGCTGATCAGCCTGGTCGGCGGGCGGATCGTGCCGAGTTTCACCCGCAACTGGCTGGTCAAAATCCTGCCCGGCGCGGCGGCGCCGGCGCCGTTCCAAATGTTCGACCGCATCGCGCTCGCCCTCACTGCGCTCGCGCTTGCGCTCTGGGTGATCGTGCCGGACACGCGCGCGGCGTCGGTGGCGGCGCTCGTCGCCGGGGTGGCGCTCGCGGCACGGCTCGCGCGCTGGCGCGGCGGACCGACCTGGCGCGAGCCGCTCGTCCTGGTGCTGCATCTCGGCTACGGCTGGCTGGCGCTCGCGCTCTTCCTCATGGGGCTCAATGGGCTCGTCCCCCTCCTGCCGCCGACGACGGCGCTGCACGCACTGACCGTCGGCGCGATCGGCACCATGACCTTGGCGGTGATGACGCGCGCCTCGCTCGGACATACGGGCCACGCGCTCACGGCCGGTCACGGCACGGTCACGATCTATGCGCTGGTCACCCTCGCGGCCCTGTTGCGGCTCATCGCACCGTTGGGCGGGAGCGAGTATCTGGGGCTGCTGGCGCTGGCCGGGGCGGCGTGGTCGGGAGCCTTCGGGCTGTTCGTCGTCCTCTACGCGCCCGCACTCGCGCGTCCCCGCGCCAGAAGCACCGCGCCGCAGCCAAGCTGACGGCCAAGCCGGCCGGGCGTTGAACCATCCGACGAGCGATGGAGATCGAGCCGGTTCGGGAACCTGGGCGCGGCGCACAAGCCTGCAGCTTTTACGCGAGCCACCCTCCTGCCCGACCCTGCGGCTGCAGTCCCCCGGCGGAGGCGCAGCCGGTTTGTTGTGGAACACGTGGTTCCACCTCGCGTTATTGGCGGTAGTATGTCGCGGCGGCTAGGCACTCTCCGGGGCGATAGGCATGACCCTTTTTCGACGGATCGTGATCGCGGGCTCTCTGGCAGGATTGGTGATGCTGACGGCGGGTCCGGCCGCAGCTGTCGGCGGGTTGAGGCCCTGGTGCCCCGGCTGGTTTCCGGTGATGGCCTATACCTATTGCGTCGGCCGTCCGGCGGTCCATGCCAGATATGTCCGTTACCACCGCAGGCATCGGGCGCACGTCGTCAGAACCAAGGGCTAGGCGCGGCACGACCGGTTGCACGTCGCCCGACGGCGGCGCGGAGGACGCCGGCCGCCGGGCCAAGCGCGGTGCGAGCACGGGCGCCGCGAGCACCCGCACCATCAATCGGCTGCCGGCTCAGGTGCCG
This sequence comes from Xanthobacteraceae bacterium, assembly GCA_035764045.1. GTDB lineage: Bacteria > Pseudomonadota > Alphaproteobacteria > Rhizobiales > Xanthobacteraceae > JAVDCA01. The sequence continues at coordinate 10,789 of DASTZX010000154.1, read as the reverse complement.
GTCTGATCGCTCACGCATTTCTTGGTGAAGCTGGTCTTCGCCGCGCCGCTGAGCTTCTTCTCGGTCGCCTGCTTGTTGCAGTCCGACTGCGCGTCCTTCTGACATTTGGTCATGAAGCTGTTGAGCGCCGCACCGGCCAGCTTCTTGTCCTTCGCCTGCATCGAGCAGGTGCTTGCGGTGGAGGGTCCTTGCGCCGAGCCGGGAACCGAAAGCACGCACAAGAACGGTACTGCGAGGCCGACGATCGCGGCGGCAGAGGCGATGCGACTGACGTGCTGAGTCATTGTTGAATCCTCCGCTGTCATTCCTCGCTGTTAACGTGACTGCCATTGCGCAGTTCCAAGGCAGGAACCCGGTAAGGGCGCGCTCAGACGCAGCATTGCGTGATCCATCTGGGGACAACACGCGCCATCTGGGGACAACAACACGCGCTTTGCCCGGCGCAGCGATTCGACTCTGTTATCGTAAGAACGATGACGCGTTTGGGGGGTTAACGAGAATGAAAAACGCTGCGTTGCTGATGCTCGTCCTGCTCACTGCTTCCTCTCCCGCGATGGCAAAGCGGTACCATGGCCACCGGCACGTGGTTCGCACACTTCATCATCAGGCCGATCGTTCGGGCGAGCGTGACTCGCATTCGGGCATCACGTGCGACATGGTCCGCGCTTACGTGGCGCAAGTCGGGTTGGCCCAGGCGGTGGCGACGGCGCAATCCGCCGGCATGACATCGTCCGAGAAGGAGCGTGCGAAGCGCTGCCTCGCTGAGAAGAGCTGATCAGCCGCGCACCGGTCGCGCGCGGTCTGAGTGCCGCTCACGTCGCGGGAGCACGATGACGCCGTGAAGCATGGCGGCTGGCTCGCTGCGGACGCTCGCTCGAGCCCGTTACGTCCCATCCCGGGCCACGAGAAGACCACCGGCACCAACACGCTGCACAGGTAAAGCCGGCCCGCTCACACCAGGTTCACACCCGGTCGACTCCGCACGCAGGTTCGCGCGCGGAGCCGGCCGGGCGTGCCGCATACGCCTGCAAGTCTTTTTCATCACGACGTGATGCCGGCCGCGGCAGGGCGCAGCGGTGGCCGCTCGCCTTGCGCGGGCCGCCGCGAGGCCGCCGCTCCCGGCGCTCCCTTGGCCTACTATGCAAATCCTCGCGCGCCATGTTATTGGCTGCAGCGGTGGAAGGGCTTGTCAGGGAATGGGACTCATGACGCTCAAAACGCTCGCCACGGCCACCGTGGCTGCTCTTCCACTTTTGGCCCATCCGGCTTCGGCGCGCGGTCCAGCGCCCCTGCTTCCGATGGCGATCGTCGAGGACGTGAAAAGCACCACCGCCGACGTCGAATTCATGGACTATGTCGGCAACGGCCAGGTGATCAAGCTGGCGCCCCGGGATGTGCTTGTCCTCAGCTATCTCAAGTCGTGCGAGCACGAGACGATCACGGGCGGGACCGTGACCGTTGGGCTGGAGCGCAGCGAGGTGCGCGACGGCCGGGTGGTGCGCACCAAGGTCGCGTGCGACGACGGGCGGGTGCGCCTGAGCTCCGCCGAGGCGAGCCAGAGCGCCGCGACCGCGTTCCGGCTGCAGAGCGCGGACATTCGACCGACGCTCTTTGCGCGGGCCCCGATCGTGCAGCTTCCGCGCGACCTTGCCCGCGATGATCGGATCTTGCGCATCGAGCGAAAGGATCGCCCGGGCGAACGCCACGACTTCAAGGTCGATGACGCCAGCGCGGCCGCGGGTTTCTATGATCTCGCGCGGCTTCACGTCGAGCTGGCCCGCGGCGGCACCTACGACGCGACCATCGGCGGGCACAAGCTGACCTTCCATGTCGATCGGAAGGCCAAGTCCGGGCGCACCGCAATCGTCAGCCGCCTGGTCCGCCTGCCATAGGCGTGGCCGGCCCATTGGCGCGCAATGTCCCGCCGCGGCTGCGCGCGGCGGCCGCGGCCTTCCTCATCGCCCTCTGCGTGAGCGCCCTCGCCGCTTCGCCGGCATTCGACCCGTTGCGCGGCCTCTCGATCGACGTGCTCACCTGGCTGCGCTGGCGCACTTTCGGCAACCCCCATCCGCCGGCTGCGTCCCCCGCGGTCGTGGTCGCATTCGACGAAGAGACGTTCCGGACGCCGCCGTTCGAAGGCACGCCGACCGTCACGTGGACGCGGGAGATCGGCCGCGTGCTGACCGCGCTCATCGACGGCGGCGCGACGGTGGTGGGCTTCGACATCGTCTTCCCGACCTCCATCGAGCAGTCGGGCGTGCCGTTCGGCGACGACACCCTGGGCGCTCGCCTGCGCGGCTTCGACCGCGACTTTCTCCGTGCCCTGGCGCTGGGCGCACGCGCCGGCAAGGTCGTGCTCGGCGAAGTGCAGCACCAGGACAAGCCGCTCCTGCCCGCGCCGGGCCAGCGGGCGGCGGTCGGATTCGGGCGCAACATCCGCGTGCTGAACACCTATAGCGACCCCGACGGCGTGATCCGGCGCATGCCGCTCGCCTTCACGGTCGACGGCGCATCCGCCCCGTCGCTGGCGGCGGAGCTTGCCACCCGCGCAAGCGGCGCGCTGCTCCCGGCGACGCTCGGCGCGGCCGGCAGCGTGCCCGGCACGGTCACGCTCAACTTCGCCGGCGGGAGCGGCGACATCCCGAGCTTTTCGTTCGCCGACCTGCATGCCTGCGTCGAGAAAGGCGACGCCGGCTTCTTTCGGCGCCACTTTGCGGGAAAGACCGTGCTGATCGGATCGATCCTCGACGTCGAGGACCGCAAGATCACCTCCAAGCGCTTTGCCACCGGGGGCGACGCCGCGCCCACCGAGCGCTGCGCCCTTCCGGTGCAGCCCGCATCTGAGACCTTCGCCCGCGAGTCGATCCCCGGCGTCTACATCCATGCGACCGCCATCAACAATCTGCTGCGCGGCGACGGACTCGCCGAATTCAGCCGGCTCGGCACCGGGCTCACGGCGTTTGCGCTGGCGGGACTTGCCGCCACCGCCGCCTTCGCGCTGGGGCCCGCCACCGCCGTGCTGAGCTTCCTCGGGATCGCCGCGGTCTGGACCACGGGCGCCACGATCGCGTTTCGCGGCGCCCTCGTCCTGCCGCTGTTCGAGCCCCTGCTCTCGGCGCTCGCGGCGCTGGGCACGACCATCGGCTACCGGCTCGTGGTCGCCAACCGCACCATCGCGGCACAGATTGCGCAACGGCGGGCGCACGAGGCCGAGATGGCGAGCGCCGCCGCCATCCAGCGCGCGATGCTGCCGGCGATCGAGCCGGCTGGACTGACGGCCGGCGAGTTCGACCTCTTTCCCTACATGATGCCCGCGAAGGAAGTCGGCGGCGACCTCTACGACATCGTCAGGCTGGACGAGAAGAGACTGCTGATCTCGATCGGCGACGTCTGCGGCAAGGGCATTCCGGCCTCGCTCTTCATGGCGATCACCCAGACCGTGATGCGGCTGGTCGTCCGCTTCGGCGAGGACCTGCAGGCGGAAGTCAACGCGGCCAACCAGATGCTGGTCGCCAACAATACGGAAAAGATGTTCGCAACGCTGTTTTGCGGCGTGCTCGACCAGACCTCCGGGACGATGATCTATTGCAATTGCGGCCATAACCCGCCGCTGTTTCTGCGCCGCGGCGAGTCGACCTTCGAAGCCTTGCGCAACCAGGGGCCGCCGCTTGCGATCGCCCGGCGCGCCAAGTACGTGCCGCGCTCGATCGTGCTGGCGCCCGGCGACATGCTTTTTCTCTATACCGACGGCGTGACCGAGGCCGAGAACATCCGTTCCGAATTGTTCGGCAGCAAGCGCCTCGAGCAGGCGCTGCTCGAGATGCGCGGCGAGCCGGCCCGCCCGGTCGTGGAGCACGTCGTACGGCGGGTGGCGGAGTTCGCGCAGGGCGCGCCCCCGTCCGACGACCTGACCTGCATCGCCCTCGTGCGGCGGCCCGCATGCTGAGATCCATCGAGCTCACCGTTCGCAACGATCTCGCGGACCTGCCCGCGATCCACGACGCGTGGGAGCGCTTTGGCGCCGAGCAGCAGGTCCCCGCAAGCGTCGTCGTCGACCTGCAGGTGGTGCTTGACGAAGTCGCCAGCAACATCATCAAATATGCTTGGCCGGAGGGTGGTTCACACAATTTCATGATTCGGCTCGCCGTGTGCGACGGGGCGGTCGAGGTCGAGGTCATCGACGACGGGCGGCCCTATGACCCACGCGAGGCGCCTGCGCCGGTGCAGGCGGCGCCTGGATCCAGGCCGCCGCCCGGCGGGCGGGGGATCCACCTCGTCAGACAGCTTGTCGATCGCTTCGACTACGAACGGACCGGAGCCGAGAATCGTGTCAGGCTGACCAAGCGCTTCGCGTAGGATTCGGTGGGATCTCAATGACGACCAGCGGACTCAAGATCGCCCAGGGGCGCAGCGGTGCGGTGTGCGTCGTCACCCTGACGGGCCGCATCGACAACAGCAATGCCAAGGATGTGATCGCCGAGCTCGACGCCCTGATCGGGTCGGGCGAGAAGAACATCCTCCTCGATCTCGCCGGCGTGCTCTACCTCACCAGCGCCGCGTTCCGCGCGCTGCTCGTGGCGACCGACCAGGCCGAACGCAACGAAGCGCGGCTCGCGCTGTGCAGCGTCACCGGCCATGTGCGCGACCTGTTCGAAATGGGAGGATTGCTCGATTCCTTCACGATCCTCGGCTCGCGCGATGAAGCGCTGGCTCGGCTCTCATAACGCCGGCCTCCTGCGCTCTCCCTGTCGCGGGGATGTCGCCGCACGAAGGAGCGAAGCGTGACGGTCGGGGGAGATGACATGAGAAAGCCGCCGAGCCTCATCTACGGCCTCGAGGAGACGCCGCCCCCGCTGGTCAGCGCGTTCAACGGTCTTCAGCACGTCGGCCTGATCGCCATCAATTTCATCTATCCGCTGCTGATCTTCCGCGCCGCCGGGATGCCGCTGGGGCTCGTCAGCGGCCTGCTCTCGACCGGAATCCTCGTGCTCGGGATGGGGACCTTTCTTCAAGTCTATCGGCTCGGGCCTGTCGGATCGGGCTACATGTGCCCGTGCACCTTCACGGCGGGCTATCTCGCCCCGTCGCTGCTTGCCGCCCGGGCGGGCGGGCTTCCGCTCCTGTTCGGAATGACCTTGTTCGCCGGCGTGCTCGAGACGGCGCTCGCACCGCTGCTCAACCGGCTGCGCGCGATCTTCCCGCCCGAGATCTCCGGCCTGGTCGTGCTGCTGATCGGCCTGTCGGTCGGGATCGCCGGACTGCGCCTGATGCTGGCGCCGAACGTCGCGCCAGTGGCCGACGCCGAGTGGACCGTTGCGGCGGTGACGCTCGCCACCATGGTCGGGCTCAACGTCTGGGGCAAAGGGCACATCCGGATGCTCTGCGCGCTGATCGGATTGGTCGTCGGCTACATCGCCGCGGGTGTCACCGGCCTGATGCGCGGCACCTTCGCCCCGGTGTCGGATGCGGCGTGGCTCGGGCTTCCGCTGCCGACCCATCTGTCCTGGTCCTTCGACGCGGCGCTGACCGCGCCGTTCGCCATTGCGGCCGTTGCGGCCGCGCTCAAAGCCGCCGGCACCATCGCGATGTGCCAGCGCATGAACGACGCCGACTGGGTGCGTCCTGAGATGAAGACGACGGTGGGCGGCGTGCTGGCCGACGGCGCCTCGACCATCGTCGCCGGCCTGATGGGCGGCCCCGGCACCAACACGTCGACGCCCGCGGTGGGCCTCGCCGCGGCGACCGGCGTCGGCAGCCGACAGGTCGCCTACGCGGTGGCGATCATCTTCGTGCTTCTGTCGTTCATCCCCAAGCTCAGCGCGCTCCTCGCCATCATGCCGCGCGCCGTGATGGTGCCCGCCCTCCTCTTCGCCGCCACCTTCATCATCATCAACGGCATCCAGGTGATCGCCTCGCGCCTTCTCGACGTGCGCCGCTCGCTGGTGATCGGCCTGTCCATGGTCGCCGGCGCCTCGGCCGACATCTTTCCGGCGCTCGCGGCCTCCGCCCCCAAGGCGCTTGCGCCGCTAGTCGGTTCCTCCCTCGCGCTGGGAACCGTGATCGCGCTCACCCTCAACCTGCTCTTCCGCATCGGCGTCAAACGCAAGGTGAGCTTCACGATCGAGGCCCCCGAGCTCGGCAGCCGGATGGCCGAGGAGTTTTTCGCCAAGCAGGGCGCCGCCTGGGGAGCGCGGCCCGACATCATCAAGCGGGCGACGTTCGCCGTCGTCCAGTTCGTCGAAGCCGTGGCGGAGAATTGCGCGCAGGACAGGCCCATCGTGGGCACCGCGACGTTCGATGAATTCAACCTCGATGTCCGCCTCGAATATCCAGGCGCGCTGCTCGAGTTTCCCGATCGCCGCCCGAGCGACCGCGAGATCCGGGAAAGCGAGGACGGCGTGCGCCGCCTGGCGGGCTTCATGCTGCGCCACAATGCCGACCGGGTGCGGTCGGAACGCGCGAACGGACGCTCCGTCGCGCAGTTTCATTTCGATCACTGACCGGCGGCGGCGAGGCTAGCGTCGGTAGCGCAGGTCGCGTTCGCGCTCGTTCATCCAGGCGCGCTCGTCCACCGTCGCCAGCGCGTCGAGGTCCTGCGGCTTTGCCGTGGGATCGTCGACCCATTCGCGCAGCAGCGGGCCGCCGTTGATCACATCGATGGCGAGCTTGCCGTGCTCGTACTCGTAGGGGAAATCGCGCCAGAGCGGATAGTCCGGATGCACGCGGCGGATCGCCTTGAAGGCGAGCGCCTGGATCCGCCACGGGCTGAATGCCAGGTGATCGTAGCTTTCGTCGTCCGCGTGGATCTGCACGCCGTGGCAGAGCTGGCCCATATGCTTGTGAAAGGTCGGCTCGAACCAGCACTCGCGCAGGCGGCAGCCGCGCAGCCACTCGGGCGCCAGGGCATCCATCTCCCGGAGGATGGCCCGCGCATCGAGATCGGGGGCGCCGAACAGCTCGAGCGGCCGCGTCGTGCCGCGGCCTTCGGAAAGCGTCGTGCCCTCGAGCATCACCGTGCCCGCATAGGCGCGCGCCATCGAGAGATTGGGCGCATTCGGACTGGGATTGACCCACGCGCGCTCGCCGAGCGGCCAGCCGAATCCCGGCGCGGCCTCGGGCTGCCAGCCCTGCATCTCGACGACCCGATACGGGACGTCGAGCTTGAGCGTTCGGATGAACCAGCCGCCCAGCTCGCCGAGGGTCAGCCCATGGCGCATGGGCATCGCTCCGGCGCCGACGAAGCTTTCCCATCCGGCGCGCAGCATCAGGCCTTCGGCCGGCCGCCCCACCGGATTGGGCCGATCGAGCACCCACACCGCCTTCCGGTGCTTCGCCGCCGCTTCGAGCACGTAGCGCAACGTCGTTGTGAACGTGTAGATCCGGCAGCCGAGATCCTGCAGGTCGACCAGCATGACGTCGATCGCGCTCATCATCGCGTCGGTGGGCCTGCGCACCTCGCCGTAGAGGCTGAACACTGGAATGCCGTGCGCCGGATCCACGTAGTCCGGCGACTCGATCATGTTGTCCTGCTTGTCGCCGCGCAGGCCATGCTGCGGCCCGAACGCGGCCGCGAGCTTGATGTCGGGGCATGCGGCGAGCGCGTCGAGCGAGTGCGTGAGGTCCTGCGTGACCGAGGCCGGATGAGCGAGCAGCCCCACACGCAGGCCGGCGAGCGGCACCCGCAAGGCAGGCTCGGCGATGAGGCGATCGATGCCGAATCTCATGGGCTATGCCGCATGCTCAGGCCGAAACGAGTTCATGCGCAAAGCCATCGACATGATGGAAATCCGCCTTGCCGGGCGGATGCGCGAGCGCCCAATAGGACATGCGCCCGCCGGTGTCCTCGGTTACGGCCGCGAGACCGAGCCGCCATCCCGCATCGCGCGGCAGGTCCGCCAGTCCGTCCAGCGTCACCACGGCCTGCAAGATGTAACGCTCGGCGCTGCAATCCACGTCGATGACTGGCGCGCCGATCTCGGTCGCCACACGCATCCCGCTGCGATAGCCGGTGAACCGATAGGCCGCCCATTGGGTCGAGGGCGCAAAGTTTAGCTCGTAATAGGCGCCCCCCGGCACGGTCCCGACGAAGGCCTCGAAGCAGGTCTGCCGCCAGAGCCCGTCGCCCCGCCCCGTCGCCGTTTTTGGCGGCAGGCGCAGCTCGCCGATCTTGCCGCTGATGACGTAGGACAGCGCAAGCTTGCCGGCGCCCAACCGCGCGACCTCCACCGCGATGCGGGTCGCCGCGGTGCACCGCGAATCGGGGTGACGTGTCAACGCGTGGGGCATGGCCCATTCTAGGGCTCGAATCGGAACGCGGCCATGCCCCCATACCGGGGCCCCCGGAATTGGATCAAGGATGCGCGCTGGGCCCCTCCCCGGCCCCGATGTGCACAGGGCGGCACGAATTGATTTGAGAGCAGCAGCGGGACGGCGCAGGTTCGTGGCGTGTCGTTGCAATTCGCGAATCGCCGGATGAAAAAGACAAAGCGCAAAACAGCGATCAAATCAGCGGTGAAGGCCGGTGCACGTGGCCGGAACGCGGAACGCGGTCAGGTGTTATCGTCCGGTCCGCCCGCGAAGAAAGCCATGCGCACGCAGATCCAAAGAGCCACGCGCAAGACGACCGAAACGGCGCCCAAACAGGGTGTGCGAGAGAGCATCGATCGCGTCATCGCCGAGTGCGATCGGGTCGATGCCGCCTTGATCGAGATCACGCGCGCCGCGCAGAGGGACGACAACGATATGCCTCCCCTCGCGATCCAGATGGTGGAGTTGGGCCGCGACGCCGGAGCGAGCGGCTGGGCCGTCGTGAGCGGCGATCCGCACCGGCCGCTCACCGAACAGCAGGCCAGGGATATCGTCGCGGCGATGAAATCCATCGCGACGAGCGCGCCGTTCGGGGTCGCTGCCGAATAGGGCTCGGGCCCGGCCTCATCCGTGCTGCGGCCGGCCGACATAGGTCGGCCAAGGCGGTGCGCTCGATCCCTGCGATCGTGCGATCGCGGGTTCGACGCCGGGGCTCGCCCGCCTGATGAATGGCCCGTCACGCCTGCAGCCCGGCCGGCGCGCCACCTCTAGATGATGATTATTGGACCTAGGTCCAACTGGATCGCGCGATCCACGCGGCGAATAGTTGCGTGTGGCTCGACCCAGGTGCCGCCGGACCCGGGCCACATCGAGAGACCTTGCGGGAGGGCGCCCCATGAAATCGGCTGTCGTCAAGCGTTCGATCAACATCGCGGGCCAGAAGACGAGCGTCAGCCTGGAAGATCCCTTCTGGAGAGGGCTCAAGGAGATTGCGTCAGCTCGCGATCTCACCCTGCGGGCGTTGGTCGCCGACATCGACTCGCGGCGCTCAACCGGCAATCTGTCATCGGCGATTCGTCTGTTCGTGCTCGACCATTATCGCACTCTCATCAGTGCCTCAGTATCTTCTCAGAGCGCTCCCGCCGATGCCCAAAGAATCGGATAGCTGCGCGACGCTCCCCGACCCGAGTCGACCGCGAACCCTTGCCCCCGAACCTGATCGACAGGCTTGTGGCGATCTTGCCGGCGCGGGGTTGCCGTTGCGCGCACGCGCGAGCAGTGCCAAATTGAACCTGCCGCTGACAGGATCTGACGGTTGGGCGCAGCCAAGTCGGAGCATCCGGTGAGTTCATCAACACCAGATGATCGTCCGGAAATCGACTCGCTCGACCTGAGCGGCATCCGCGTTCTCGTGGTCGAGGATTCATGGCAGGTCGGCGTCGCCATCAAGAGGTTGCTGCAGGCGTGTGGGGCGAATGTGTGCGGTCCCGTTGCAACGACCGCCGATGCCGAGCGGCTGGTGTCCGAGGAAGCCCCCGACGTAGCGCTCGTTGATTTCAACCTGCGTGGAGGCGAGCTCGCCAACGCCCTGATCGACCGGCTCTATGATCGCGGCGTCCCCATCATCGTGGTTTCCGGTTACGCCGCCCCTCCGGTCGCGCTGGAAAAGGCTGCGGCGATCCTTCCGAAGCCGATCAGCCATACGCGATTGGTCGAGAGCATGCGTCGCGCCACGGCGGAACGCAAAGCGCCACGGTGAGCTGCGCCGGTTCGTTCGGCTCAGTCCAGTCCGAAAGGAATCTCGATCCTGTAGATGCCTCGGCGAATATCAGCTCAAGGTGCACCTTGCCGCCCTATTACTCCGTAACGGTCGCACCCAAGGCCGTCCGGTTGATCCAGATCAATTGGACTTGAAGCCGGCCGGATAGGTTGAGTCCAACTGGCCTTCCCCCCCTTCGGGCCTGGACGGGCGGGGTCTTGCTTTGGTGCGCCGGCTGCATTGGCCGCCGGCGGTCCGGCGGAGTCGCCAGTGTCCGCTTCGCAGCCGGCTGATTTGCTCCGAGCTTTTTCTGCGCGCCATTCATTGCTGCTTCTGGAGTCCGAGCAAATACCCGTGAGCGGGCGCCGCCCGATCATGTCTGCGGGTGTGAGGGCAAGGAAGATTGCGATGAACTACATGCGGACCGCAATTCTGCTCGCTGCGCTAACGGCTCTCCTGATGGGCCTCGGCTACCTGCTCGGGGGGCGAAATGGCGCCTTGATCGCCTTCTTCGTTGCCGCCGCGACGAATGCTTTCGCGTACTGGAACGGTGACCGGCTCGTTCTGTCCACGCAGGACGCGCACGAAGTCGACGAGCACAGCGCCCCGGAGCTTGTCCACCTGGTGGCCGACCTCACGCATCGAGCAGGGCTGCCGATGCCGCGGGTCTATGTCATGGACAACCCGCAGCCGAACGCGTTCGCGACCGGCCGTAGCCCGCAC
>DASTZX010000153.1:0-5874 GCA_035764045.1 Xanthobacteraceae bacterium | reverse complement strand
GGGAGGGTGAAGAGCGCGTAGCCCGGATTGAGCGCCAGCGAAATCCGGGATGGGAGTCCCCGAATTTCGCGGAGCCTGTCCTCGGGCTCGCCGAAGGCGAGACCCGGGGGCTCAATGCGGGCGACGGATCACCACCGCCACGAAAAACCCATCCGTCTCCGTCCGCCGCGGGGTCATCTGCACGCCCGCCTCCGACAGGAGCACGGCCTGGCGGAAGATGAAGGCGCGGTCGCCGAGCGGCGCCAGAAGCTCGGCCGGCGGCGCGACGGCGAAGTCCGGATGGCTCTTGAGGAAGCCGCGCACCTGGTCGGCGTTCTCCTCGGCCAGCACCGAGCAGGTCACATAGGCGATGCGGCCGCCCGGCTTCACCAGCGCGGCGGCGCGATCGAGTAAAGCGGTCTGCTCCTTGATGCGCTCGGCGAGCGCGCCCGGGCGCATGCGCCACTTGGCGTCGGGATTGCGCCGCCAGGTGCCGGTGCCGGTGCAGGGCGCGTCGATGAGGACGAGGTCGGCGCGGGCGTGAAGGTCGGAGAGCACATCATCTCCTGCTTGTGGCTTCCCCCTTCCGCCTTCGCCCTGCGGGCTTCCGCCTTCGCGCTGCGCGCTACGGCGGACGGGTCCTCGCGGTGTGCGGACCTGGACGTTGCGGGTGCCGGCGCGGGCGAGGCGCTCGTGGATCGGCGCGAGCCGGCGCTTGTCGAGATCGGTGGCAAAGATCTGCCCGTGGTTCTCCATCAGCGCGGCGAGCGCGAGGGTCTTGCCGCCCGCCCCGGCGCAGAGGTCGACCACCTGCAGGCCGGGCTTGGCGCCGGAAAGAAGCGCGGCCAACTGCGAGCCCTCGTCCTGCACCTCGACCTGGCCGGCCAGGAAAGCGGGCTCGGCGTGGACGGCGACATTGCGGGCGTCGGGCGGGAGCGCGATGCGCAGGCCGAACGGCGACCAGCGCGTCGGCTCGGCCCCGAGATGGGACAGCGCGTGGAACGCCTCGTCGCGGTCGGCTTTGAGCGTATTGACGCGCAGGTCGAGCGGCGCGCGGCGGGCGAGCGCCGCACCCTCGGCGGCGCGCTCGTCGCCAAAGACGCGGGCAAGCGCATCGTCGAGCCAGTCCGGATAATCGCCGGCGACCGGCGGCGGTGCGTCGTCGAGCGAGCGCTCCGTGAGCGCCGCGCGCTCGGCATTGTCGAGCGGCGCGGGCGCGAAGCGCGAGCCGTCGAACAGCTTGTCGATGTCGCCGACATGAAGCCCGCGCTCGAGCCGGAGCATGCCGGTCACGATCGCGCGCGGCGTCTCCTCGCCCATCAGCCAGGCGGCCGAGGCTTTGCGGCGCAGCGCGTCATAGACGAGGCCGGCGATTCCCGCGCGGTCGCCTGAGCCGGCGAAGCGGTGCGCCAGCCCCCACTCCTTGAGCGCATCGGCGGCCGGGCGCCGCCTCCCCGCGATGTCGGCAAGCACTTCGATGGCGGCGGAGAGGCGGGCACTAGGAGTCATCACAATCCAATGTCAGGTCAGGTGTAGGTGAGGATCTCGACCGCGAAGACGATCCACATCACGGCCAGCACGAGGGCGCCGAGCCCGAACACCGGGCCGCGCCGCTGCGGATCGTTGCCGGTGATGTGGATGCCGGCATGGAAGATGCGGGCGAGGACGAACAGCCAGGCGAGGATGACGAACAGCAGGTCGGCATGCTTGGTCTCGATCAGCAGCGCAACCAGCACGTAGAACAAAATCGGCAGCTCGAGCGTATTGGCATAGGCACAGCCGATCTGGGTGGTGCGCTTGGGCCAGTTCGGCTCGCGCAGCGCGATCGTGTCCGCCTTGACGGCGCCGCTGCGCAGGTTGCCGGCGCGCAGGCCGCCGGCCCAGAACAGGAAGACGAACGTGATTGCGACCAGGACGAAGACCGGAATCAGGATTCCTTGGACCATCATGGCGTGGGTGCCCCCGAACTTGCGTTAAGCCCGTAACCTGGGGCGGATTGGGGCGGAGGGCAATGGTGGGTCCGCTTGCGCCCACCTCTCCCCGCTGGCGGGGAGAGGTCGACCGCGCGAAGCGCGGTCGGGTGAGGGGGCGTTGCCGCGAACCGTTCCTCCACGATTGCGCGCACTGCACCTCAGCGCCCCTCACCCCGACCCTCTCCCCGCACGCGGGGAGAGGGAGCGCGAACGCCGTGCCTCGCCGCCGGTTTCGCGGAGCCTGTCCTCGGGCTCGCCGAAGGCGAGACCCGGGGGCGTAACTCAGCCTACGCGGTGGCGGATGGGGTGCAGCCGCCGGTTCCCCCGATTTCACTCCCTGCCGATCCGGGCTACCCTGCCCGGCCGGCCCAAGCCGTACGCCGGCCGGTTCATGTGACGAGAGTGCGTATGCCGTCGGAGACCCAGCGCAGGATCGCAGAGCTCACCAAGGGCATGCTGCGGCTCAAGCTGTTCGTGATCTTCTCGCAGGGCAAGGGTCTCGATCTGCGGCCGTACCTCGCCGAGCACCTCGCCTACATGATCGAGCTCGAGCAGCGCGGAAAACTGTTCGCCTCCGGCCCGTTCGGCGACGGCACCAAGGGCGACGGCATGACCATCGTGCGCGCCGCGAGCGAAGCGGAGGCGCGCGAGCTGGCGCTGGCCGACCCCTTCGTGGTCCACGGCATCCGCACCTTCACGATCAAGCCGTGGACCGTGATGGAAGGCTCGCTCAACGTGATCCTGAACTTCTCCGACCGCTCGGCCAATATCGGATAGCAATATCGCTGGCGCGCGCTTCCCGGGGGCCTCGCATGGACAGAATCGGTTTCATCGGCGTCGGCAAGATCGGCTTCCCGATCTGCCAGCATCTCATCAAGGGCGGCTTCCCGGTCGTCGGCTATCGGCGCAGCTCGCTCGCCGCGTTCGAGAAGGCCGGTGGCATTCCGGCGCGCAACGCCGCCGAAGTCGGCGCGCAGGCCGACATCGTCTTCACCTGCGTGGTGGAGGACACCGCGCTCGAGGAGATCGTGCGCGGCCCGCACGGCCTGCTCGGCACCGCGCGGCCGGGGCAGATCGTGGTCGCGCTCGACTCGCACCCGATGGCGGTGAAGCAGCGCTATGTCGCGCCGTTCGCCGACAAGGGCGTGACCTTCCTCGACGGCGAGGTGAGCGGCACGCCCGGCATGGTGGCGGCGCGCAAGGCCGCGATCTATCTCGGCGGGCCGGCCGCGGCGGTGCGGCGCGTCGAGCCCGTCGTCGCCGCCTTCGCCGACGTCTGCTTCCATCTCGGCGAGTTCGGCGCGGCCACCAAGGTCAAGCTCGTCAACAATTTCCTGGTGGCGCTCCACATCGCCGGCACCGCGCAGGCGATGGCGCTGGGCCTCAAGAGCGGCGTCGACAAGGAGCAGCTGATCAAGGCCGTCCTCGCCGGCAGCGGCGGCTCGACGCAATTCGGCATCCGCGCGCCCTGGATGGCGGAGCGCCGCTTCACGCCGGCGCAAGGCACGGCCGGTCTGCTGGTGCATTATCTCGACAGCGCCAAGGCCATGGCAGACGAGGCCGGGATCGCGACCGACCTCCTCGACGCCGTCATGGACATCTATGCGCGCGCCGCGCCGCTCGCCGGCGAGCGCGACGTCGCCGCCATCCTCGAGTTCTTCGAATCCAAGGACCGCAGCGCCACAGGAGGGACTCCATGATCGGAGTGAAGAAGATCTCGCACGCGACCTACGAGACGCCCGATCTCGACCGCCAGATCGAGTACTACACGAACGTCATCGGCCTCTCGCTGATCGCGCGCGAGCGCGACACCGCCTACCTCGCCAACACGGTCGACCACCACTCGGTCATCCTGCGCACCGGATCGCAGGCGCGCTGCACCCAGATCGGATTCCAGCTCGGGCCGGACGACGACATCGACGCGTTCGAGAAGCAGACCGCGGCGCACGGCCTGCACACGGCGCGCAAGCGCGACGCCGAGCCGACGATCGAGGACATGGTGGTGTTCGAGGATCCGAAGGGCACCGTGATGGAGGTGTTTCGCCAGCCCGAGCCGCAGAAGCAGGCGTTTCCACGCCAAGGCATCGTGCCGCACAAGCTCGGCCACGTCGCGTTCCACTGCACCGACGTGAAGACGGTCACGCGGTTCTACTGCGACGTGCTCGGCTTCCGGGTGTCGGACTGGATGGGCGACTTCTTCTCCTTCCTGCGCTGCGGGCCCGACCACCACACCATCAACCTGGTCGAGACCGGCAAGAACAAGCACTTCCACACCGCGTTCGAGCTGCGCGACTGGGGACACATGCAGACCGCGTGCGACTTCCTCAGCCGCAACGGCTACCGCATCCTGTGGGGACCGGGACGGCACGGCATCGGGCACAACTTGTTCTGCTATCACCGTGGCCCGAACGGGCTGATCACCGAGCTGTTCGCCGAGCTCGACCAGATGAAGGACGAGAGCCTCGGCTATTTCGATCCCCGCCCCTGGCACCGCGACAATCCGCAGCGGCCAAAAACGTGGCCGAAGTCGCCCGACGCCGCCAACTTGTGGGGACCGATGCCGCCCGACGAGATGATGGAGTGAGGCAAGCTCCGAGGCAGCAGATCCGAGGTTCTATCGTGATCGATCCCGACCTGGTGGCGCACGCCATCCTCTCCACGCCGTCGGACGCGATCGTCGCCGCCGACCGCGACGGCATCATCCGGGTCTGGAATCCTGGGGCCGAACGCATCTTCGGCTTTGCCGCCGCGGACGCGATCGGCCGCTCGCTCGACCTGATCATCCCGGAGCGTCTGCGGCAGCGTCATTGGGACGGCTACCGGCACACCATAGCGACAGGGCAGAGCCGCTACGGCGAAGGCGACGTCCTCGCCGTTCCGGCGCTGCGGCGGGACGGCAGCACGATCTCGGTCGAGTTCACCATCGTGCCGCTCAAGGCGGCGACGGGCGAGATGACCGGCATCGTCGCCATCCTGCGCGACGTGACCCAGCGCTTTCAGGAGACGCGCGCGCTGAAGCGCAAGCTCGCCGAAGCCGAGAAGGCGGCGCGGTGAGGCCTGGCGGTTGACAATGGTGGGTTGAGCGGAGCGAAACCCGCCTCTTGCGTCATGCCCGCGCTTGTCGCGGGCATCCACGTCTTGCGTGAAGTCGTGGATGGCCGGGACATAGGCGAGCGAAGCGACGCCGTTCTTCGAACGGCTATGCCCAGCCATGACGGCGCTCTTTCGCCGTCGGGAGGCGAATAGCGGGCAAAACTCTTCGCCGCGCTGGCGCGGGCGGGCGGATCGTGCGATGGTGAAATTCTAGTCTCGTCGCCGTGCGCCCGCCGGACCCGCGCTGGCGTTTTCATTTTGGAGGCGGGCGCGAGCAGCCCAAACCGGGATGCGGCCAAGGACAGAAGCGGCGAAATCGCGGGACCCCCAAAAGGCAAAAAGCGTGCGGGATGGGTCCCTGTAAATCGCCTGTATTTCCCCTGTAAATGCAGGAAACGCAAAAATCGCACTTAGCGGGAAGTCTTCATGTGGTGGTTGAGGTCTTGTCCTCCCTCACGAACACCTCATCCTGAGGAGCCGCGCGCAGCGCGGCGTCTCGAAGGATGGGCCACTTGCCCGGTCAAGGTCGTGGCGATTCATCGGCCGCCCTCGCCCTTCGAGACGCGCTCGCATCCCTGGTGCGAGCGCTCCTCAGGATGAGGGCGGAGTGAATCAGCAGGAGGGCGGAGTTGAGTCAGCGCCCCGCCCTACACCCTGCTCGGATAATTCGGGCTCTCGCGCGTGATGGTCACGTCGTGCACATGGCTCTCGCGCAGGCCGGCGCCGGAGATGCGGACGAACTCGGCCTTGGCGTGCAGGTCGGCGAGGTTTTTTGCCCCCACATAGCCCATGGCGGCGCGCAGGCCGCCGGTGAGCTGGTGCAGCACGT
>DASTZX010000152.1:0-2606 GCA_035764045.1 Xanthobacteraceae bacterium | reverse complement strand
GGCGCGGGACACCGGCCGGCTCGCAAGAGCCGGCCGGTTCTGTTTTGCGCGCGAGGCACGCATTGATCTGGCGCAAATCCCCGTGGCGTGCGCATAATTAGTTTGTACCCGAAGGCGCCGCAGAACCGAGACG
Organism: Xanthobacteraceae bacterium; assembly: GCA_035764045.1. Lineage (GTDB taxonomy): Bacteria > Pseudomonadota > Alphaproteobacteria > Rhizobiales > Xanthobacteraceae > JAVDCA01. The sequence goes on along the minus strand of DASTZX010000152.1, from coordinate 2,473 downwards.
AGAACCGGCCGAGCCGGCTGCGCAAGGCCGAGGCGTGTGGCGCCCCACGGAGGGTGTCATGTCGAGGATCAGTATTCGCGTTGTGGCGATCGCGGCCGCCGCGCTCGTCGCGTCGACTTGTCCGCAGGGTGTGCTCGCCCGCGGCGGTGGTGGTGGCGGTGGTGGCGGCCACTTCGGCGGTGGCGGCGGTGGCGGCCACTTCGGCGGTGGTGGCGGTGGCGGCCACTTCGGCGGCGGGGGCGGTGGACACTTCGGCGGCGGCGGCGCGTTTCACATCGGCGGCGGCGGCGGATTCCATCCCGGAGGCGGCGGCTTCCATTCGTTCGCACCGTCCTTCGCGCGACCTGCCTTCGCGCGGCCCGGCTTCTCGCGCCCGGCGTTCAGCGGCGGCGCGTTCCGCTCGTTCGCGCGTCCGGGCTTCAGCGCCGGGGCCACCCACACCCTCTCGCATCCCGGCTTCGGAATAAGGCACGTCGGGTCGTTCGCGCGGCCGATGCTGCATGCCGGCGGTGCGCGCTTGCACACGGCGGCGCATGGCTTCCCGAATGGCCGCACCCGATCGGCCGGCATGTGGAACGCCGGCGCACACCTTCATGGCGTCGCGAGGACGACCGGGGCGATGGCGACCGGCGCGCTGGCCACACACGCGCTGGGTGGCGGCTCACACCTCGTCACCGGAAGTCCATGGTCGCACGGACAATGGTCGCACCATGACGGGGCCTGGCGCAATCACGCCGACTGGCGCAAGCATCGCGGCTTCTTCGGCTGGATCGGCCCGGTGTTCTGGCCCTGGTTCTACGACGATCTCTATGCGGACCTGTTCTGGGACTACGGCCCCTATTATGAGGATCCGTTCTGGAGCTACGGCTACGGCGACATCTACGGCGCGCTGTTCTCGCCCTATGGCTACGGCGAGCTCGCCGACTGGGCCCCGGCGCCGCGTGCGCGCGTCGCCGTCGCCGACCCGCCGGGGCCGCAGAGCAAGCCCCGGCCGGCGCCGCGATGGAGCACGGCCTGCGGCGACGATACGCGCGAGGTCGTGAACCTGCCGATCGACCGCATCAGCGCCGCGGTCTCACCCGATGAGCAGCAGCGCGCGGCCCTCGACGCGCTCGCCAATGCGTCGGCGCAGGCCGCGCGGGTCATCAAGGCCGCGTGCCCGACCGACGTCGCCTACACGCCGAGCGCTCGGCTCGACGCCATGGAGCGCCGCGTCGACGCCATGGTGCAGGCGGTCGCCTTCATCCGTCCGCCGCTCGAGACGTTCTATGGCCTGCTGACCGACGAGCAGAAGGCGCGCTTCAACGCGATCGGCGAGGAGAACCGCAAGCCCCGCAACGACAGCACGGCGGCGCAGGCCTGTGGCGGCTCGATCCTCCTTCCGGAGTGGCCGCAGGCCGAGATCGAAAAGCGCCTGCGACCGACCGAGGGGCAGCGCGCGCTCGTCGACAGGCTGCGTGACGCGAGCCAGGAGGCGTCCGATCGGCTGGCGGCGACCTGCCCGACCGAGGCGCCCGCGAGCCCGCCGGCCCGCCTCGCCGCGGTCGCGAACCGGCTCGACACGCTCCTGGTGGTGATCCGCCACGTGCACGCGGCCCTCAACGATCTCTACGGGGCGCTCACCGACGAGCAGAAGGCGCAGTTCAACGGCATCTCGCCGGTGGTGCAGGTGCGCGCCCCGAAGCAGTGAGGGTGAACAACCGTCATGCCCGCGCTTGTCGCGGGCATCCACGTCTTTGCTGCGGTGAGATCGGAAAAGCCTGGATGGCCGGGACAAGCCCGGCCATGACGGTCATTGTTTTGTGTGCGTCGCCCGCATGGTCTCCAAAACCGCGGCGGTCGGCCAGCAGTCGAGCGTGAGCCGGTTGGCCTTCTGATAGGCGCCGAGCGAAAGGCGCGTCTTCATCCCGGCCTTGCCGTCGATCTTGTCGCTGTACAGCCCGAGCGCGGTCATGCGCTTCTGCATCTCCTCGAGCTCAGCCGTGCGCAGCTGCACCACCGGCTTCCATGGCGTCTCGAACGGCCGCGGATCGGCGATGCGGTCGGAGAGATGCCCGACGAACAGCACGTAGAGGTCGGAGAAATTGTATTCCTTGATCGCGAAGTAGTTGTGGAAGATCAGGAACGACGGTCCGTAGATGCCGGCCGGCTGCAGCAGCGACGCCGGCTCGGATAGCGCGCTCGCCGGCGGCTTGCGGCCGTAGGCGAGCGTAAAACCCCGCTTGAGCCAGTCCGACAGCGGCATCTTCCTGTCGGGATCTGCGATCGTGCAGTCGGTGTTCGGCGGCACCCGCACCTCGTAGGCCCAGGGCTTGTCGCGCTCCCAGCCCTCGCCGACGAGTTGCTTTGCCGCGGACGCGAGCGCGTCCGGCACCGAGGTCCAGATGTTCACCTTGCCGTCGCCGTCGAAATCGACGCCGTACTTGTAGAATTCCGACGGCAGGAACTGGGTGAGCCCCATCGCGCCGCCCCA
>DASTZX010000151.1:0-2162 GCA_035764045.1 Xanthobacteraceae bacterium | reverse complement strand
GGGCCGGTCGGACCGGCGGCTGATAGGCCGGGTTCTGGGCGCAGAAGCCGGTGTTTCCCGAGCGCGCTTCGCGCAGGCACTGCTCGAAGGTGTCGAACCCGCAGGCCCAGCCGTCGTCGAAATCCTGGATGATCATGCACCAGGGATGGACTTTGGCCTCAGCCGTGGTGATGCCCGCCGCCATGGCGAGGGCGAGCACGAGCGGGACCGACGCGAGCCGTGGCATCGCCGGCGCCCGCTATTCCGCCGCCTCGCGGGCCATGCCGGCCGGCTCCACTTTGGCGGCGCAAAACTTGAATTCCGGGATCTTTCCGAACGGATCGAGCGCCGGGTTGGTCAGCAGGTTGGCGGCGGCCTCGACGAACGCGAACGGGATGAACACGACCCCGTCCGGCACGGCCTCGTCCTGTCGCGCGGTGAGCTCGACCGAGCCGCGCCGCGTCGTGACCCGCACCATGTCGCCGGGCGCGATGCCGAGCCGGGCAAATGTGCCGCGCGACAGCGAGGCGACCGCCGCCGGCTCGAGCGCATCGAGCACGGTCGCGCGCCGCGTCATCGCGCCAGTATGCCAATGCTCGAGCTGGCGGCCGGTGGTGAGGATGAACGGATACTCGTGATCCGGCACTTCGTCGGGCGGCTGAAGCTTCGCGGCGACCAGCTTGCCGAAACCGCCGGGGCGCGGGAAGCCTTTCTCGAACACCACGTCGCGGCCGGGCTTGTCGGGCGCGTCGGCCGGATAGGTGACCGCATCCTCGCGCGCGATGCGCTCCCACGAGATATTGTCGAGCGAAGGCATCAGCGAGGCCATCTCGGTGTAGATCTCGCTCGGGTGCTGGTAATTCCACTTGAGCCCGATCCGGCGCGCGAGCTCCTGGATCAGCCACCAGTCGTGCTTCGTCTCGCCCGGCAGGGGCAGCGCCTGGCGGCCCATCTGCACCTGGCGGTTGGTGTTGGTCACGGTGCCGTCCTTCTCGGGCCAGGCCGAGGCCGGGAGGATCACGTCGGCATAGACCGCGGTCTCGGTGAGGAAGAGATCCTGCACCACGAGGTGCTCGAGATGAGCGAGCGCCTCGCGCGCATGGTTGAGGTCGGGGTCGGACATCGCGGGATTCTCGCCCATGATGTACATGCCCTTGATCACGTCGGCGTGCACCGCGTCCATGATCTCGACCACCGTCAGCCCTTTATTTGGATCGAGCTTGGTGCCCCAAGCCTGCTCGTAGCGGACGCGCACGTCCGCGTCGTCGACCGACTTGTAGTCGGGGAAGAACATCGGGATGAGGCCGGCGTCGGAGGCGCCCTGCACGTTGTTCTGGCCGCGCAGCGGATGCAGCCCGGTGCCGGGGCGGCCGATCTGGCCGGTGATGAGCGAGAGCGCGATCAGGCAGCGCGCATTGTCGGTGCCGTGGGTGTGCTGCGACACGCCCATCCCCCAGAAGATGATCGCCGACTTGGCGCGCGCGAACTTGCGCGCCACCGTGCGCAGCGTGTCGGCATCGATGCCGCAGATCGGCGCCATCTCTTCCGGGGTGAAGTCCTTCACGCTCTCGGCGAACTGCTTGAAGCCCTCGACATAGGTCTGGATGTACTGCTCGTCGTAGAGCTTTTCGTTGACGATCGTGCTCAGCATGCCGTTGAGCATCGCGACGTCGGTGCCGCTCTTGAACTGCAGCATGTGTGTGGCGTGGCGCTTGAGCGCCTGGCCGCGCGGATCCATCACGATGAGCTGGGCGCCGCGCTTCGCCGCCTGCTTGAAGAAGGTCGCGGCCACCGGATGGTTCTCGGTCGGGTTGGCGCCGATCACCACGATCACTTCCGAGTTCTTGCACTCGTTGAAGGTCGCCGACACGGCGCCCGAGCCGACCCCCTCCATCAGCGCCGCCACCGACGAGGCGTGGCAGAGCCGTGTGCAGTGATCGACGTTGTTGGTGCCGAAGCCGGTGCGCACCAGCTTCTGGAAAAGATACGCCTCCTCGTTCGAGCCTTTCGCCGAGCCGAAGCCGGCGAGCGCCTGCGGCCCGTCGCGGTCGCGGATCTTCTTCAGCCCGCCGGCGGCGCGGTCCAGCGCCTCTTCCCAGGTGGCCTCGCGGAAATGCGTCCACGGATTGAGCGGGTCGATCCGCTCGTGCGGAACCTTCGGCACGCCGTCCTTCCGGACCATC
>DASTZX010000150.1:0-9066 GCA_035764045.1 Xanthobacteraceae bacterium | reverse complement strand
TGCCAGAAGGCGCAGCTGCCGAGCGTGACGTTGATGTCCTTCACGGTCACGCCCGCGGTGCGCAGCGCCTGGCGGATCGCCGCATAGCGCGTCGGCGCGGCGAGCCACGTGTTCTCCCACGGCATATGCAGGTTGTAGTAGATCGCGTCCTTTCGCATTGCGATCGCCTTGATGCGCACCAGCGGATTCCAGTGCAGCCCGCCCATCAGCCGGGTGAACTCGCCGAACCGGCCCTCCGGCCAAGTCCAGCCGGTGGGCAGGATCTCGCCTTCGAGCACGATCTCGGCATCGGCGATGTAGGGCAGGTCGATGGTCTTGCACGGCGCGAGCTCGACCGGAGAGCCGCGCAGGCCGCCGGCGATCGCCATCTCGTCGACACCGAGCGGAGCGCGATAGCCCGACCCGGTGATCTCGACCGGATGCGTGCCGATGGAGATCGAGATCGGCAGCGGCTCCTTGCGTTCGAGTGCGCGCTGGGCGAACAGCCGCATGTTGTTCGGCGTCACGATGTCGATGCCGGTGAGGTTCTTTTCCTTGACGATGAAGCGGTAGATGCCGCTGTTCAGGCCGAGCTCGGGATCGCGCGCGATCACGACGCCGGCAGTGATCATCGGCCCGCCGTCATAGATGGACGACATCGGGATCGGCAGACGGTAGAGATCGACCTCGTCGCCCTCCATGACGACCTCGCGCGTCGGCGAGGTCTTCACGCGCTTCGGCGCGATCGGGCGCTCGATCGCTGTCTTGAGCTTGTCCTCGATCTCGCGATAGGTCTCGCAGCCCAGGCTCATGATCGCCCGCTCGCGCGAGCGGATGATGCCGGACACGACCGGCACGTCGTAACCGATCACGTTATGGAAGAGCAGGGCAGTCTTTGCCTGATCGACCAGCGTGGCGATATGGCGGATGTCGACCGGCTGGTGCAGGTCGACGAGCTCGCCGGCCTGGCGCAGGCGATCGAGGAACTGGCGAAAATTTTCTTGCATGCACCGTCTCCGAAAAACGCGCTGAACATAAAGCAGCGGCATGAACCGCCGTCGAGGTCCGCATCGCACCGGGCAGATATTGTTTTCCGGAATGCCAGATCGACAGCGGCTTTCAGTAATATATTCTAATTTGAGCGGTAAAAACGATATATATTTCCTACATATTGGGAACAATACGACATGTTTTGACTATTTATGAGCTTTGATTTAGAATATTGTTATCGGCACCCGAAGGGGCGCCGCGGCAATCCTGAAGGAGTTGCGCCATGCTGCACATTGCGGGCTCGGAATCCACAAAGCGATTGCGGTTTGATCGCAAGCAGCCCCTTCCGACCGGTATGCTCGGGGTGCTGGTGCGCGAGATTGCATGCGCCCATGACGGGCCGGCCGCCCGCATGGCGGAACGCATCGTGCCTGCGCTTGCGGCGGCCGCCGCCGATCCGGCCCTCGTCACGCCGGCGCAGTGCCAGCCGCAAGCTGACGGCTATGCGCGCCACGCGCTTTATGGGGACCCGGAGGGACGCTTCACGATCCTCGCGCTGGTGTGGGATGCCGGCCAGTTCAGCCCACCGCACGCCCATCATGCCTGGTGCGCGTACGCGGTGCGGACCGGAGTCCTCAGCGAAACGCTCTACGCCTACGATAGCGCCGCCGGCCTGGCTCGCCCCTCGCGCGTGGCCACCCGAACGGCCGGTCATGCATGCTTCGCCCACGGTGGGCTTGACCAAATCCACCGGCTCGGCAATGCCGGTGCCGAGCCTGCGATATCGATCCATGTCTATGGGGTCTCGCGGGACCGCATCGCGACTGACGTCAACCGGATCGTCCAGGTCGCGCCCGCAGAAGGGTGACCGATGAGTGCGAAGACGATGAAGGCGCTGGTTCTGCGCCGCCATGGGGACCTGCAGGATCTCGAGATCGTGACCGACTATCCGGTCCCCCAGGCGACCGATGGCCAGGTGGTGATCCGTGTGAAGGCCTCTTCGTTCAACTACCACGACGTGTTCACCGTGCGGGGCATGCCCGGCATCAAGGTTCCGCTGCCGGTGATCATCGGACTCGACATGGCGGGGGAGATCGCCCAGGTCGGGCCCGGTGTCGCCGACTGGAAGGTCGGCGACCGCGTGCTGGTCAATCCGCTCAACAAGAAGAAAGGCCTGATGGGCGAGATGCTCGACGGCGGAATGGCGGAATATTGCCAGGTTTCGGCCGATCAGCTGGTCGCCATGCCGGAGGGCGTGAGCTTCGCCGAAGCGGCATCCCTGCCGGTCGCCTACGGCACGGCGCACCGCATGCTCATCACCCACAACACCATCAAGAAGGGCGACCGCGTATTGGTCCTCGGTGCGAGCGGCGGCGTCGGCACCGGCTGCGTCATTCTGGCCAAGCTCCTCGGCGCCGAGGTCATCGCCTGCGCGTCGAGTGACGAGAAGCTCGCGCGCCTCAAGGAGCTCGGCGCCGACGAGGTGGTCGACTACAAGAAGGTCGACTTCTCCAAGTGGGCGGTCGAGAAGTACGGCAAGCCGCAGCGGAGGTCCTACGAAGGCGGCGTCGACGTCGTCATCAACTTCACCGGCGGCGACACCTGGGTGCCGTCGCTGCGCTGCATCAAGCGGGGCGGCAAGCTGCTGGTCTGCGGCGCGACGGCCGGCCACGACCCGAAGGAGGACCTGCGCTACATCTGGACGTTCGAGATCAACATCGTCGGCTCGAACAGCTTCTACGACGACGACCTCAAGGGCCTGATGCAGCTCATCCAGGACGGCAAGATGAAGCCGGTCATCGACAAGGTGCTCCCCCTCGAGGAGGCGCGCGAGGGCCTGCGGCTGATCCGCGATCGTGAGGTGATGGGGAAAGTGGTGGTCGCGCCCTGAGGCGCGACCGCGTGGGCATGGGGAGCATGGCATGACCGACGAGATCACCGTCGAGCGGGTGCAGGAACTCATCGATCGCGCGGCATATCACCGCTGGCTCGGCATCAAGGTCACGGCGCTGCATGACGACGCCATCGAGCTCAGCGCGAAATGGCGCGAGGAATGGGTGGTCAATCCGGAGCGGCGCTACACCCATGGCGGCGTGCTCGCCGCCCTCGTCGATCTCGCGGCCGACTGGGCGATGGTGAAGAAGACCGGTCGCGGGGTGCCGACAATCGACATGCGTGTCGACTATCATGCGCCGGCGATGCCGGGCGATCTCACCCTGCACGGCAAGGTCGTGCGGATGGGCGGCCAGTTCTCGACCGCCGAGGCGCGCGTGTTCGATGGCCAGGGCAAGCTGCTGTGCAGCGGCCGCGGCACCTATTTCACCGCCCCCCCGAAGGCCTAGATACTGCTATGACCCGTCACCCTGAGGCGCTCGGCCTTCGGCCGGCACCTCGGGACGACGGTTTTGACGTGCAGAGTGTTGACGAATGCCCCATTTCTACAACCTCGGCGACCTGATCGACCGCGAGCGCGATCTCGACAAGACCGCGATCGTCGATCTGGGCGGCGAGCGGCCGCCGCGCGAGGTGAGCTATCGCGCGCTCGACGAGATGGCGAACGGCGTCGCGCGCGCGCTCACGGCCCGTGGCCTCGAACGCGGAGAGCGGATCGCGATTCTTTCCGCCAATCGGGCCGAATATCTCGCCGCCTATTACGGGATCATGCGCGCCGGCCTGGTCGCGGTGCCGGTGAACTTCAAGTTTCCGCGCCGGACCATCCATTTGATCCTTGCCGATGCCGGCGCGAAGCTCGTGTTCTGCGATGCCGCCCGGCGCGCCGATTGTCCTCCGGACCTGCCCGCGGTCTGCTTCGGGGGCGACGGAAGCAAGTCCTTCGATGCGTTCCTCGATCGCGGCCCGTTTGCGGCCGTGGCGCCGCACAAGGACGAGCCCGCGATGTTTCTCTATACGTCCGGCTCGACCGGGGTCCCGAAGGGCGTTGTCCTGTCGCACCAGAGCCATCTCTGGGTGGTCGAGGTCCGCCTGGCCGGCCAGGATCTCGCCCGCCACCGCTACCTCATCGCCGCGCCGCTCTACCACATGAACGCGCTGGCGCTCGCCAAGCTCGCCTGTGCGGCGCACGCGACGATCGTGCTGCTGCCGCAGTTCACGGCGCGCGACTACATCGCGGCGATCGGGCGCTACCGCTGCACCGGGCTCACCGCGGTGCCGCCGATGATCGCGATGATGCTGCGCGAAAGCGACCTGCTCGCCCGCACCGATCTGTCCAGCGTCGAGTTCGTTCGCATGGGCTCGGCCCCGGTGAGCTCGAGTCTGATGCATGCATTGAAGCGCGCGCTGCCGCACGCCGCCGTGACCAATGCCTACGGCACCACGGAGGCCGGGCCGGTGGTGTTCGGGCCGCACCCGAAGGGGTTGCCGCAGCCGGAAGCCTCGGTCGGCTACCCGCATCCGCAGGTGCAGGTTCGCCTGGTGGACGAGCACGGCCGGCCGACCGAACAGGGCGTGCTGGAGATGAAGTCTCCCGCGGTCATGCTCGGCTACCACAATCGTCCCGATGTGCCGTCGCCGATCACCCCGGACGGCTTCTATGTCACGGGCGACGTGTTTCGCCGCGACGCCGACGGCTTCTACTATTTCGTCGGGCGCACCGACGACATGTTCGTCTCGGGCGGCGAGAACATCTATCCGACCGACGTCGAGCGCATGCTGGAACGCCACCCGGCGATCTCGCATGCCGCGGTCGTGCCCATCGACGACGACATCAAGGGCACCAAGCCGGTCGCCTTCGTGATCCTCAAGGCCGGCCAGCCGGCGACCGAAGATGAGATCAAGCGCTTCGCGCTCGAAAACGCTCCGGCCTATGCGCATCCGCGCTCGGTCTGGTTCGTCGACGAGCTGCCGCTCGCCTCGACCAACAAGGTCGATCGCGCCGCCTTGCGGCGGATGGCGCAGGAGCGGCTCAAACAGCGCGCGTGAGCCGCGGCCGGTCGCGCACCGTTACGTCCGCACGTCCCGCCGCCAGCGAAACAGCCGGCGCTCCAGCGGCTGCAGCATGCCGATCTCGATCACCAGCATCATGGCGATCTGCACGATGGTCCAGGCGAAGACCTGGTCGGTCTGGATCAGGTCGGACGCCTGGCGCAGCCGGTAGCCGACACCGCTCGAGGCGCCGAGGGTCTCGGCCACCAGGCTCACCCGCCAGCCGAAGCCGAAGGCGAGCCGCGCGCCGGAGAAGAAATACGGCAGGATCGACGGCAGATAGATCTTGACGAGCGTCTTGAGGCGGGAGAATCGCAGCACCTGCGCGAGGTCGACGAAATCGGCGTTCACCGCCTGCGTGCCCTGCCACACATTGGTGACGATGAGCGGAAAGGCGGTCATCAGCACGACGAAGATCGGCGTGGCCGGAGAAAGCCCGAACCAGATCACCGCGAAGATCGCCCAGATCGCCGAAGACACGGTGTTCATCACCGGGATGATCGGCTCGAAGAAATTGCCGACCGCCCGGTTCGACCCGAGCAGCAGGCCGCCCGGCACGCCGATCAGCACGGCGAGCGCGAACCCGGCGAGCACCCGCAAGAAGGTGGTCAGGAGATTGAGCGGCAGGTCGCCGGTCTGCGAGAGCTGCACGATCCGCTCGAACACGCGCTGCGGGCTCGGCAGCACGTAGACCGGCGTCGCGAGCGAGCCGAGCCACCACGCGCCGAGCAGGAGCAGCGCCAGCGCGCAGCGCAGCAGGATGGCGCCGAGACGGCCGGATGGCGCAGGCTCGCTCACGGCTGGCGCTTGGCCTGCTCGTAGGGGGCGGTGACGAAGAGACTGTCGGGCACGTTGCCTTCGATCGTTCCGACCGCCTTGAAGATCTGCGCCATGGTCTTGAAGGTCGCGACATCCGCCGGCTCCATGGACGCGGTGTAGATCTGGTTCCACAACCTGGCGTAGGAGGTCGCGTCCTTGGCGTCGAGGTTGGCGGCCTTGCTCAGCATGTCGGCCGCCTGGGCCGGCTGGTCGTGCCCGAATTTCGTCGCCGCAATCAGCGCGCGCACGAACTTCACCACCGCGTCGGGATGGTCCTTGGCGAAGGTCTTGTGCACGAGCGCCACCCCGAGGATCGGCGGCGCGCTCGCCTTGGTCATCTTCTTCCACTCGTCGACCAGGCTGCCGAGCGTCTGCAGCTTGAGCTCCGGCACCGAGGCGAGCGTCACGGCGCGCAACGACGCCGCATCGACATCGCCGCGCTCCAACAGGCGTACGAGCTGGCCCTCATTGCCGCCGACCGGCGTGTAGTCGCTCGGCTTGAGCCCGTAGTTGCGCTCCAGCACCGCAGCGACGATGGCATAGGTGGCGCTGCCGACCGGGGACATGCCGACCTTCTTGCCCTTGAGCTCGGCGAGAGTCTTGAGCGGCGAGCCCTCCTTGGCGACGAAGGTCGCTTCCGCGATCTGGGTGGCAAGCACGAGTTCGACCGGCGCACCCTGGATGGCGAGCGTGAAGGCGCCGCTCACCGGCGCCGCGAAGGCGACGTCGATCGACTGGGTGATCAGCGCCTTGGTCGGACCGTTGACGTCGCTGAACTTGACGTACTCGGGAGCGAGCCCCGCCTGCTCCAGGAACTTGCCGGCTTCGAGCACCGCGCCAAAGCCGACCGAGAACCCGCTCGTCCAGTAGCCGACCTTGATCTTCTCCTGTGCGGACGCCGCCGAGGCGGCGAGCATGAGCGGCAACGCGAAAAGCAATTTGCGGAAAGTCATCGGACGATCTCCTCGGATGGCGTCTGTTCGAGCATGGCGCGCAGGCGGGCGACCAGCGCGGCCGCCTCGGGACGGCCGGCGCGCGGGTAGGGCAGGGGGACATCGAGCGTCTCGCGCACACGGCCGGGCCGCGCCGTCATCAGCACGATCCGGTCGGCGAGCACAACCGCCTCCTCGACATCGTGGGTGACGAAGAGGATCGACAGCCGGCGCAACTCGTGGATGCGCAGGAGCTCGCGATGCATGCTCGCGCGCGTCTGCGCGTCCAGCCGCGAAAACGGCTCGTCCATCAGCAGGAGGTCAGGCTCGCCGACCAGGCTGCGCGCGAGCGCGACGCGGCTGCGCATGCCGCCGGACAATTGATGCGGATAGGCATTGGCGAAATCGGCGAGCCCGACCATGCCGAGGACGGCGCGCGCACGCTGCCGCCGCTCTGCGGCCGGCATGCGGCCGGCCTCGAGTGCGAGCGACACGTTGGCGAGCGCGACGCGCCAGGGCAGCAGCCGGTCGTCCTGAAACATGTAGCCGACGCGTTCCCAATCGACCGCCCCGGCCGTATTCTGGCCGAGAACGCGCACCGCGCCCCCATCGGGCCGGATCAGCCCGGCCGCGAGATTGAGCAGCGTCGACTTGCCGGCGCCGGAGGGTCCGAGGATCGCCACGATCTCGGACGCGGGCAGGTCGAAGCTCACCCCGCGTAGGACCTCGAGCGCTTGGCCGTCAGCGCCGGGAAATCGCTTGGACACGTTGCTGAACGAGAGGGCCGGCGGGCCGGCGGCGTGCAACGAGACGGCAGGGCGGTGATCTGCGGCGGGCTCCGGCGCATTCACGTTGGTCATGTCCACCCTGTCATAAGGCGTTTCGTCCGTCGAAACCCGCACACTGTATAACTCTATAAATGGCAAGCCGGATTGCCTAGCGTAAGGACCCCCGGCCGCAGAGCGGAGCATGGATTGATGACGCACACACAATCATTGGGGGAAATCGACCGCCAATTGCCGCTCGGCGAGGAGATCTTCCTCGACCATGTGGGCCACTTCGTTTCCGACCGCGAGGCTGCGCGTGCCGCCCTGGCGCTCGCAGGATTTGCGCCCACTCCGATCTCGATCCAGGCCAATCCCGATCCCGCCGGCGGACCGCCGCGGCCGACGGGCACTGGCAACACGACCGCCATGCTCGCGCGCGGCTATGTCGAGGTGCTGTTCAGGACCGCCGATACACCGCTTGGGCGCGAGCTCGATCTCGCGCTCGCGCGCCATCCCGGCCTGCATCTCGCGGCGCTTGCAGTCGCCGATGCGGCAGCCGCGCACCGGCGGCTGGCCGGCGCGGGATTCCGCATGCAGCCCCTGGTCGAGATGCAGCGCCGGGTCGAGACCGCGCAGGGGCAAAGCGTCGCCGCCTTCACGATCGCGCGCGTGGTGCCCGGCGAGATGGCGGAAGGCCGCCTGCAGATCCTGACCCACCGCACCGAAGCCGCCGTCTGGCAGCCGCGCTGGCTCGACCATCCGAACGGCGCGCGTGCTCTCACGTCGCTCACGATCGCGCTCGCCGACGTGGCCGAGGCCGCGGCGCGCTATGCCAGGTTCACGGGCCGCTCCGCACGCGCCTGCGAGGGCGGTCAGGCCATCGCGCTCGACCGCGGATCGATTGCGCTCGTCACTCCAGAGGCGTTCCGCCGCCGCTTTCCCGAGCTTGCGATCCCGAGCCTCCCCTTCATGGGCGCTTGCGGCATCGCGGTCACCTCGCTGGCGAGCGCTGAAGCGGCGCTGCGACGGGGCGGACTCGCGGCGCGCCGTGATGGCGAGCGGTTGGTGGCGCCATTCCCCGATGCGCTCGGGGTCGGAGCGTGGGTGTTCGAAGAGACGGGATAAATTTAGCGTTGGTCGCGGGCGATCGTTTCGAGCAGCATCACGATCGCGATCCGGGTCCGGCTGTCCGAGATGGCCGAAAACGCCCGCGCGACCCGCAGCGCCTGCGAATTCGACAGCAATGCGACCGGATCCTCGACACCATCCCGTTTGGCGACTGGGCTGTCGACGCGCTGAAAGAACATGTCCAGAGGCACGCGCAGCGCCTGGGCGATCTGCACCAGCCGGCCCGCTCCGACGCGATTGGTGCCATTCTCGTATTTCTGAATCTGCTGGAACGAGACGCCGATCGTCCTGCCGAGCGCGCTCTGCGACAGGTGCTGCTGGAGACGATGAACGCGAATGGTCCGGCCGACGATGGCGTCGACCGGCCCTCCTTTTTTCTTCCCCGCCATGTGTTTGCTGTCCCGCCGCGGTCTCCTGCAACGCCGGCGTCTGCGACGAAAAACACGTTTTGCGCGGCTTGAATAGCCGCGTCACTCTTTGAGCGCATATAACCAAACGCGTATGTCGGA
>DASTZX010000149.1:0-2550 GCA_035764045.1 Xanthobacteraceae bacterium | reverse complement strand
CGACACCGAAGCGGCCGTCGTCGAGGCGTTTCCCGACGTGCTGACGCGGGCCGACCGCATCGCCCGCATGGACCGCCGGATCGGGGCGAAGGATTTCAGCGGGGCGATGCGCGCCGCGAAGAAGCTGGGCGACGGCGAGATCGCCATCGTCAAGGCCTGCATCGCCGCCGAAGGCAATGCCAGCAAGGCGGGCGGGCTCCTCGACGGTGTGCCGGGCGACGTGCGCGACGACGTCGGGTACGCGCTGTGCCGGATCCACTGGCGGATTCACCAGAATGACGTGGCCGGCGCGGCGAGGCTCATGCTCGCGGTCCCGCATGATGCGGTCGATCGGGTCGACGGCGACGAATGGTGGCGCGAGCGCCGCGTGCTCGCCCGCAAGCTGCTCGATGTCGGCGACGCCAAGACCGCCTACCAGGTCGTCCGCCAGGCGGCGGCGCCGGCGAATCCCTACTACCGCGCCGAGCGCCATTTCATGGCCGGCTGGATCGCGTTCCGCTTCCTCTCCGATCCGGAGACCGCGCGCACCCACTTCGCCCGCATCGACGAATCAACCGCCGATCCGATCGTGCAGGCGCGGGCCGCCTACTGGCGCGGCCGCGCGGCCGAGACGCTGGGCGACATCAAGGGAATGCTCGAGCAGTACCAGGCGGCTGCGCGTCATCCGACCGCCTATTACGGCCAGCTCGCGCGGGTTCGGCTCGGCCTCGGGCCGATCGAGCTGCGCACGCCGCCGACCGCTCCGGTCGCGAAGGGCGTGGCCGGCGATCTCTTGCACGCCGCCGAGATCCTCTATGCGATCGGCGAACGCGACCTGGTGCAGACCTTCGCGACCGATCTCGCCGACTGCAGCAACGACACGGCGACGCTTGCGGCGATCGCCCAGCTGGCGCGGCGCCATGACGACGCCCGCACCATGCTGGCGGTCGGCAAGACCGCGCTCACGCACGGCCATGCGCTCGACATCTATGCGTTCCCGGACATCGGCATCCCGCGCTATGCCTCGATCGGCCCCGAGCTCGATCGCAGCGTGGTCTATTCGGTGGTGCGCACCGAGAGCGCGTTCGATCAGCGCGATTTCTCGCCGGCCAAGGCGGTCGGCCTGATGCAGGTCACCCCGGAAGCCGGGCGCGACACCGCCAAGCGCTTCGCCGTCGGCTATGACTGGAAGCGGCTCGTCACCGACCCGGTCTACAACACCCAGATGGGGGCGGCCGAGATCTCGGCGCTGCTCAAGGAGTACCGCGGCTCCTTCATCATGACCTTCGCGGGTTACAATGCCGGCCGCGGCCGCGTGCAGGAATGGGTCGCCCGCTACGGCGATCCGCGCGACGGCAAGGTGGATGCGGTCGACTGGGTCGAGCGCATCCCGTTCGCCGAGACGCGCAACTACGTCCAGCGCGTGATGGAGAACCTTTCGGTCTACCGCGTGCGCTTCGGCGCCGCCGCGGTCGCCGGAGATCCCGACGCGAAGCGGTCGGAGCGCATCCCGTCGCGCACCGAGGAAGCTGCGGCCCATTCGGGGCCCTGATCGTCCTCAGGCGGCATTCGTCTGCATCAACCGGGCAAGGCCGGCGTCGGGCGTCACCGCCGGCGTCCAGCCCAGCCGCATCAGCGCGGCGGGATCGGCCACCAGCGAGCCGGACAGCCGCTGATAGTCGTCGTCCCGCCCTGCCGCCTTGAGCATGAGCTCGACGAGCCGGGAAGGAAGCGGAAAGACGCCGGCGCGGCGCCCGAGCCCCTGACGCATGGCGGCGATCATCTGCGCAATGGTCAGCGGCTGTGGATCGGCGGCGATCACGGCGCGCCGCAGCGGCGCCGGCGCGGTCAGCACCGTCTCGACCGCCGCGGTCAGGCTGTCGAGCGCAATGAGCGAGCGGCGTCCGCGCAGGCTGCCGACCGGCAGCGGCAAGGGCGAGCGGGCGAGCCGCATGAGCTGCGCCATGTTGCCCTTGACGCCCGGCCCGTAGACCAGGACGGCGCGCAGCGCCACCCAGTCGATGTCGAGCTCGGCCAGGCCACGTTCCGCCGCCAGCTTGGAGCGCCCATAGGCATCGGTCGGATGCGGCTCCATCGTCTCGGTCAGCACCGCGTCGGCGCTCGGCCCGCACTGGGCGCGGATCGATGACAGGAACACGAACCGCCTGGCGCCGGCGCGGCCTGCCGCGCGGGCGAGCCCGATCGTCGCCTCGGTATTGAGCACGCGGTAGTCGTCCTCCGGCACCCCGGACATGGCATGCGCGAGGCCGGCCGAGTGGATCACCGCATCCACGCCCTCGAGGGCGGCCGACATGTTCATCGGCCGGGCGAGATCGCCGATCACGGCGCTCGCCGCATTGAGCGGCGCGGTCGCCGGCCGGCGCAGCAGCACGCGCAGGCGATGGCCGCGCTTGGGCAGCTCACGCAGCAGATGCTGGCCTATGAATCCGGTGGCGCCGGTCAGGGCGAGGAGCATGCCGCCACCTGCTTGTCCGCCACGCTACGGCTGCGTTCTCACAACGTGGTCCGCCGCTCACCGTTGCGCGTGGCGCTCGGCGCCGTGCGTCTTGA
>DASTZX010000148.1:0-11324 GCA_035764045.1 Xanthobacteraceae bacterium | reverse complement strand
GGGCCCGGCACCTCGGTGCATTATGCAGCCGCCAAGGGCGCCGTGGTCTCGATGACGCTCGGTGTGGCACGCGAGTTCGCCGACCGCGGCATCCGCTGCCTCTCGATCTCGCCCGGGCCGATCCGCACGCCGTTCCAGGAGGCCGCGAACACCTCGCCCGAGATCATGACGCGCTTCCTCGACGATGTGCCGATGAAGCGCTTCGGCGAGCCCGAGGAGATCGGCGAGCTGGTGCTGTTCATGTGCTCCGAGGCCTGCAATTTCATGACCGGCGACACCGTGTACGTGAACGGCGGGGGTGGATGGCGCTGAGAGCCGCCCGTCGATCTCCGTCACCCTGAGGCGGCCGCGCAGCGGCCCTCGAAGGGTGACGGCCGATGCGGTGCCGCTTGCTCTTCGCGGACCATCAGGCGAGGTGAACTGCCTGGGCGACATGGGAGGACCAAGGTGATCGAATTTTCCATCGGCAAGGCGACGGTGACCCGTGTCGAGGAGACTTATCTCCCGACTTACCCGGCGACGCAGATCTTTCCGGAGCTGACCGCGGACATCGCCGCCAAGCATGCGCACTGGCTTGCGCCGCACCATTACGAACGCGAGAGCGGCCTGATCAAGCTCAGCGTCCACAGCTGGCTCTTACGCATCGGCGGCCGCAACATCCTGATCGACTCGTGCTGCGGCAACGGCAAGGTCAAGCCCGGACGGCCGTTCTGGACCAATCTCAACACCGACTACCCGGAGCGGCTCGCTGCCGCCGGCGCCCGCGTCGACGAGATCGACCTGGTGATGTGCACGCATCTGCACCACGATCATGTGGGCTGGAACACGCTGCAGCGCGGCGGCAAGTGGGTGCCGACATTCCCGCGGGCCCGCTATGTCTTCTCCAACCCGGACTTCGAGGCGTTCCATGCGCTCGACCGCGACCCGAAGACCGCGCCGGCCGAGATGGGCACGTTCAGGGAGTGCGTGCTGCCGATCGTGGAGGCCGGGCGCGCCGATCTCGTCACTGGTCCGCACCGCTTGGACGAGCACATCGAGATCATTCCGGCGCCCGGTCACTCGCCCGGCCACGTGGTGTTCCGGCTCGAAAGCGGCGGCGCGCAGGCGCTGTTCATCGGCGATGTGTTTCACCACCTGCTGCAGGTCTACTACCCGCACTGGAATTTTCCGAAGAACTCCGACGCCGAGCAGGCGGTGCGAAGTCGCCGCATGGTGCTCGGGCTCGCCGCCTCGAGCGGCGCACTGACCCTGCCGGGTCACGTGGGCGCGCCGTTCGCGGGCCGGATCGAGACGGACGGGGCGGGATTCGTGCCGAAGTTCGGATGAGACCAAACGCGTCGGATGGGCTTCGTTGCGCTCAACCCATCCGGCTCAACTCATCCTGCGAGATCGCGCCTCAGAAATGCAGATTGAGGCCGCCGCGCACCGTATCGGCCCGGAAGCCGACATCGTCGTTGGCGGTGGGGCCGCAGCTGAATCCGCAGTTGAAGCGGCCGAGATCGACGTGGAGGTATTCGACTTTGGCGCTCCAGTTGCGGGTAAGGCCATATTCGACGCCACCGCCCGCAGCCCAGCCGGTCTGCGTCGAGTCCATGCCGGAAAATCCGGCTGCGCTGGCGCTGACGTCGCCGACCGCGAGACCGCCCGTCACGTAGGGCAGGAAGGTGCCGAACGCATAGCCGACGCGGCCACGCGCCGTGCCGAGCCACTTGTTCTCGACCGAGCAGCCCGCGACGCAGCCGTCGGCGGAGGTGCTCCCTTTGATGTCAGACCAGTCGATGTCGCCCTCGACGCCGAGCACCAGGTGACCGAGCTGGACGTTGTAGCCCGCCGTCCCGCCGACGAGCGCGCCCGAGATATCGAACCCGCGGCTCAGTTCAGTGAAGCCGCGGCCCCATCCGCCGCCGCCGTTGATGCCGACATAGAAGCCGGTCCAATCGAATTCGGGAGCCACGTAGGGCGGCGGCGCCTTGGTCGGCATCGGGTTCGGGATTGGACGCTGAAGGTCCGCCGCATTCGCCGAGATCAGCGACAATGATGCTACGAGCGTCGCCGCTCCTGCCAACAAGATCCTACGCATGATGTCTCCCCAACTACAGTATCACCCAGCCGGACGAATCCCTCTGGGGCGTGGCCATAATGTGGTTCGCAGCGGATCGCGGCGTGGCAATTCCGGGCCTTCTCTGTGCGATGGAACTCGGCGGAACCGGCCGCATATTCCATATGATTCTGCGATCCCGTGTCCCACTTTGAGTACGCCGGGTTCCGCGACACGTGTCCAAATCTGCGGCACCGCCCGATGCCGCAGGAGATCAGTGAACACGACTTCAACGTTCTCCGCTCGCTGTCTTGCTTCACGCGCAATGACACGCAGTCACGATGAGGTGATGGTCGACCAAAGTGGGCTTTTGACCTGGATCAATCCGTGTTTGACTGGACGCAATATCATTCTCCTCAATCCGGGCTACGCCGGGCCGCGCAAGCGGAATGCGGCACGGCGCCCGGAACGCACGGGTGGCATTTCTCGAATTCCGCCACTGAGAACCCGCCCCGTTTGATTTCGGGGCCGGTGAGGCACCGATGCCGGAGCGCGCCTGCGGCGCGCATGCCAGCGGGATGCTCCATCGGAAGGGACAGTGGCGAAAGCTCGCGAGCGGCCACGGTTGAGAAGGACGCGACGCCATGCGCCTCGATCCAGCCCTGCAGGACGCCATGCTCAAGGCCGTCCCCGAACTGCGCGCGTTTGCGGTCGCACTCTGCCACCAGAAGGACCGGGCCGACGATCTCGTCCAGGAGGCGCTGCTGCGCGCCATCGACCGGATCGAAACCTTCGTACCCGGTACGAACATGACCGCTTGGCTGCTCACCATCCTGCGCAACCACTTCTGCAACGAGTTTCGCAAGCGCCGGCGCGAGGTCGTCGACAGCGACGGCTATTACGTCGGCACGATGACGTCGCAGCCCGAACAGGAAGGCCACATCCAGCTTGCCGAATTTCGCCGGGCATTGGCCCAGCTGCCGGATGAGCAGCGCGAGGCGCTCACGCTCATCGGGGGAGCCGGCCTGTCCTATGAGGAGGCGGCTGCCATCTGCCACTGCCCGGTCGGCACGGTGAAGAGCCGGGCCAACCGAGGACGGGCCCGCCTCGCCGAGCTGCTCGCGATCGACAGCGTGCAGGATTTCGGCCCGGACCGGGCCATCCAGGCCGCTCTGTCCGGCGGCCATCAGCGCTGGGCGGCCTGAAGATCAGAGCGGCACGCGGCATCGGCTTGACACCCGGCGCTCCTCCCGGCCATGGTTACAACATAACAGGAGCCGTGGTCGTGCCGGGCGCGGGGCGCCGGCGGACGTTCAAGGCATGCGCTGGTTTCGAACGCATATCGACCTAGGCTCGCGCGTGGCGCTGTTCGCGCTGGCCGTCCAGCTCGTGCTGTCGTTCGGTCACGTCCATATGGACAAGCGCGCGCTGTCGGGCGTCGCTCCCGTGGCCGTCGCCCTGCAGGTCGCGGGGCGCGACGGGAGCCCCGCAACCCCGGATCATCACACCGGCGCGACCGACGTCTGCGCGATCTGCGCGACCATCGGGCTGCTGGCAAGCTCGATTCCTCCGGACCCCGGCCGGCTTGCGCCACCCTCGTCCCAGTCCGTCGCCTTGAGCGGCGCATTCTCTGTTGCCTTTACGGCTTACGACTCGCTGTCGTCGTTCCAAGCGCGCGCACCCCCTCGCAGCGTCTGACGTGTCGGCGCTCGCCTCGCCGCCTGAGCGGCACGGCGGCCGCAACGCGACTCTTCCCGACACAGTCGGTGTCGAGTGGGACAGACAATGCGCAGCCAGTTCACGTTCAGCGCTCTTGCCGGTGCCTCGATCGCTCTGACGGTCGCGGCCGAGCCGGGCTATGCGCAGACTGCGCTGCCGCAGGTCGAAGTCACGGTGGCGAAGCCGGTCCGGCGCACGCCGCCGAAACCGCGCCCGGCCCGTCCGGCGCCCCCAGCCTCCGCGCAACCGCCCGCCGAGCCGGCCCCGGCGCCGGTCGCGGAGACACCGCAGCCCGGGACCTTGCCGGTCGTCACCAACCAATTCGGCACCGTCACCGTGGTGCCGAACGAGGAGATCCGCCGCAACGGCGCAAGCACGCTTGGCGACCTCCTCGTCAACAAGCCGGGCATCACCGGCTCGAGCTTCGCGCCGGGAGCGTCCAGCCGCCCGATCATCCGCGGCCTCGACAACAACCGTGTGGGTCTGGTGGAGAACGGCACCAGCGCCAATGGCGCGTCCGACTTGGGCGAGGACCATTTCGTCCCGATCGACCCCATGACCTCCAACCAGGTGGAGGTGATCCGCGGGCCGGCCACGCTGCGTTACGGCTCGCAGGCGCTCGGCGGCGTCGTGAGCGCGACCAACAACCGGATCCCGGAAGCCCTCCCCTGTCCGACCGAGGGCCACACCGCCGCGCCCTATCCGACCAAAGCGGCACCGGCCACCGCCTCGGGCACGGACCGCGGCTGCGTGACCGGCGAGCTGCGCGGCAACGTCACGAGCGTGGACAACGGGTTGAGCGGCGCCGGCCTGGTCGACGCCGGCTATGGTCCTTGGGCAATTCACGTCGACGCCTTCGGCCGCAAGGCGGACGACTACCGCATCCCGAACTATCCCTATCTGGTGCCACCCAATCCCGCGACGGCGCCGCGCGCCACGCAGCCCGGCGCCTTCAACGGCCGCCAGCCGAACTCGGCATCGCAAAGCAACGGCGAGTCCGCCGGCCTGTCCTATGTCTTCAACGAAGGCTTCGTCGGCGCCGCGATCGAGCAGAACGACGCGCTCTATCACATCCCGGGAATCGACGGCGAGGACCACAACACCCGCATCGACGCACACCAGACCAAGTTCACCAGCAAGGGCGAGTATCGGCCACAGGCGAGCGGGATCGACACCCTACGCTTCTGGCTCGGCGCCACCGATTACAAGCACAACGAGCTCGGGCTCCAGAACGATACCGACCCGGGCAGCGACGGCGTACGGCAGATATTCACCAACCAGGAGCAGGAGGGACGCGGCGAGGTCACGCTGCTGCCGCTTGATCTGCGCTTCGCTGCGCTCACCTCCACGATCGGGGTGGCGGGCGGACATCAGCAGCTCACGGCCCCAAGCCCGGACAATTTCGGTCTATTCGACCCGAACAGCAACTCGCGCGAGGCCGCCTACACGTTCAACGAGTTCAAGCTCAGCCCGCTCACCAAGGCGCAGATCGCGGGCCGCATCGAGCACGTGGACCTGTCGGGCACCGCGCGCCTGTTCGAGGAGACCGCCGGCCTGGTCGGCCGCACGCCGGCATCGCCCAGCTACACGCCCAAGAGCGCGAGCATCGGCCTGATCCAGAACCTGCCGTGGGATCTCGTCGGCAGCCTGACGGGGCAATACATCGAGCGTGCACCGAAGCCCGCCGAGCTGTTCTCGGGCGGCGGGCACGATGCGACCGGGACCTTCGACAAGGGCGATCCGAACCTGGCCATCGAGGCCGCCTCGTCGGTCGAAGCCGGCCTGCGCCGCGCCGTCGGTCCGCTGCGCTTCGAGGCCACCGCCTACTACACGCGGTTCAAGGGGTTCATCTTCCGACGACTTACCGGCAATATGTGCGACGGCGACACCGGCGTCTGCGGGCCGGCCGGCGGCGATCTCAAGGAGGCGATCTACTCGCAACAGGACGCGATCTTCCGCGGCGCCGAGTTCCAGAGCCAGCTCGATGTAGCGCGGATTTGGCACGGCTGGTGGGGCATCGAGGATCAGTTCGACGTGGTGCGCGCAACCTTCACGGACGGCACCAATGTGCCGCGCATTCCGCCGGTGCGCATCGGCGGCGGGCTGTTCTACCGCGACGACGCCTGGCTCGCGCGCATCAGCCTGCTGCACGCCTTCGCGCACAACGACATCGCACCGATCGGCGAGACGCCGACCCCGGGCTACAACGATCTGCGGGCCGAGATCAGCTACCGCTGGGTGCCGGCGATGCATCGGCCGGGCGAGATCAAGGAAGTGACCGTCGGCCTGGTGGGCACCAACCTGCTCAACGAGGACATCCGCAACAGCGTCTCCTACACCAAGGACGAGGTGCTGCTGCCGGGCGCGAGCGTTCGCGCTTTCGCCACTGTAAAGTTCTAGCTCGAAGCGGCAATGACTGGAGCATCCATGTTCGCAATGCATCGCTTTGCCCTCCGGGTCGGCATGACGACGTCGCTGGTGCTGGCCAGTGCCGCGCACGCACAGGCACCCGATCCGGCGGGCGATCAGGTCATCGGCGCCGCGGCGCTCCCGCGCGATCTGTCGCCGTGGGGCATGTTCATGTCGGCCGACATCGTCGTGAAGGCGGTGATCATCGGCCTCGCGATCGCTTCGGTGGTGACCTGGACGATCTGGCTCGCGAAGACCGTCGAGATCTCGATTGCCAAGCGCAAGGCGCGGGCGACGCTGCGCGCGCTGTCGACGGCGAGCTCGATGGCGGATGTCGGCGTCCTGCCGAGCCCCGGGGCCGAATTCCTGGCTGCCGCGGCCGCCGAGCTTCGTGTCTCGGCCGATGCGTTGGAGAAGGACGGCGTCAAGGAGCGCGTCGCCTCGCGGCTCGAGCGCATCGAGGCGGCGCTCGGCCGCCGGATCACCCGCACCACCGGCGTGCTCGCCACCATCGGGGCGACCGCGCCATTCGTCGGCCTTTCCGGCACCGTGTGGGGCATCATGAACAGCTTCATCGGCATCTCGAAGTCGCACACCACCAATCTCGCTGTGGTGGCACCCGGCATCGCCGAAGCGCTGCTCGCGACCGCCTTCGGGCTCGCGGCGGCGATTCCCGCGGTGGTGATCTACAACATGTTTGCGCGCTCGATCGCCGGCTATCGGGCGCAGCTCGGCGACGCCTCGGCCGAGGTGTTGCGGCTGGTGAGCCGCGACCTGGACCGGCGCAGGCCCGCCCGCAAGCCGATGACGACGGCGGCCGAGTGATCGGAAGGAGTGCGCCATGAGCGTCCGCCTCGATCACGGCAAGGACGAGCTCGACGAAGTCCACGAGATCAACGTCACGCCGTTCATCGACGTGATGCTGGTGCTGTTGATCATCTTCATGGTGGCAGCTCCGCTCGCGACCGTCGACATCGCGGTCGATCTGCCCTCCTCGACCGCCGCGCCACAGGAGCGGCCGCCGCAGCCGATCTTCCTCACCATCAAGCCCGATCTCTCGCTCACGATCGGCGACGCCCCGGTCGTACGCGACGCGCTCGGCCAGACCCTGGCCGAGGCGGCGAAAGGCGACAAGGAGACGCGCATCTTCCTGCGCGCCGACAAGGTCGTGGCCTACGGCGAGGTGATGGAGGTCATGAACCTGCTGCGCGCGGCCGGGTTCCTCAAGGTCGCGCTGGTGGGGACCGAGAAGACGCAATGATCGCGGCGGCGATCGACACCGCGGACCTGCGCCGCTGGACGGCGAGCGCCATCGTGGTGCTCGGCCTGCACGGCGCGATCGCGACGCTGCTGGTGGGCTGGCACGAGCCTGTGCCAGGCGACGAGGGCCCGGACGCGGTGCTGGTCGATATGTCGTCCATTGCCACGCCGCGAAGTGAATCGCAGCAGGACCTTGCGCCGGGTCCGGACGAGCAGCCCATCTTGCAGCCGCCCGCGCCGCCACAAGAGAAGGTCGAAGAGGAGGAGAAGCCGAAGGTCGAGCCACCGCCGGTCCCCGACGCCGCGGTCACACTGCCGCAGGAGCAGGCGAAGCCCGAGCCGCCGAAACCAGTGCCGCAGCCGACCACCCCCACCGCGCCGCCGCGCCAGCGCACGGCGAGCGCCGCAGCCGTCAGGTCGTGGCAGCTCAGCATCGTCAAGCAGATCGAACGTCACAAGGGATATTCGCAACGCGCTCTTGCGCGCCGCGAGACCGGCACTGCGCAGCTCTCCTTCTCGATCGATCGCGAGGGTCGCCTGCTGCAGAACCGGATCGTGCGCAGCTCCGGCTCCGAGGCGCTCGACGAGGAGGCGATGGCAACCCTGCGCCGCGCCCAGCCCTTCCCGCCGCCGCCACGGGATCTCGACGGCGCGACATTCGACTTCACTGTGCCGGTCAAGTTCAACATTCGTTGAGCCGCATCGATAAGAGCATCGCGCAGGCGACCGTCGGCAGGTTCGGCTACCAGCGCTATTTCGGTATGGGTTCGACCAAGGTGGGCGCCGGTTCTGCACCCCGTCGAGCCGCTCGCCGCCCGGCTCACGGTGACGGCGCGCTTCTGACGCGAACGACAGAGCGTGTGCTTCAGCGACCATCTGCGCCAAATTCATACCGCCGCCGCGTGATTCGGCCCGAGTCGCGCTCATTTCGTCGAGATTGACATTACGTCAACAAAATACGCACGGTCGCGCGATACCTGGGGCGCCCATGATTTGACAACACATTTGGACAACTTTCGCCGGAACCAAACATGCCATTGACGCATTAGGCTTGCGGGTCCCATATCGCGCGACCCAAGCAAACCGGGACGGGGGACTACATGAAAAGTGGTATTTGCGTTGCCGCGCTTCTCGTTGGAGCGTGGACCTGCAGTGCAGCGTCGGCCGCCGATCTCTCGCGGCCAATGTACACCAAAGCGGCGCCTATGATGGCGGTTCCGATGGCGTACAACTGGACCGGCTTCTATGTCGGCGTGAACGTCGGCGGAAGCTGGGGTCGCCAGGACACCACCTTCAACTCTCCGGCGGCCATCATCACCAACTCGAATCACCTCGATGGCGTGATCGGCGGCGGCCAGATCGGTTACAACTGGCAGCTCGGCAGCCCATGGATGTTCGGTATCGAAGCTGATTTCCAGGGCTCGGGACAGAAGGACAGCGGTGCGTTCAGCCTCGCTTCAGTCCCGGTCGCCCTCAGCTATGAGGACAAGCTCGACTGGTTCGGCACGGTGCGCGGCCGCCTCGGCTATGCGATCGGCGACCGCGGCACCTGGCTGCCCTACATCACGGGCGGCTTGGCCTACGGCGACAACAAGATCAGCGGCAGCGGCACCGTTCCCGGCGCCACCGTCGCGTTCAGCCAGTCCGATACGCGCGTCGGCTGGACCATCGGCGCCGGTATCGAGTGGGCTTTCGCCGACCGCTGGAGCGCCAAGCTCGAGTATCTCTATATGGATCTCGGCACCGACCCGGGGATCGCCCTCACCTCGACGACCAGCGTCACGACGGGCCGCCTGACCGACAATATCGCGCGGGTGGGCGTCAACCTGCACTTCTGATCGTAAGCGCCGCCACACCGGCGGCGAGCGGATCGGGCCCGCGGGCCCGATCCGTTTTTTTGTGCGCGCGCTCGCGCCGGGCAGGCCGACGCGACGCCCCGACCTTATTCCTTCATCTCCACATTGCGCACCGGCGTCTCGGGTGTGAGGCCGGATCGGCGGCGGCCATACGTATTGGCGCCGTTCGCCTCCCACTCCCCGGCGGCGCATTTGCGGGCAAATTCTTCCCACAGGTCGCTCCAGTCGCCGAGCTGATACCCGTGCCACGGCGGACGCAGGTTGAGGCGTGGCAGCCCGTATCGGTTGCCGAGCCGCTGCCAGATCGCGGCGGCGCGCTCCATGAACTCCTTCGCGGGCAGCGCGACCGGCGGCATCACTTCTTTCAGCGTCGCGTCGACCAGCATGCTCGACATCGAGCTGCGCACGCCCGGTGCGCGGTCGGAGATCGGTCCGTGGCCGGTCGACTTGTAGGGCACGATGTGCACGTCCTCGACCGGATTGCAGCGATAGGCCATCGACCAGAACACCGCGTCCGCATTGTTGGGATCGACGTCCTCGCTCACCGCGATGACGACCTTGCCGGAATCGGCGAGCCGCGTGGAGGCGCCCTGCAGGCCGCGCCAGATCTCGGTCTTGGGCGTGCCCTTGGCGAACTGCAGGAAGATGATGGGGCGGATGTTGCTCAGCGGCTCGTGCATCACGACCTTGCGGATGCCCCGGATCGCCAGATGCTTCTGCAGATGCGTCAGGAAGATCGGCTCGAACGCCACCTTGCGCATCACGCTCGATTCGCTCGGCGTGACCTGGCTGATGATGGACGAGAACACCGCATTGCGGCGGTGGGTGATCGCGGTCACGCGCATGGACAGGTTATAATCCTCGAGCGCGACATAGCCGGTGCTCTCGCCGAACGGCCCCTCGGGCTCGAGCTGCTCGGTATCGATCAGGCCCTCGATCACGATCTCGCAATCGGCCGGAACCTCGATGTCGACCGTCTTCGCCTTGACGGTGCGGATCGGCGCTCCCATCAGCGCGCCCGCAACGGTCATCTCGTCGAAGTCCACCGGCAGCTTCTGCGGGCCCGTGTAGGCGACCACCGGGGCGGCGCCGACCACGATCGCGCAGGGCATCGGCTTGCCCATCTTCTGATACTTGAGCCAATGCAGGTAGCCGCCGGCGCCGCCGATGCGCGAGGACATGCGCACGCCGAGCCGGTCGGTCGCCTTGAGCGCGGCGCGATTCGTCGACATGTTGCGCACGCCGCTCTCCGGATCGACCGTGATGGCGAGCGTCGAGGTGAGCGTCGGCGCGGCGTCGAAGCCGGGCGTCGACACCGGCACCGGCAGCCGCGCAAGGCCGCCGCCCGGGCGCGTGAGATCGTCGCCGCTGACGACCACCTCCTGACAGGGAGCGGTTTTCACGCTGACCGGCTTGACCGGATTGGCGATCGCCTCCACCCAGGCATCGCTGATCTCGGCCACCGGCCGCGCCATGCCGAGAGAGTAGATGTGCGGCGAGGCGGCGAGCGCACCGACCACGACCGGCATGTCGTAGCGCTTGCCTTTTGCGTCCACCACGTTGGTGAACAAGAACGCCTTGCGCTCGCTCTCGGAGACGCCGCCGACGAACTGGCAGCGCACCAGCGGGTGCAGCTCGCTGTCCTTGTCGATCGGCTCGTCGATCCGCACGAGCAGGCCTTTTTGCTCGAGCACCGCCAGATGCGTCTGCAGATCGGGACTCGGTTTGTCGGACATCAGGGATCCCCGTTGCGGCGCCGTTGCGCCGATTCATGTTCCTCGTCGGGCGCGGGCGAGCGCGCCGGCCGCACCGTCACTGGTCCTTGAGCTTGATGCCGGCCGCAACGTCGCGCCATTTTGCGACGTCATGCGCGACGCGTTCGCCGAGCGCCTCCGGCGAGCTGCTCTGCGGATAGATCCCCTGCACGTCCCAGGCCTTCTTCACGTCCGGCTCAGCGATGGCGGCCGCGATCTCGCGATTGAGCCGCGCCACGATCGCGGGCGGCAGGCCCTTCGGCCCGACCACCGCGAACCACAGGCTGA
>DASTZX010000147.1:0-10201 GCA_035764045.1 Xanthobacteraceae bacterium | reverse complement strand
CCGCCGATGCGCGGGATGGCGCCCAGCACCGCATCGAGACCCGACAGCTTGACGGCGACGTTCGGCTTCTTGAGCAGCCGGTAGGCGAGCGCGGACGCGATGTGGAAGTAGCGCGAGTCGACGATGCTGAAACTGGCCTCGGCGAGCACCGAACGCACGTGGCGGTCGGAATAGACCCATATGCTCTCTTCACCCTTGTAGAAGGTCTTGATGAAGGCCGCCTGCGCCCGGTAGTGCGGCGTCAGGAAGAACTCGAAGCTGTTGGAGAGCTCGATGTGCATGACCAGCATCGCGCCGGGGGCCGCGATCCGGCTGATCTCGGCGACGATGTCGGTGAGCGAGCAATAGTTGACCACGGCGCCGACGCACATCACGCAGTCGGCGGAGGCGTCGGCGAACGGCAGATGGTGGGCGTCGGCGCAGACCGAATTGCTGACGCCGCGCAGCCGCTCCGCCGCGATGTCGGCCTGCACGTAGGTGCGGCTCGGCACCCGCTGGGGATGGCCGCCGGCGCCGATGTCGATGACGAGATTGTGCGGCTCAGGATGCAGCCGGTTCAGCCGCTCGACCGCGTCGAAGATTTCCTGGCGGGAGCGCGTGTGCCAATGATCGACGTCGCTCCAAATCTCATCGATCTGATTGTACTTCTCTCGAACCGAATCGCGAAATGCGAGATCGATCGTCACGAGAAATCCGAGCCATGTGCGACCGTCCGCCGAGCCGGCCGTCCCAGTCTGGATATCATGATGTCTTGCGCGGAATCGCCCCCTCAGTCCCGGGCCAACCATACCACCGAATCATGGGTTGGAAAGGCGAGAGCGGCCAAAACGGCGCGCTATCCCCTGTTCTCCGGCCCCTCTCCGCCCGCCCCGCGGGCCTACGCAAGGCCGGCGAGACCTGCTAGCGTCCCGCGCCCGCACAACACGGAGACAGATGATGGCCAAGTTCGGCTGGGACCATATTCACCTGCGCAGCCCCGATCCGGAGGCGACTGCCCAATGGTACGAGCGCATGCTCGACGCGCAGGTGATCCGCACCATGCAGCAGGGCAAGCCGCGCATCGATCTCAAGATTGGCGGCGCCAATGTCTTCATCGCGCCGGTCGCGCCGAACGACGGGGTCAATCCGCCGCCGACCACGCCCTATCAGGGGCTCGATCATTTCGGCCTGGTGGTCAGCGGCATCGATGCGATCGTCAGCGACCTCAAGCAGAAGGGCGTCGAGTTCACGCGCGAGCCCACCACGGTGCGGCCGGGTACGCGCGTCGCCTTCCTGCGCGCGCCGCAGGGCGTGTCGATCGAGCTGCTCGATCGCGACGCCAAGTACGCATAGCCATCGCAAGACGTGGATGCCCGGGACAAGCCCGGGCATGACGGCTGGGATGCGCAACCCGGACGACGTGGATGGCCGGCACAAGAGGCTACACTCGGGCCGGCCGAAGGCCGGACCCGGGTGCCGGCCATGACATCAGGACCGTAGCGTCGCCAGCCCGTTGGTGAGCACCAGGCCGTCGCATCCCACGACCCCGCACTGGAACGAGATCCGGTTGCCCCGGCGCCAGATCTCGGTCCGCAGGGTCTCGCCGGGAAACACCGGGCGCACGAAGCGGGCCTCGATGCCGGCGAGCTCCTCGGCGCGATATTCGATGTGACGCACGACCGCATGGCCCGCGACCCCGAAGGTCGCGGCGCCGTGCAGGATCGGCCGCTCGAAGCCGACCGAGCGGGCGTGCTCGGGATCGGCATGGAGCGGATTGCGGTCGCCGGTGAGCCGGTAGATCAGCGCCAGATTGGGCGGGGTCGGCAGCTCGATCACGCTGTCGGGAGCGCCCTCGGGCATCGCATGCGGCTCGGCGATGCCGGTGACCTTGCCGCCGAATCCGCCGTGCTTGCGCGCCAGGTGGCCGTGGTCGACCGTGGCGACGTGCTGCCCGTCCTCCGTCACGAGCTCGCGGGTGATGTCGAGAATCGCGGCGCTGCCCGGCCCCTTGTCGATCACCTCGCGCACGCGGGCGCGGCTCACCAATCGGCCCTCGGGCGCGAGCGGCCGGTGCAGCACCACCTTGAGGGAGGCGGCGACCATCATGCGCCGGTCGAGGCCGAAGTCCGGGTGATCGAATCCCGTCGGCCGGCCCAGCACGACCGCCATCGTCGGCAACGCCGCCAGGTCCTTCTCGTACACGAACCTGAGCTGGCGGGGGTCGGTCGGGTCCATGCCGAGGCCGACGCCGAGCGCATAGATGATGCAGTCGCGCGGCCCGTAGGTCACCGCGATATCGGCCGGCCGATAGGCCATCAGGTTTTCGTAGTTCAGGGGCATGAGATATCCTCGCCACGCGTCATCGCCGGGCTTGTCCCGGCCATCTACGTTTCCTATGCGACGACACGAGTGCCGCGAACCCGAAGTTCGCACATCATCTGCGGCAAGTGGGGTTGCGAACTTCGGGTTCAAAAGCGGCACCAGGATCATAGAGTTGCTAGTGTCCCTGAGATTCCGAAGTTCGCATCAGAGATTGCCGCAAGGATGTGCGAACTTCGGAACGGGACACTAGTAAGACGTGGATGTCCGCGACAAGCGCGGGCATGACGATCTACGATGTGAATAGCCTCGCACAGGTGCGACCGTGGACGACAGCACGAGATTTGACGATTCCAAGTACCGCTTCATCGGCAAGCCGATCCCGCGCAACGAGGACGCGCGCCTCGTCACCGGCCACGGGCGCTTCAGCGCCGACTTCAAGCTCGACGGCGAGGCCCATGCCGCGATGGTGCGCTCGCCGCATGCGCATGCGCGCATCCGCAACATCGACGCCGAAGCGGCGCGCAAGATGCCGGGCGTGCTCGGCGTGTTCACCGGCGCCGATTGCCTCGCCGACAAGCTCGCGCCCATCCCGCACGATCCGCTGCCCAAGACCAAGTACGACATGAAGCTCACGGCGGCGGGCGGCAAGCCGGTGTTCATCGGGCCGCACATGCTGCTCCCGGCCGACAAGGCGCGTCATGTGGGCGAGGCCATCGCCATGGTGGTGGCCGAGACGCAGGCGCAGGCGCTCGAGGCGGCGGAAGCGGTCGCGGTCGACTACGAGGTGCTGCCGCACGTCATCCACTCGGAGGACGCGCTCGAGCCCGGCGCGCCGGTCCTGTGGGACGAGGTCGCCGACAATGTCCCGGTGGACACGTGGTTCGGCGATCGGGATGCCACCGACAAGGCCTTTGCGGCGGCCGACCACGTGGTGCGCCAGGATTTCCATATCGGCCGCGTGACCGGCGTTCCGCTCGAGCCGCGCGCC
This sequence comes from Xanthobacteraceae bacterium, assembly GCA_035764045.1. Taxonomy (GTDB): domain Bacteria; phylum Pseudomonadota; class Alphaproteobacteria; order Rhizobiales; family Xanthobacteraceae; genus JAVDCA01. The sequence goes on along the minus strand of DASTZX010000147.1, from coordinate 6,912 downwards.
GCGGTCGGACAGTTCGATGCGGCGAGCGGCCGCTACACCCTCTATGCCGGCAGCGGCGGCGCGGTGCGGCAGAAGCGCGAGCTCGTGACCGTGCTCGGCATCGCGCCCGAGCGGCTGCGCGTCCTCTCCTACGATGTCGGCGGCAATTTCGGCACCCGCAACCGGGTGTTCGTCGAGTTTGGCCTGGTGCTGTGGGCGGCGCACAAGCTCGGCCGCCCGGTCAAGTTCAACGCGACGCGCTCGGAGGCGTTTCTCTCCGATTATCAGGGGCGCGACCTCGTCTCGCGCGCCGAGCTTGCGCTCGACAAGGACGGCCGCTTCCTCGCCATGCGCGCCGTCAACATCAGCAATGTGGGGGCGCGCTGCGTGTCGCTCTCGCCGCTGAGCAAGGGCGCAGGGCTGATCCCGGGCCCCTACCACATCCCGGCGGCAAGCCTGCGCGCGATGGCGGTGTTCACCAGCACCATGCCGACCAACGCGTATCGCAGCTCGGGCCGGCCCGAGGTGACCTATGTGATCGAGCGGCTGATCGACAAGGCGGCGGCCGAGCTCGGCTTCGACCGCATCGCGCTGCGGCGCAAGAACCTGATCAAGCCGAACGCGATGCCCTACCGCAATGCCGTCGGCATGCTCTACGACAGCGGCCGCTACGCCGACAACATGGCGCGGACGATGGAGATCGCCGACTGGAAGGGATTCGAGGCGCGCCGCCGCGAGGCGAAGAAACGCGGCAAGCTGCTCGGCCGCGGGCTCGCGAACTATGTCGAGTCCTCGATCGGTGCGCCGAACGAGCAGGCCCGCATCACCGTCAAGCCGGACGGCGGCGTCGACGTGGTGATCGGGACGCAGCCGAGCGGCCAGGGCCACGAGACGAGCTTCGCCCAGGTGATCGCCGATCTCCTGGTGGTGCCGGTCGAGCGGGTGAAGATCATTCTCGGCGACACCGACATCGCCAAGGTCGGCGGCGGCTCCCATTCGGGGCGCTCGATGCGCCATGCCGCGACCGTGTTCTCCAAGGCGGCCGCCGAGCTCGTCGCCAAGGGCCGGCGGATCGCGGCCGCGGTGCTCGGCACATCGGCCGATATGGTCAGCTTCGAGGACGGCCGCTTCGCCTCGCGCGACACCAACCGCACCTTCGATTTCCTCGAGCTCGCCCAGGAGGCGGCCAGTCATCGCCTCCCCGACGACCTCAAGGACGGGCTCGCGGTCGTCACCGACAACGAGATGCACGAGCCGGTGTTTCCCAACGGCTGCGCGATCTGCGAGGTGGAGATCGATCCGGCGACCGGCGAGATGGCGCTCACCCGCTATGCGTCGATCGACGACGTCGGGCGCTGCATCAACCCGCTGATCGTCGACGGCCAGACGCACGGCGCGATCGCGCAGGGGGTGGGCCAGGCCGTGTCGGAGCAGTTCTACGTCGAGCCCGACACGGGGCAGCCGCTCACCGGCTCGCTGATGGACTACAGCCTGCCGCGCGCCGACACGCTGCCGTCATTCCGCACCGAGATCGCCGAGGTGCTCTCGCCCACCAACCCGCTCGGCATCAAGGCGGGCGGCGAAGGCGGCACCACCGCAGCGCCGGCCTGCATCGTCAGCGGCGTGCTCGATGCGTTGCGGCCGCTCGGCGTCACCGACATCGCCATGCCGGCGACCCCGTATGCGATCTGGCGGGCGATCCAGGAGGCGAAGGCGGCGCAGGCCACAAGCGCACCTTCAGACCCATCCTCATCCTGAGGAGCCTGTCGTCGCAGACGACAGGCGTCTCGAAGGACGAGGATGGCCCGGGCGGCGCCGCTTGCGCGCTGCGCCCATCCTTCGAGACGCCCGCCTTCGGCGGGCTCCTCAGGATGAGGTTTCCGTGAGGAGAGCGCGGAGTGAGTCACCTCCCGGGGCCGAGCGTCCGCATCCGCTCGGCGAACATCGGCATCATGATCAGGGCCGTGATCGCGCCGATGACGAAGGGTATCGCCGCAATCATGTAAAGCTGCTGCACCGGCAGGTGCATGTCGATGAGCCGGCCGCCGATCACCGGGCCGAGGATCGCCCCGACGCGCCCGATGCCGAAGGCCGCACCCGAGCCGGTCGAGCGCAGCGCGGTCGGATAGAGGATCGCCGAGATGGCGTTGATCCCGAACTGGGTGCCGAGCGTGCAGAACCCGGCGAGCGCCACCACGAGCATCAGCTCGAACTCCGAGCGCTGGGCGACGAAGCCGATCGCGCCGACCACCGGAATGGCGAGCGCGAACAGCGACACGACCGGCAGCATGCCGTGCCGGTCGAGCGGCAGCGCGATGGCGAGCGCGCCGAGGAATCCGCCGATCTGCAGGACCGCGGTCGCAAGCGCGGCCTGGCTCGGCATGCTGGTGCTGGCGAGCAGCGTCGGCATCCAGCTCACCAGGAAGAAGTAGGCCATCAGGTTGACGACGAAGAGCACCCACAGGAGCGGTGTCATCACGGCGAGCTTGCCGGTGAACAGGTAGCGGAACGGCAGCTTCTCGCCCATGTGGACCACGAAGCGCGCGCCCGCCGGCAGCTTGGTGCCCGGGTCCATGCGCTGGATCAGCGCGGCGACGTCGGCCTGCCGGTCTTTGAGGGCGAGATAGCGGATCGACTCCGGCAACGACGTGGCGATCAGCCCGGCGAGCAGGAGCGGAACGAGGCCGCCGAAATAGAACAGGATCGGCCAGCCGTAGTGCGGCACGAGGTACGCGGCGATCGGCCCCGGGAGCGATCCGCCCAGGGTGATGCCCGCGAAGCTGACGATGACTGCGGTCGCCTGCAGGCGGCGCGGCGCGAACTCGGCATTGAGCGCGACCACGTTGGGAAGGAGCCCGCCGATGCCGATGCCGGCGAAAAAGCGCAGGATCCCGAGCTCCAGGATCGACGACGACCAGGCGGCCGAGAGCGTGAACACGCCGAACACGACGTAGGAGGAGAGGATCGCGGTCTTGCGCCCCAGCCGGTCGCCGATGTGCCCGAGCAGCGGCGCGCCGAACAGCATGCCGAACAGGCTCGCGCCCAGCACCGGCCCGAACACGCCCGGGTTCTGGACACCCCAGGCCTTGATCAGCGGCGGCACCGCAAACGCCGCGACCGTGATGTCGAACCCGTCGACCATGATGACGAGGAACGACACCACCACGAGCTGGAAGTTGAACGCGTTGAACGTCCGCCGGTCGATATAGTCCGTGACGTCGATGGTCTCTTGCGCGCTCATGCGGTTTCCCCCCGGTCGATGCCGCCCTTGCCCACCATCATTTATCCGATTCGACCCGCAAGCCGATCGATTTGATCAGCGCCGCCCACATGGTCTCTTCGCGATCGATGACGGCGGCGTAGTCCTCCGGGGTGCCCCCGACCGGCTCGGCGCCGGCGTTGACGATGCGCTGCTTGACCTCGTCGATCGCGAGGACGGCATTGAGCTCGGCATTGAGCCGCTCGATGATCGGGCGCGGCGTGCCGGCGGGTGCAACGATCCCATAGCGGAGCGACACGTCGAATCCGGGAAGCCCCGACTCGGCGATCGTCGGCACGTCCGGCAGCAGGACCGAGCGCTTGAGCCCGGTGACGCCGAGGGCGCGGATCAAATGGCTCTCGACCGGCCCGCGCGCCACCGGAATGGGCGTGAACTGCACCAGGTTGTGGCCGCCGAGGAGATCGGTCATGGCGGCGCCGGAGCTCTTGTAGGGGATATGGGTGAACTTCACCCCGGCCTTCTGGGCGAACATCTCGGTCGCCAGATGATTGACGGTGCCGACGCCCGGCGAGGCGAACTGGAAGCTCGGCCCGGTCTTGCGCATCAGGGCGATCAGCTCACTGACCGAGTGGGCCGGCAGCGAAGGATGCGCCACCAGGATCGCGGAGGCGGAGGCGACCAGGCCGACCGGCGCGAAATCCTTGCGCGGGTCGTAGCCGACATCGGGAAACAGATTGGGTCCGCTCGCGAGATTGGACGTGTAGGCGAGCAGGAGCGTGTAGCCATCCGGCACGCTCTTGGCGAACTGCCGGGTCGCGATGGTGCCGGCGGCGCCGCCGCTGCGGTTCTCCACCACGACGGGCTGGCCGAGCGTCTCGCTCATCTTGTCGGCGACTGCCCGCGCCAGGAGGTTGTTGGTCCCGCCGGGCGGGAACGGAACCACGAGGGTGATGGGGCGCTCGGGATAGCCGGCCGCCTCCGCGCCGCCCATGCCGACGAGCGCCAGGATCGCGGCGACGGGAGCGGCCAGCCGGAACACCTTAAGCATGCTGCCTCCTTTTACTCCACCTTGGCGCCGGAGGTCTTCACGACCTTCGCCCATTTCGCCTCTTCGCGGTCGATGTCGGCGGCGTAGTCCTGCGGTGTGCTCGGCAGGGGCTCGGCGCCCTCGAGCGCGAACCGCTGGCGCATGTCGGCGGTGGCGAGCGCGGCATTGAGGGCCTGATTGAGCCGGGCGACGATCGCGGCGCTCGTGCCGGCCGGCGCCACGATGCCGTAATGCAGCACGGCCGCGTAACCCGGCAGCGCCGCCTCCGCGACGGTCGGCAGATCGGGGAAGATCTTCGAGCGCTCCGGGCCGGTGACGGCGAGCGCGCGCACCTTGCCGTCCTTCACGAGCCCGATCGCCGGCGGCAGCGAGCTGAAATAGATCGCCACGTGCCCGCCGATCAGATCGGTGAGCGCGGGCGCGCTGCCCTTGTAGGGGATGTGCGTGAGCTTGATGCCGGCCATGGAGGCGAACAGCTCCGCGCCGAGATGGATGCCGCTGCCGACGCCCGCGGACGCGAAGGTGAGCTTGCCGGGCTCTGATTTGGCGAGAGCGATCAGCTCCGGAATGGTCTTGGCGGGAACCTGCGGATTGACCAGCACCACCAGCGCGCTGGTCGCGATCAGGCCGACGGGCGCGAAGTCACGCCGCGGATCGTAACCGACATTCGTGTAGAGCGTCGGATCGACGGCCAGCGTGCCGGTGCCGCCGAGCCCGAGCGTGTAGCCGTCCGGCGCCGCGTGCGCGACCTGCCGCGTCGCGATGCTGCCGCCGGCGCCGCCGCGGTTCTCGATGACGATCGGCTGGCCGAGCGCCCCGCTCATCTTGTCGGCGACCAGGCGGCCCATCAGGTCGTTGCCGCCGCCCGCCGCATAGGGAACGATGAGCGTGATCGGACGCGCCGGATAGTCGTCGGCCGCCGCCGGCCCGTATGCCATGGCGCAGACGAGCGCGCAGGCGAGCGCGAACAGCCTCGAGGCCCGCATTGGCGTTTTCTCCAGGTCTTCTTCGCCGGGAGCTTATCACCGCCCCCATGTTTCGCCAGCGAGGGGGAGCGCTCTTTAGATTGGCGCATGTCCTTATCGGCGAACCGGCGGCCACTTCGCCGGGACATGCGCTAGCTAGGGAGCGAGCACGCGCGTCGTGTCGTCGAACAGCTCGTCGACCGAGAGCTTTCGGGCGATGAATTTCTGCACCAGCGACATCTCGATCGCCAGCTCCAGCGACTTGCGCACGTTCTCGAGGCCGAAGCGCAGCGGATCGAGCTTTCCGTCCTTCGACGAATCCATCTGCCGGCGGCTCTCCAGCACCATGCGAAACACCTCGCGCGCGACGTCGGGACGCGATTGCACGATCGACTCGCGCATCACCAGCATGTGGTTGATCGGCACGCCGCCATGGGTCTCGGCCCATTTGCGGTTGACCTCCTCGGCGTCGGGAATGACCGGCTTCACGCGCGGATCGGAGCGGTCGGTGATGATGGCGGCGTCGAGCTCGCCGTCGAGCAGCATCTGCATGAGCTGCTTGCCGGCCGGCGCGCGGCTGACGAACGGCGGGTCCTTGTATTCCGCGATGTGGCCGTCCTCGAACGTCACCCAGTTCACCTTCTCGACGTCCATGCCGTAGAGCTCGGCGAGCATGCCGCGCACCCACATGCCGGTGGTCTGGGTATAGGCGCGCACGCCAACGCGCTTGCCATGCAGGTCGGTCGGCGCGAGGTGGCCGCGCTCGGTGTTGTAGACCAGATTGTGGATCTGGCCGCGGCCCACGATCGTGGCCGGAAAGAGGACATACGGCTTCTTGTAATACTTCGCCTGCAGCAAGGTGTTGACCGCCAGCTCGGCGCAATCGTACTTCGCCTCGCGCACGAGCGGCTTGAACGCGGTGTTGGGCACCTTCACGTCGTCGAAGTCGTACGCGACCAGATCGGACTTGATCGCGCCCGCGCGCAACGCCTTGGTGTTGGGATATTCACCGATCATGGTGAAGAGCTTCATCTTGTCGGGCATCGGGATTTCCTCTCCTGCGCGATTGTACCTCATTTCGTCATGCCCCGCGAAAGCGGGGCATCCAGTAATCACGGATACGGCGGTGGTTACTCGATTGCCCGCTTGCGTGGGCAATGACGCCGGAGACGGCGGGGAACGGCGGATCAGACGTTAGACGTCGGACAGCCCATGTCGTCAAGACACGCGCGCCTCAGCCGACCCGCTGCCAAAAGAGCTCGCGATGCTGGGTCTCGCCGCGCCAGGGCCGCGGCGGCGGCATCAGCACCAGGCGGTCGCCCTCGAAGCGGACCCGGCGCACCTGGTCGCTGCCCATGCGGGCCGGATCCGAGCAGGCGTCGACCCGCGTCACCAGCGTGGCGCCGTCGAAGGTGTAGGTCCCGCAATAGGAATTGTATTCGCGCTCGCTCTCGCCGTCGGGCAGCGCCGCGCGCGCATCGCACAGCACCGCCACCATGCGGCGGTCGGCGGAGAACACCGTGATGCCCATCGGCTGCGGCCCATAGGGCGGATGCATCGGCGCGCCCGCGTCGTTGCGGGCGCGCGTGTCGACCAGGCGCCAGGTGCCGACGATGCGGTCGTCGAAGCGCGGCATGCGTGTTCCTCCCGGTTTTCGGCGAAGCTATGGGCGCGGGTGCTAGCGAGTCAACGCAACAGCA
>DASTZX010000146.1:0-5123 GCA_035764045.1 Xanthobacteraceae bacterium | reverse complement strand
GCGCGATGTCGAGCCCTTCGAACTTCTCCCATTCGCGGCCGGGCCGCACGTTCATGGCGGCGCGGAAGGTCTCCATCTGGGCCGGCGTCATCAGGCCCGCGTGGTTGTCCTTGTGGCCCGCGAAGGGCAGGCCGAAGCCCTGGATGGTGTAGCAGATGAAGCAGATCGGCCGGTCGTGATCGACGCCGCCGAAGGCGGTGAGCAGCGTCGGCAGGTCGTGCCCGGCGAGGTTGGTCATCAGCCGGGCCAGCTCCTCGTCGCTGCGCGACGCGACGAGCGCTGCAACCGCGGGATCGCTGCCGATGTCGTCGATGAGCCGCTTGCGCCAGGCGGGGCCGCCCTGAAACACGAGCGCCGAATAGAGCTGGTTCGGACAGGTGTCGATCCACTGGCGCAGCTTGTCGCCGCCCGGCTCCTTGAACGCTTCCTCCAAGAGCGCGCCGTATTTGAGGATCACCACGTCCCAGCCGAAGGCGCGAAAGAGCGCCTCGTAGCGCGCCCACAGGCCCTCGCGCACGACGGCGTCGAGGCTCTGCCGGTTGTAATCGATGATCCACCAGCAATTGCGCAGGCCCTGCTTCCAGCCGTCGAGGATCGCCTCGAAGATGTTGCCCTCGTCGAGCTCGGCGTCGCCGACCAGCGCCACCATGCGGCCTTCCGGCCGATCGAGCCCCCAGCCGTGCGCGCGCACATAGTCCTGCACCACCGAGGCAAACAAAGTCTGCGCCACGCCGAGGCCGACCGAGCCGGTGGAGAAGTCCACGTCGTCCGCATCCTTGGTGCGCGACGGATAGCTCTGCGCGCCCTTGTAGCCGCGGAAGGCCTCGAGCTTGTCGCGCATCTGGCGTCCGAGCAGGTACTGCAGCGCGTGGAAGATCGGGCTCGCATGCGGCTTCACGGCGACGCGGTCCTGCGGCTCGAGCACCGCGAAATAGAGCGCCGTCATGATGGTGGCGAGGGATGCCGAAGAAGCCTGATGGCCGCCGACCTTGAGCCCGTCGGCGGTCTCGCGGACATGGTTGGCGTGATGGATGGTCCAGCTCGCGAGCCAGAGCACCTTGCGCTCGAGGGCGGCGAGCAGCGCGAGATCGTCGGGCGCGGCATCAGCAGTCTTGGGTGCAGTCTTGGCCATGGCCGACTGTCGCACCGGGCGGTTGGCAATCGCCATCAATTTCAATCAGAATGCGGCGTCCTTTTGGCATATCCTGCCAAAGAAGAGCGAAAAGGATCGACTTCGTGCCACACGCGCTGGACGCCCTCGACCGCAAGATCCTCGGCCTGCTGCAGGAGGACGGCCGCATGAGCCTCGCCGACCTCGCGACACAAGTCGGGCTCTCGCCCTCGCCCTGCCTGCGGCGCGTGCGCATGCTCGAGCGCGCCGGCGTGATCGCGCGCTACGTCGCGGTGCTCGACCAGCAGGCGGTCGGGCTGCCGGTGAGCGTGTTCGTCTCGGTCAAGCTCGAGCGCCAGCGCGAGGAGGGGCTCGACCGCTTCGCCAAGGCGATCGCGCGCTGGCCCGAGGTGCTCGAATGCTACCTGATGACGGGCCCGCGCGATTACTGGCTGCGGGTCGTGGTGCCGGATCTCGCCGCCTACGAGCGCTTCCTCAAGCACAAGCTCACGCGGCTCGAAGGCGTCGCCTCGATCGAGTCGAGCTTTGCGCTGGAGCAGGTGAAGTACACCAACGTGCTGCCGGTGACGTGATCGTTACACATGCAGCGTCATCGCCCGCGAGTAAGCGGGCGATCCAGTCATCACCAACGGTCGGCGCGGATTACTGGATGCCCCGCTTGCGCGCGCTTGCGCGGGGCATGACGGCGGAGAGGCAACGGCTACGGCGCGTTGAGCACCGCGCGGCAGACGGGCGGCAGGGCCGCCATGAGGGGGCCGGTGCGCGGGGTCGGCTTCTTCGGCAGCGGATGCAAAACCTGGTCGCGGAACCACCAGTCGAGCTCATGGCCGCAGCCGTCGCCGGGCGGCGCCGGATCCTGCGGCTTGCAGCTCGGACTGTCGATCGGACAGGTCAGGCGGACGTGGAAGTGATAGTCGTGCCCCCAGTAGGGGCGCACCTTGGTGAGCCAGTCGCGGTCCTCGCCGGCCTCGCGGCACAGCGCCTTCTTGATCGCCGCGTTGACGAAGATGCGCTCGACCGCCGGATCCTCGGCCGCCGCCTTGATGACGGCGCCATGCGCCGGCGTCCACACCTTCGGATCGACGTCGCGGCGATCGGCCGCCACGATCATGGTGGCCGACATGTCCTCGCGCTCCTCGCGCGTCAGCGTGCGGTTGGGCATCGGGGTGAGCCAGATGTCGGCATCGAGCCCGACCTGGTGGCTGGCATGGCCGGTGATCATCGGGCCGCCGCGCGGCTGCGCCATGTCGCCGACCAGGAGCCCGGGCCAGCCCATCTTGGCGGCCTTGGCGGACAGCCGCTCCAGGAACCTGATCAGCTTCGGGTGGCCCCAGTTGCGGTTGCGCGAGAGCCGCATCACCTGCCAGGTCGGCCCGTCGATCGGCAGCGCCTGCGCGCCCGCGATGCAGCCATGCGAATAGAAGCCGTAGACGTGGGCGACGCCCGCGGTGGGACGCGTCTTGCGGCCGAACAGCTCCCGGGCGGGCGTTTTTGGATCGTCCGGATGCGCGAGCGGCGGCAGCGGGTGCGGATCGAGCGTGCCCCGGTCCTGGGCGCGCCCGGACGCGGCGAGACACAGAATCAGCAGCGCGGCGGCGAACGGCCGAGGGATCATGCAGCTTGTTCTAACCGATTCCGGCGGGAAATCGAATGACCCTGTGGGTCATCAACAGGGGCCCGGTGTTTGGGACGAGTGGGGGTTCGATCGAAGCGCCCCGTGCCTCCTAGGCCCCAGGAAGGCGACGGAGCTTACGCCTGGAAGCCGCGCCTAACCTGGCAACCGCAAACACCACTCGCACGATCCACATCGGTATTCCCGCATCGCGCGCCGCCTCAATGGTGCCCTCTACGTCGCGCTCCCGGAATTTCGCGTTGGTCCAAAACTCCGGAGTCGCGCACCGCTCTAGCCTACCTTCGGCTAGCTCCTGCAACTCCAACCCGTTGGGAAGCTTCTTTGCGAACGCTAGCTCTCGGCGGACGCAGATCGCTTCGATACGCGCCCTGATGGGTTCCGCGTATTCGATGCCGCGATGCATGATTCTTGCGTGAGTCGCCTCATGCACGATGCTTGCGGCGATTATTGCCGGACTCGATGCCACAGCGAGCACGAAGCGCACGTCCAGCTCGCAAGCGTTCATTGCGGGGGTGTATTGCGCGGCATAGCCGAACACCATTCTAGCCCACACGCGGTCGAGATCGCGCGTGATCCGGTCGTACCGAAGACGATCGTATGTCTTGATAAGCTCAAGCGCTTCCTCGACGCGGCGCAGCAAGAAGTCGGGGTCACGTTCCCAGGTGCTAATCCAAAGCCCATCGATGCGCTTGTGCGTAGAGAACCAAAGCTGCACTCTGGAGACCAAACTCTCCATTTTATCGACAAAACGAACCGTCTCACGCATCAGCGATCGGGACCTCGTCCACCGTGTGTCCATGCTCGTCCACAATGGCGACAAACCAGCCGGCCCAATTCCAGCCCGGCATGGCCCGGCCGTGATTGAGGTCGCGCGCGAGCGCCACCGCATTTTCCCGCGCAGCCGCATTGCCCGGCAGGTCGACGCCTTCGTGGTTGTCGAGAACCTGGTTGCCATCGGTGAGACGGAAATAGTAACGCGGCATGAGCGTCCTCCACGCAGCTGTGCCTCAGAGCTTATCGCCCCTCCTCCGCGAGATCACGCACGCCATCGTCAGTCGCGAGAACCTTGATTCCCGCCTTCGAGAGATCGGAGCGGAGATCATCCAGCTCCGCGTCGCCGCGCGTGAAGAAATCGACGAACTCGTCGTGAGAGACGAAGATGCGGCTGTGGTCCGGGTCGGTCACGAGATAGAAGTCCCAGCCCGCCCCGAGCGCGATCTGGATGAAGCTGACCAGATCGTGACCTTCGGATTGGGCAAAGAGATGAGCGGGAGCCTCCTGGATGAGCCGCAGGTCGCCGTAGCTCTGGCGCAAGCGATAATACAGATGCCAGTTCTCGGAGCTTTGCCCAACGCCATGGGTCGTCACCCACAACAGACAGTGATGCCAGGGGCGGACGAATCCCTCGAGAAAGCCGGAGAACCAGAAATGCTTCTCGGCCAGATTCGGCAGCTCGGCTCGCACGACATCGAGCCCGTCCTTGGTCATTCGCGGTGGCGGCCCTTCCTCGACGTCAAGCTTGCGAGCGCGGCACCACTGGATCGCTTCCGCCTGGCGTAGCGCTTTCATGACCACCTCAAAGCCCACCCCGCATTCACCCCACATTCATTCCGCACGGGGTCGCGGCGACGATCGGCGCAGGAGGATCACGATCCACCGCAGGGAACGGCCGGCCTCCTTCTGCGACCCGACGGAGGTTGAGGATATCTGTTTCAGCCGCGCCGAGGTTGTGCAACCACGAATATACTTAATGATTGGTAAATACAATTTTTGCGCGCACCGGAAGGCGGGACGCGGCCCGCTGCTTTAGTCAGAGATTTGCCCGCTATTCGCCCCCCAACCGTTGCGCGCGAGCGGTACTCCCTCCGGCGCGCTGGACTTGGGCGCGAGAATCTGGCGGCCTGATCGTCCGGGAGGACAGCACATGAGCCTGATCGCAAGCTGCCCGCACTGCATCGCGCCGCGCCCGAGCCGGCGCGCCGTCATCGCCGGCCTCGCGGGCTCCGCCATCGTGGGATCTCCGGTGGCGGCGACGGCGTCCGCGGCCTTGCCGGAGGACGAGCGCTTCATGCGCATCGCGATCGAGGAGGCGCGGCGCGCCGACTTCCCGTTCGGCGCCGTGATCGTGCGCGACCGCAAAGTGCTCGCGCGCGGGCGCAATCTCGGGCGCACGACCGACGATCCGACCGCGCATGGCGAGATGGTCGCGATCCGCCACGGGCTGCGCCACGGCAGCGCGGCGCTCAAGGGCGCGACGCTCTACACCTCGGGCGAGCCGTGCGCGATGTGCATGGGCGCGATCCTGTGGTGCCGGTTCGGCCGCCTGGTGTTCGCGGCCTCGGTCGCGCAGCTGGCGAC
>DASTZX010000145.1:0-3719 GCA_035764045.1 Xanthobacteraceae bacterium | reverse complement strand
GCGCCGTGCCGGTCGCCGGACGAGATGATCAGGCTCGCCAGCCGGCCGAACGGCGGATAGCCGGCGCTTTCGCGCGCCGCGATCTCGCTCGCATAGAAGGCCTCGCGGTCGCCCGCGATCAGCGCCTTCATGACGGGATGGTTCGGCTGGTGCGTCTGCAGGAGACCATAACCGCGGCCCGCTTCGCGGCCGGCGCGTCCCGCGACCTGATGCAGGAGCTGGAACGTGCGCTCGGCGGCGCGCGGGTCGCCGTTGGCGAGCCCGAGGTCGGCGTCGATGATGCCGACCAGGTTGAGCTTGGGGAAATGATGGCCCTTGGCGACGAGCTGGGTGCCGACGATGAGGTCGACCCGGCCCTCCGCGATCTCCTTGAGCTCCTCGCGCATGCGCTCGACGGTGGCGATGAGGTCGCTCGAGAGCACGAGCACGCGGGCGCTCGGAAACAGCGCCGCCACCTCCTCCTCGATCCGCTCAACGCCCGGCCCGCAGGCGACGAAGCTCTCGGCGGCGTGGCATTTCGGGCAGGCCGCGGGATGCGGCATCGCGAAGCCGCAATGATGGCAGACGAGGTGGCGGCGGAAGCGGTGATCGACCAGCCAGGCGTCGCAGTGCGGGCATGAGAAGCGAAAGCCGCAGGCGCGGCACAAGGTCAGCGGCGCGTAGCCGCGACGGTTGAGAAACAGCAGCGCCTGCTCCTTGCGCTCGAGCGCGATGTTGACCGCCTCGGCGAGGCGCGGCGCGATGAAGCGGCCACGCGGAGGACCCTCGCGCGTGAGGTCGATCGCCTCGATCGCGGGCAGATGCTGGCCGCCGAAGCGCTCGGGCAGCTGGAGCCGCCGGTAGCGGCCGCGGCGCGCATTCACCTCGGTCTCGACCGAGGGTGTCGCCGACGACAGCACGATCGGAATGCCCGCGTCGCGCGCCCGCACCACCGCCATGTCGCGCGCGTGGTAGTGCACGCCGTCCTCCTGCTTGTAGGCAGCGTCGTGTTCCTCGTCGACCACGATGAGGCCGAGATCCGCAAACGGCAGGAAGAGCGCCGAGCGTGCGCCCGCCACCACGCTCACCTCGTTGGCGGCGACCGCGGCCCAGGTGCGGGCGCGGCGGCGCTGTGGCACTTCCGAGTGCCACTCGGCCGGACGCACGCCGAAGCGCTCGGCGAAGCGGTCGAGGAACTGGCCGGTGAGCGCGATCTCCGGCATCAGGATCAGCGCCTGCCGGTGTTGCCGGATCGCGGCCGCCACCGCCTCGAAATAGACTTCGGTCTTGCCCGAGCCGGTAACGCCGTCGAGGAGGGTGACGGCAAAGCCGCCGCCTGCCTCGACGCTGGCGCGCAGCGCCTCGGCGGCCTGGCGCTGCGCCGCGCTGAAGTCCGGCACGCGATGCGTCGGATCGGGCGGCCGCGCCACCGGTTCGGGCGCGAGCGGCAGGGTCTCGAGCGTACCCTCGTCGACCAGGGCATCGATCACGCCGGCGGAGACGCCGGCTTCCTGTGCGGCCTCGCTCTTCGAGCGCACGAGCCCGTCCGCCAGGAGCGCCAGCACGCGCCCGCGCGCCGCCGTCATGCGCGCCGGCGGAGGCCCGGCGAGCCGCACGCCGATGCGGATGCGCTCGGGCCCGAGATGCTCGCCCATGCGCAGCGCCATGCGCAGGACCATGCCGCGCGAGGCGAGCGTGTAGTTCGCGACCCAGTCGATGAAGCGGCGCAGCTCGGGCTTGAGCGGCGGGAGATCGAGCTTCTCGGCCACGTCCTTGAGCCGATTGTGCAGCCCGGGCCGCACCGCCACGTTGGCCGCCCACACCACCCCAGTCGCCTCGCGCGGGCCGAGCGGCACGCGCACGAGATCGCCCGGCGCAAGCGCGAGCTCGGCCGGTACCCGGTACGAATAGCTCTGGTCGAGCGCGACCGGGACCAGCACGTCGACGATCGTCGCGCGGTTCGGATCAGGTGCGATGTGCGGACGGGCGGGCGTGGCCATCTCCCTTCGTCGCGATTCGCCGGCAGGGCGGGCGCACTGTATACCATCGCGCAACGATCATGCTCGCATCGGCGGGGTCTCGCGGCCTTGCTTTCCGGCGATTTTGCCGTCAAATGCGGGCATTCCCTGCACCTCCCGACCCGGACCGATCAGCCATGAACGAGCCATCGACGACGTCGACCGACCTCCTTTTCGATCTGCACGACGGCATCGGCCGCGTCACCTTCAATCGCCCGCAGGCGCGCAACGCCTTCACGTTCGCGATGTACGAGCGCTTGCAGGAGATCTGCGAGCAGGCGAACAAGGACCGTTCCATCAAGGTGCTCGTGTTCCAGGGCGCCGGCGACAAGGCCTTCGCGTCCGGCACCGACATCAACCAGTTCCGCGCCTTCACGACGCCGCAGCACGCACTGGACTACGAGGGGCGCATCGACCGGGTGCTCGGCCAGCTCGAGCAATGCCGGGTGCCGACGATCGCGGCGATCAACGGCGCCTGCACCGGCGGCGGCGCCGGGATCGCGGCCTGCTGCGACCTGCGCATCGGCACCAAAACCACCAAGATCGGATTCCCGATCGCGCGCACGCTCGGCAATTGCCTCTCCATGTCGAACATCAGCCGGCTCACCGCGCTGGTCGGCCCGGCGCGGGTGAAGGACCTGATCTTCACCGCCCGGCTGGTCGGCGCCGAGGAGGCGGCGAGCGCCGGCCTCCTGCATGAGGTGCTCGAGGACCTGCCCGCGCTGCAGAAGCGCAGCGACGAGCTCGCGGTCCTGATCGCCGGCAATGCGCCGCTCACGCTGAGCGCCACCAAGCAGGCGCTCGCACGCCTGCAGCGCCGGCTCTCGCGCGAGGAAGGCGAGGACCTGATCCTGATGTGCTACATGAGCAAGGATTTTCGCGAAGGCCTCGACGCATTCCTCAACAAGCGCCCGCCGAAGTGGACGGGCGAGTAGTCGCGCAATTGCGCCGCCGTTAAGGAAGGCTGAAGGATCGCAATGCGATAGTGGCTCGCCCAAGCGATCCGGCCATGGCGACGCAGAAACTCGAGCAATTGCCTTTTTGCGACAAGGCGGTGACGGCCGAGTTCGGCCGCTGGCTCGGCCATCTCGGCGCCGAGCGGCACATGTCGGGCAAGACGCTCGATGCCTACCGGCGCGATGTCCATCAGTTCCTGGCCTTTCTGTCGCAGCATCTCGGCCAGCGCATGACGCTGGCGGCGCTCTCCCGCCTTGCGCCGGCCGACGTGCGCGCCTTCCTGGCGGCGCGCCGGGCGGAGGGCATCGGCGGGCGGTCGCTGATGCGCACGCTGGCCGGCGCGCGCTCGTTCGCGCGCTTTCTCGAGCGCGAGGGCAAGGGACGCGTCGCGGCGCTCGCGGCCGTGCGGGCGCCCAAGCTCGAGAAGACGCTGCCGAAGCCGCTGTCGATCGCGAATGCCAGGCAGATCGCCGACGCCGAGCTGCGGGCCGGCGAGGAGCGGGCGCCCTGGGTGCTGGCGCGCGACGCGGCGGTGCTGGCGCTGCTCTATGGCTGCGGCCTGCGCATCTCGGAAGCGCTCGGCCTCACGCGGGACGACGTGACCGGCGGGCGCGACGCGCTCACCGTGATCGGCAAGGGGCGCAAGGCCCGCATGGTGCCGCTGCTGCCGCAGGTCGCGCAGCTGATCGCCGACTACGTCGCCATCTGCCCCTATGATCTGCCGGCCGACGGGCCGCTGTTCCTGGGAGAGAAAGGCGGGCCGCT
>DASTZX010000144.1:0-2953 GCA_035764045.1 Xanthobacteraceae bacterium | reverse complement strand
GACGGGCTCTCAGGTGAGCATCCTCGGCTGGCTCCTCACCGCGCACTTGGCTTTGCAGGCTGCCAAGCAACTCGCATCCGAAGGGCTCGACGCCGAGGCGATCGACGTGCGCGCTCTCGCGCCGCTCGACTGGCCGACGATCGAGGCGTCGGCCCGTAAGAGCGGCCGGGTCGTGATCGTCGAGGAAGGCCCGAAGACCGGAGGAGTCGCCGCGGAAATCGCGGCGTCCTTGTGCGAGCGCCTTCCCGGCTTGCGCGTGGCGAGGGTCGCTTCCGCGGACGTTCCGGTCCCCTTTTCTCCACCGCTCGAGAACGCCTACCGGCCCGACGTCGCGCGCGTGGTCGCGGCTGCCCGCAGCCTTTGCGTAACCGGCAGATCCTGAGGCTGGCTCGCATGCCTGAGCAACATATCATCGCGTCGACGCGGGGGGCACAGCGGTCAAGGCGGCGCTCTACGACGAGTGCGGCACTGAACGCGCGGTGACCGCAGTGCATCCGGTGCCCGGCTGTCTCGAACGCGATCCCGACGCCATGTGAGGCGCCGTCTGCGACGTGACGCGTAGGGTTCTGTCGACTTCGGGCGTCGCGCGTCGATCGCCGCCGTCGGCCTGACCGGATACGGCAACGGCCTCTTTCGTCGTCCGTGAAGAATCCGGACTCCCCAGATTTTTGAGGCGCTCCCGTGGATCGGCGCGTCCTTGCATTTGCAAGAAAGGGATGTCTGTGGGCTTGATTTCTTGCAAATTGATCGGGGCGGTTGGTCGTGATTCTGTCTCTCCGTCGGCTTGGCGGAGGGTGTGATTCGATGCGGCCCAGGGAGCGGTGGGACAGCGGGCAGAACGATCTCTTCAAGGCCCGGCTCGACCAGATCGTCGACACGGAGCACGCGCTGGCGAAGCTCGGCCGGGCGATCGACTGGGGCTTTCTTGAGGGGCGGTTCGGCGCCGTCTATTCGGACAAGGCTGGACATCCGCCGCTGCCGACGCGACTGATGGCGGGGCTTTCGATCCTCAAGCATATGCACGATCTCTCCGACGAGGATCTGTGCGCGCGCTGGGTCGAGAACCCCTATTACCAGCTCTTCTGCGGCGAGGAGTTCTTCCAGCACAAGCTGACCTTCGACCGCTCGTCGCTGACGCGCTGGCGCCAGCGGATGGGCGAAGAGAAGCTCGTGGCGCTGATCCAGGAGAGCCTCGCGGTCGCCACGCGCACCGGCGCGGCAAAGCCCGCCGACTTCTCCAAGGTGATCGTCGACACCACCGTGCAGCCGAAGGCGGTCGCCTTTCCGACCGACGCCAAGCTCATGCATCGGGCGCGCGAGCGGCTGGTGAAGCTGGCCAGGAAAACCGGCGTGAGCTTACGCCAGTCCTACGCGCGGGTCGGCAAACATGCGCTGATCGCCCACCAGCGCTACGCCCACGCCAAGCAGTTCAAGCGCGCCAACCGGGCGCTGAAGACGATCCGCACCTATCTCGGCCGGGTCACGCGCGACATCGTGCGCAAGATCAAGGGCGACGCCGAACTGGAGAGCGCCTTCGCCCATCCGCTCATGCTCGCCCGCCGCGTGCGCGAGCAGCGCCAGCATCAGCGCGGAAGGAAGGTCTATTCGTTGCACGCGCCCGAGGTCGAATGCATCGGCAAGGGAAAAGCCCATCGTCCCTACGAGTTTGGCGTCAAGGTCTCGCTCGCCACCACGCTCAATCGCTCCAAAGGCGGCCAGTTCATCGCCCACGCCAAGGCGCTGCCCGGCAACCCTTACGACGGCCACACGCTGGCGACCGTGATTCCGGAGATCGAGACGCAGATCGGCGCAAGCCTTGCCCGCATCGTCGCCGACCGCGGCTATCGCGGCCACAACGCCCCGCCCGACCACAAGTTCAGGGTCTATATCTCGGGTCAGAGACGCCGCGTCACCGAGACGATCAAACGCGAACTCCGCCGCCGCTCGGCGGTCGAGCCGGTCATCGGACACTCCAAGGCCGAGCATCGCATGGGCCGAAATTACCTCGCCGGGACCCACGGCGACGCCGCAAACGCCGTCCTCGCCGCCGCCGGCTACAACTTCCGCCGCCTGCTCGAATGGCTGGCCGCCTTTTGGCGCGTCTTCGTCATCGCGATCCTCGCCGCCGCCTGGGACGCTCCGATCCTCTCGCAAGACTGCCCTTGAGGTTCATCGAAACCCACCGCCGCGCAAAACGCGGCGTTCTTCACGGCCGACTCCTCCAAAAACAGGTGAGCGGTCCAATGATCCTCGCTGATCAGGCGACGGACGCGATGCTAAGCTCGCGGCGAGCGTAGACTTTCCGGCTGCAATCCTCTCGCAAAGGAGATAGAGCGCGGGTTTTGACTCCGACGTCTTACCCGCTCGCGGCGTCGAGCGGCTTCCCGAGCCGCCCGGCCAGATCCTGAATGAACTGCCACGCCGTGCGGCCCGAGCGCGAGCCGCGGGTCGTCGCCCATTCGAGCGCCTCGGCTTCCAGCGCGTCCGATGGCGCGGCGAGGCGGAAGTGCCTGGCGTAGCCGTGAACCATGGCGAGGTAATCGTCCTGGCTGCAATGGTGGAAGCCGAGCCAGAGGCCGAACCGGTCGGAGAGCGACACTTTCTCCTCGACCGCCTCGCCCGGATTGATGGCGCTTCCGCGCTCGTTCTCCATCATGTCGCGCGGCAGAAGGTGGCGCCGGTTCGAGGTCGCGTAGAACAGCACGTTTGCCGGGCGGCCTTCCACGCCGCCCTCGAGCGCGGCCTTCAGCGACTTGTAGGACGTGTCGCCGGCGTCGAACGAGAGGTCGTCGCAGAACACGATGAACCGGTAGGGCGCCTCGCGCAAAAGCCCCATCAGCGCCGGCAGGCCCTCGATGTCCTCGCGGTGGATCTCGACCAGCTTGAGCCGTCCGGCGACCTCGCGCTCGCGGTTGATCGCGGCATGCGCCGCCTTGACCAGCGACGACTTGCC
>DASTZX010000143.1:0-27830 GCA_035764045.1 Xanthobacteraceae bacterium | reverse complement strand
CACCCCGACCCTCTCCCCGCAGGCGGGGAGAGGGAGCGTCGGCGCAGAATCTGCCCCCTAACAGGTTGGATCACGGGTTGTTGAACGTCCGGTGCCGCGCCGCGCCGGGCGCCGCCGGAACGTTTCATTTCATGCCGCATCCAAGGGCCGGGTGACGCGAACCGCGTCGCCGGACGCATCGACGTGCGGAGTTCATTGCCGTCGAAGACTCCGTGCCGGCCGCGCATGCAGCCGGGCTGAGGCGTTGCATCCGATTCGTAGTCGAACCCTTGTCCAGCAGGAGATTGCGATGAAGCGCGTCACCGTATTGATAGCCGGCACCGGCATTGCAGGGTTGATCGGGTCGGTCTTCGCTCTCGCCGCTCCGCGGCATGCGGCGCCGCAGCACCCAGCGCCGCAGCACGCGGCGCCGTTCGACCTCACGATCACGCGCAACGCGCAGACCCAGCTCGAGGAAGGCCGAAAGATCTTCCGTTACGACACCTTCGGCAGCGAAGCGTTCTGGGGCGATGCGCTGCAGCTCCACAAGGCAATCGCCGGCGAGAAGAACGGCGGGGTGGGCCCCGGCGTGTCGCCCAAGACCGCACTCTCGGTCGGCCTCAAGGTCGATGCCGACGCGCTGCCCGCGTCGTTGACGGCGCAGATCAAGGCCGGCAAGATCGATCTCGACGATCCCGCGGTCACCATCGCGCTGCTGAAGCTCAACGCCGTGGTTGGCGTCACGGCATTCGCCGACGCCCATGGCGTCAAGTCAATGGGCATCCAGTGCGCGTTCTGTCACTCGACGGTCGACAACTCGTTCGCGCCCGGCATCGGCCATCGCCTCGACGGCTGGGCCAATCGCGATCTCAACGTCGGCGCGATCGTGTCGTTGGCGCCGAACCTCAAGCCCTTCACCGATCTTCTCGGCGTCGACGTCGCGACCGTCAAGAAAGTGCTGGCGAGCTGGGGCCCCGGCCGGTTCGACGCCGAGCTCGACAAGGACGGCAAGGCATTGCGTCCGGACGGGAAGCAGGCCGGAACGCTCATTCCGCCCGCGTTCGGCCTCGCCGGCGTCAACCTGCACACCTGGACCGGCTTCGGATCGGTTCCCTACTGGAATGCTTATGTCGGCGCGACCGAGATGCACGGCGCCGGGACGTTCTTCGACGCTCGTCTCGCCGACAAGGATCAGTATCCGGTGTCGGCAAAGAGCGGCGCCGCGAACACGCGCGACAAGCCGGACCGGCTGACCTCGAAGCTCGCCGCGCTGCACCTCTATCAGCTCGCGATCCCGGCGCCGAAGGCCCCGGCCGGATCTTACGACAAGGCGGCGTTCGAGCGCGGCAAGACGCTGTTCGACGGCGCGGCCAAATGCGCGACCTGCCACGTGCCGCCGCTCTACACCGAGCCCGGCAACAATCTGCACACGCCCGCCGAGGTCGGCGTCGATTCGTTCCAGGCCGACCGCTCGCCGACCCACATGTATCGCACCGCGCCGCTCGCCGGCCTCTGGACGCATCAGAAGGGCGGCTTCTATCACGATGGCCGCTTCGCGACGCTGCTCGACGTGGTGAACCACTACGACGAGCACCTCAGGCTCAACCTGAGCGACGCGCAAAAGCAGGATTTGGTGGAGTATTTGAAGGGGATTTGAGCGGCGTACGGGGTCATGGCCGGCCATAGCCGTTCGAAGAACGGCGTCGCTTCGCTCGCCTATGCCCGGCCATCCACGTCTTGCCCCATGAGGCCGATGCTCAAAAGTCGTGGATGCCCGGGTCAAGCCCGGGCATGACGAATCCAATTAACGAAGAATTTCCCGCAGCCGCTGCGGCGTCACCGGCAGCCGCGTCACCGCACCCGGCATGCCGATCGCCTCGTCGATCGCGCCGGCCACGATGGCGCCGATGGCATTGATGCCGCCTTCGCCGCCGCCCTTGAGGCCGAGCGGATTGCGCGGGCTCGGGAAATCCTCCGCGATCAGCACGTCGACCGCCGGCGTCTCGCGCAGCGTCGGCATCAGGTAGTCGGCGAAGCTCACCGCCAGCGGCTCGCCGTTCTCGTCATAGGTGAATTCTTCGAACAGCGCGCCGCCGACGCCCTGGATCGCGCCGCCGACGAGCTGCCCCTCGAGCATCATCGGATTGACCGCGCGGCCGACCTCGTACGCGATCATCAGCCGCTCGATGGTAGCCTGGCCACTGTCGCGATCGACCCGCACCAGGGCGAGCGCGGCGCCGTAGGGAAACACGGTGTGGTCGGCGTGGAACCAGGCCTCAGCGGACAAGCCCGGCTCGCGACCGTGCAGGATCTCGGCGCCGGGCGCGACCCGGCGCGCGATCTCGCCGAGCGTGATCGACGGGCCGCCATCGCCGCCCTTGCGACGCACCACGCCGGCGGCGATGTCGAGCTCTTCGGCCGGCGTCTGCAAGAGCTCGGCGGCATAATCGAGCGCCTTGGCGCGCAGCTTCAACGCGGTCTCGTTGACGGCGCCACCCGTCATCACGGTGGCGCGCGCCGCATGCGCCCCGATGCCGTAGGCGATGCGGTCGGTGCGGCCATGCACGACCCGGATGGCGGCATAGTCGACGCCGAGCGCCTCGGCGCAGATCTGCGCCATCGCGGTGGCAAAACCCTGGCCGACCGAGGCGCCGCCGGTCACGACCTCGACCACGCCGTCGCGGTCGACCGAGATCTTTGCGCCGTCCGCCGGCCCGCGCCCGCTCTCCTCGACGAACAACCCGACGCCGGTGCCGACCGCTTCGCCCGCCGCCCGGCGCCGGGCCGCCTCGGCCTGCACGTCGTTCCACTTGAAGTGCGCGAGCGCCTTGTCGAGCAGGGCCGGATAGTCGCCGGAATCGAGGATCAGCTCCTCGGCGCCCGGCTCGTCGAATTCGACCGTGAACGGCATCTCGGCGCCCGGAATGAGATTGCGCCGGCGCAGCTCGATGCGGTCGAGCCCGAGCTTGTGCGCGATCGCGTCCATCAGCCGCTCGCGCACGAACGTGCCCTCGTAGCGCCCGGGCGCCCGATAGGTCGCGGCCGGCGTCTTGTTGGTGAGACGAAAGTGCCCGATCGCCCGGTAGGCGCCGATCTTGTAAGGGCCGGTGAGCATGCTCATGGTGCGCCCGACCACCCGCGCCCCATGGGTGCGCACATAGGCGCCCTGGTCGTGGAAGAACTCGTCGGTGATGCCGAGCAGGTGTCCCTGCGCGTCAACGGCGGCGCGCACCCGGTGGTGCTGGTGGCGCGAATGGTTGGCGGCGATCAGGTGCTCGCGCCGGTCCTCGATCCATTTCACCGGCCGGCCGAGGCGCATCGCCGCCAGCAGCACCAGCACATCCTCGGGATAGAGTTCGCCGCGGATGCCGAAGCCACCGCCGGTCGCGCCCTCGAACAGGTGGATGCCGTGCGGGCTGCGCTTGAGCATGCGCACCAGCGTTTCCTTGTTCCGGTGCGGCACCTTGGCGGCGCCGTGCAGCTCGAGCACGTCGCGCGACGCGTCGTAGCGACCGATCGCGCCGCGCGTCTCCATCGGCACGCCCGAATGGCGGCCGGCGGTGAGGGTGAGCTCGACGACCGCATGCGCCGTGGCGAACGCCGCATCCACGTCGCCGAAGCTGTGGCGGATGATGGTCGGCTCGGTCGGGCGCCCGGCATCGAACTCGCCGAGCTCATGGGCATCGAGCAGGACCGGCAGCGGCTCGACCGCGACCTCGACCAGCTCGGCGGCATCCTCCGCAACGTAAGGATCCTCGGCGAACACCGCCGCGACCGGGTCGCCGACGTAGCGCACGCGGCCGCGCGCGAGCACGGGCTGGCGATAGGGTTTCAGCGCCTCGGCCGAGGGATCGCGGAAATCGATCGGCGGCACGTCGGAGACGTCGTCGCCGGTCCACACCGCGACCACGCCCGGATGCGCGCGCGCCGCCGTGGCATCGACCGCGACGAGGCGGGCATGCGCGTGCGCCGAGCGCACGATCCGCATGTGCAGCTGATGGGAAAACGAGACGTCGCCGGCGTAGCGGCCGTGCCCGGTGACGAGCGGCCGGTCCTCGATGCGCGGCACCGCATGGCCCAGAACCTTCCGCTCGTCCGCGCGCGGCGGCGTCGGAAACTTCACGCGGGCGCCCCGGCGCGCCGCATGTCGGCGGCCGCGGCCCGCACCGCCGCGATGATGTTCTGGTAGCCGGTGCAGCGGCAGAGGTTGGACGACAGCACTTCCAAAATCTCGTCGTCGCCGATGTCGGGCTGACGCTCCAGCATGTTGACGGCGAGCATCAGGAAGCCCGGCGTGCAGAAGCCGCATTGCAGCCCGTGATGCTTGATGAAGGACTCCTGGAGCGGATGCAGCTTGTCGCCGTTTGCCAGCCCCTCGACGGTGCGGATCTTCTTGCCCTGCGCCTGCACGGCGAACATGAGACACGAGCGCACCGCCTCGTCGTCGAGGATGATCGTGCAGGCGCCGCAGATGCCGTGCTCGCAGCCGATATGCGTGCCGGTCTGGCCGCAGTCGTCGCGGATCGCGTCGACCAGCGTCTTGCGCGGCTCGACCCGGATGGCGTGGTCGCGGCCGTTGATGGTGAGCGTGATGTCGATTTTTTCGGTCATGGCGCCAAACTCAGTCCCGTAGGGTGGGCAAAGCGAAGCGCAGCGGAGCGTGCCCACCTTGTGACAAGCACGTGGGCACGGCGCGTTCCGCGCCTTTGCCCACCCTACAATTCCGCTTCGCCCTCATCTCAAAACCCCTTCGGCAGGTCCTTGCCGAACTTCGCGCGGATATGCGCGTCGAGCTCCTTGCTGGAGCGCGCCTCGATCGGGAACGTGTCGCGCCGCGACCACGGCCGGCAGGCGTCTATGACGACGCGCGCATTGCGCGGATCTTCCGGCGAATAGGCCATCGGATCGAGCACGGTGCTCCAGCAGCCACGCAGCACGTCAATGCCCTCGCGCGGATCGAAGCGCGTGCACATCGCCCAGATCACCTCGTTCATGTTGGCCGGATCGATGTCGTCGTCGACGACCACCACCCAGCGGTTCGCATAGGCGCCGGCGTGGCATTGCGAGGCGATCAGCCCCGCCTGCTTGGCATGTCCGCCGTACATCTGCTTGATCGCCACCGTGAGCCACATGCGGCTGCCACCCGCCTCGTGCGACCAGACGCCCTTGACCTCCGGGATGCCGGCGGCTTCGAGCTGGTTCCACACCGCGCCGCAGCGGTAGGTGCCGCGATAGAAGGTGTCGTCGTTCGGCGGCATGGCCGGAATGGCGCCGAGCAGGATCGGCTGGTCGCGGTGGAAGAAGGTCTCGACCCGGATCTTCGGCTCCTTCTTCAGCCCGCCCGCGTAATAGCCGGTCCATTCGCCGAGCGGCCCCTCGTCGATGAGGTCGCCCGGGTGCACAAAACCCTCGAACGCGGCTTCCGCATGCGCCGGGATCGGCAGGCCGGTGCGCGGGCCGGTGATGATCTCGACCGGCTCGCCGATCAGGCCGCCGGCCGCGTCGTACTCGTTCTTGCCGTACGGGATCTCGATGCCCGCCACCATGAACAGTCCGGGATGCATGCCGACCACCACCGCGATGGGGCATGGCTCCCCGCGCTCGTGCCATTTGCGCATGATCAGGTTGCCGTGCTTGCCCTTCGAGGTCATCACGGAGGCGACGTTCTTGTCGTGCACCTGGATGCGGTAGGCGCCGTAGTTGATCCAGCCCGAGTCCGGATCCTTCATGATTACCATGCAGCCGGTGCCGATGTAGTAGCCGCCGTCGTGCTCATGCCAGCGCGGCGTCGGGATTTTCAGAAGATCGATGCCGTCCCCGGTGTAGGTGTTCTGCGTCAGCGGCCCACTCTCGACCTTGAGCGGCGGGATCGTCTTCGCCTCCTTCATGTAGGTGCGCCAGAACCGCACCAGGTCCATCTCGCTCGCATTGTCGGGCAACCCGATGGTGAGATTGATGCGGCGCACGGAGGTCAGGATGTTGGCGACCACCCGATAGCCGGCCGGATAGCCCGGCACGTCGTCGAACATCACCGCCGGGCTGCCCGGCGTGCGCTGGTAGGCATCCACGATGCCGCCGATCTCGCGCTCGCGTTCGGCGCCGGTGATGCGCTTGAGCTCGCCCGCCTGCTCCATCGTGGCGAGCCAGGCACGCAGGTCCTGCTTGGGCCGCAGCGGCATCTCGTTCGATGCGCGCGCCGCGGTCCGGGATGAGAGCGTGCTCTGCATGGGGTACTCCGTTTTCAAAGTCGTCATGCCCCGGCTTGTCCGGGGCATCCACGTCTTCGTCTCCGCACGAGCGTTAAGGCGTGGATGGCCGGGACATAGGCGAGCCAAGCGAGGCCATTCTTCGAACGGCTATGCCCGGCCATGACGGTGTGGATGGTTCGAGAGGAGGTCATCATCATAATCACCGCCGCCCATCGAGGATACGCTTGAGCCGTTGCGGCGTGATCGGCAGCGCCGTGATCGCGCCCGGCATGCCGATCGCGGCCTCGACCGCCGACGCGATCACCGCGCCCACCCCGGTGATGCCGCTCTCGCCCGCCCCCTTGATGCCGAGCGGATTGAGCGGCGTCGGCGCCTCCTCGGTCAGGATCACCTCGACCCGCGGCGTCTCGTGCGCGGTCGGCATCACATAATCGGCGAAGCTCGCCGACAGGGGATCGCCGCGCTCGCTGTAGATGAATTCCTCGAACAGCGCGCCGCCCAGCCCTTGGGTGAAGCCGCCGACGATCTGCCCGTTCACCAGCATCGGGTTGATGGCGCGGCCGATGTCGTAGCCGATGACGTAGCGCTCGATCGTCACGCCGCCGGTCTCGCGGTCCACCCGCGCCACCGCCAGATGCGTCCCATACGGATAGACCTGGTGCTCGGTGTCGAACCAGCCTTCCGCCGAAAGGCCGGGCTCGCGGCTGCCCCGCGTCTTCGATGTCGGCGCGAGGCCGGCGGCGATCTCGCCGAGGCTGATCGAGGGGCTGGCGCCGCGGTCCGTGCGCACGACCTTGCCGCCGACGATCGCCAGCGCATCGACCGGCGCCTGCAGCATGCCGGACGCATACTCGAGCGCCTTGTCGCGCAGCTTGAGCGCGGCATTATGCGTCGCCGAGGCCGTCATCACGGTCGCGCGCGAGGCGTGCGCGCCGATGCCGAAGGCGATGCGGTCGGTCTGCCCGTGCACCACCCGCACCGTGCGATAGTCGACGCCGAGCGTCTCGGCGCAGACCTGCGCCATCACGGTCTCGAATCCCTGGCCGATCGAGGCGCCCCCGGTCACGAGCTCGACGGCGCCGGACGTGTCCACCGAGACGCGCGCGCCGTCCGATGGGCCGAGCCCGCTCTTCTCGATGAACATCGCGACGCTCGCGCCCACTAGCTCGCCCTTGGCGCGGCGCGCCTCGAGGGCCGCCTGCAGGTTCGGCCAGTCGGCGGCGGCCAGCACCTTGTCGAGCAGCGCCGCATAGTCGCCGGTGTCCATGTGGACCGCCTCGCCCAGCACCTCGAGCGGCACGTGATACGGCATGTCCTCCTTGGTGATCAGGTTCTTGCGCCGCACCGCGATCGCATCGATGCCGAGGCGATGCGCGATCGCGTCGACCAGCCGCTCGCGGATGAAGGTCGTCTCGTAGCGTCCGGGCGCCCGGTAGGTCGCCGCCGGCGTCTTGTTGGTCAGGCGAAAATGCCCGACCGACCGATAGGCCGGCACCCGATACGGGCCCGGCAGGATGCCGCAGACCATCATGGCGACGCGCGTCGCATGGGTGCGCACATAGGCGCCCTGGTCGTGCCAGAACTCGTCGTCGATCGCGAGAATCCTGCCGTCGGCAGCGACCCCCGCCTTGATCCTGTGCGTCTGCTGGCGCGAATGGTTGGCGCAGATCAGGTGCTCGCGCCGGTCCTCGATCCATTTCACCGGCCGGCCGAGGCGCATCGCCGCGACGCAGACCAGGACGTCCTCGGGATAGAGCTCGCCGCGGATGCCGAAACCGCCGCCCACGTGCGCCTCGTGCACGCTGATCGACGAGGGGCTGCGCTTGAGCATGCGCGCCAGAAGATCGCGATTGCGATGCGGGACCTTGGCGGCGCCGTGCAGCTCCAGCATGTCGCGCGACGCATCGTAGCGGCCGATCGCGCCGCGGGTTTCGAGCGGCACGCCCGAATGGCGGCCGACCGACAGTTCGAGATCGACCACCGCATGGGCGGTGCGCATCACCGCGTCGACGTCGCCATAGCCCTGGCGCAGCACGATGGCCTCGGTGCTGCGGCCGGGAGAGAATTCGCCCGGCTCGTCGCGCGCGTCGAGCAGCAGCGGCAGCTCCTCGATCTCCATCGTGACGAGGTCGGCCGCGTCCTCCGCCACATAGGCGCTCTCGGCGAACACCGCGGCCACGGGATCGCCGACATAACGCACCCGGTCGGTCGCCAGCACCGGTTGCCGCCACGGCTCGAGCCGCTCGATGCGGCCCTCGCGGAAATCGACCGGCGGCACGTCGGCAATGTCGGCTGCAGTCCACACCGCGACGACGCCGGGCAGGGCCTTGGCGGCCGCGGTGTCGATGCCGACGATGCGGCCATGCGCATGGTTCGACCGCACGATGCGCATGTGGAGCTGATGCGGGAACGAGATGTCGCCCGCAAAGCGCCCGCGTCCGGTGACCAGCGGCGGATCCTCCAGCCGCTCCACCGAGCGGCCGATCCAGGTCGTCGCCTCGACTTTTCCAGGAGCGTTCATTGGCCGGCTTTGTCCGCCTGTTCCAGCGCGCGGCGCGTCACGGCGCGCACGAGGTCGCGGCGGTAGTCCGCAGAATTGTTGACGTCCTCCATCGGGTCGACCGCCGCGGCGGCGCGCTCGGCGGCCGCCGTGAAGGCGGCCGGTCCCGGGGCCTGGCCGGCGAGCGCCTGCTCGGCCTCGGCGATGCGGCGCGGATGCGGCTCGGCGCCGCCCACCGCGACGCGCGGATCGACGATCTTGCCGCCCTCGACCCGATAGGTCGCGAGCGCCATCGCGATCGCGAAGTCGCCGGCCCGCCGGCTGAACTCGTAGAACCCGGTCCGGGTGCCGGCCGGCAGCAGCGGCAGCCGCACCTCGGTCAACAACTCGTCCTCGGCCAGCGCCGTCGTCATGATGCCGGCAAAGAACTTGTCCGCCGGGATGACGCGGCTGCCGCGCGCGCTCTGCGCCACCATCTCGGCGCCGAGCGCCACCGCCAGGGTGCACCATTCCGAGGCCGGGTCCGCATTGGCGACGCTGCCGCAGAAGGTGCCGCGGGTGCGGATCGGGTAATGCGCGATGTGGCGCACCACGCGCGCCAGCAGGGCGCCGAGCGGGCCGTCGACGGGCGGGCGGTGGAACGCGGCGTGACGCACGCAGGCGCCGATCGCGAGCTTGCCGTTCTCGACGGCGAGCCGGCCGAGCGCCGTGATGCCGTTGATGTCGATGAGATGCGGCGGCCGGGCGAGACGAAACGCCATGGTCGGGACCAGGCTCTGTCCGCCGGCGAGGATGCGGCCGTCCTCCGGCGCGAGCCGGGCCAGGAGCGCGACCGCCTCGTCGACGGTCGCAGGGGCATAATGGCGAAAGGGTGCGGGCTTCATGATGCGAGACTAGAGCCTGTTTCAGCGCTTTGGAACCGGAGAGGGAAACCGGGCGTAGACCGCGGTCGCCTCACTGGGGGCCGAGAATGTCGGCGGCCTTCTTCGCGATCTCCGGCGGGGTCTGATAGACCTCGGCGACCAGCTTCTGCAGATCGTCGCCGTCGACCGGGGTGATCTCGAGCTTCGACTTTTCCGCGTCGGCCTTGAATTCCGGATCGTTCATGGTTTCCATGAAGGCCTTGCGCAGCGCCTCGGTGCGATCGGCCGGAACTCCGGGCGGCGCCAGATAGGGCCGTCCCATCACCTGGCGGGCGAAGATCAGCCGCAGGATCTGCTTCTGCTCCGGCGTTTTCGCGAGGTCCATGATCAGCGGCACGTCGGGCAGATCGGGATGCTTGCGCAGCGCGATCTGCGCCAGCACGGTCATCTTCTTCTCGTCGAGCCAGGCCTTGTGGGTCGACAGGACGCTCGACCACGACCAGCCGCAGCGGCCCTGCACCTCGCCGCGCTCCATGGCGAGCACCACGTCGTTGCCGCCCGGATAGCCGCTGACGATCTTCATCTTGGTGCCGAGCACGCCGTTGAGCACACGCGGGAACTGGTCCGTATCGGCGCTCATGGAGGTGCCGCCGACGGTCATCTCCTTGGTATAGAGGTCCTCGAACTTGGTGATACCGGACGTGGCGTTCCACGACACGCACACGCTCACCTCGTTATTGGCGCTGCCGAGCCAGGTGAACTTGGTGCCGTCGAACTGGGCGCCCTTCTGCCCGAGGATCGGATCGAAGCCGGTGCCACGCCCGATGGTCGCGATCACGCTCCCGTCCTTGGGGGCGACGCGATAGAGCCAGTTGGCGAGCCGCAGGCTGCCGGCGCCTTCCATGTTCTTCGGCACGATGGTGGGGTTGCCGGGGATGTGCTTGCCGAGGTGGCGCGCGATCGTGCGGGCGTAGAGGTCGTAGCCGCCGCCGACGCTGTAGCCGATATAGAGCTCGACGTTCTTGCCCTTGTAGAAATCGGCCGGGCTCTGGGCGAAGGCGACCCCGGCGGGCATCAGCGCCGCCATGGCCAGCGCGGCGGTGCGCGCGCATCGCATCGAGAGCATACTCATCCTCCTCAAAACGCAATCGGACTGGGTTTGGCGGCGCTTATGCCACGATCTGCACCGGCGCGCCATGCGATCCGAAGGTGCGTCACCATGCCAGGGCCCATCCGGCGCGGTCTGCGGCTTGACGCCCAAATGCCTTTCGGATGTAACCAGTGGTCGGGCTCGAAGGATGCGGTCCCGCGCCAGGTCGGAAGAATTAACAAATCCATCCCGGCTGTGCCCGTGACGGCGGCCGGATAACCAGGGAGTTGCGCCGGTCGGACGGCGCGGTGCAGCGTTCGATGCAGCCCGACATGGCGCACATGGCTTGGCACGCGCTCACGCTCCTGTTGGAGCCGGCGCGACTGGGCGTTCTCATCATCGGCGTGCTGATCGGTCTCGCGATCGGCGTGCTGCCCGGGCTCAATGGCATCGTCGGCATGGCGATGCTCATCCCCTTCACCTACAACATGGACCAGCACACCGCGATGGCCCTGCTGCTCGGCATGGCGGCGGTGATCACGTCCTCCGATTTCATCACCGCGGTGCTGTTTGGCGTGCCCGGCCATGTCGGGGCGGCCGCGACGGTGATCGACGGCCATGCCATGGCCAAGAACGGCGAGGCCGGCCGCGCTTTCGGCGCGGGCTTCGCCTCCTCGCTCGCCGGCGGCCTCGTCGGCGCGATCGTGCTCGCCATCAGCATTCCGGTGCTCCGCCCGGTGCTGCTGGCGATCGGCTCGCCCGAGCTTCTCGCCTTCACGCTGTTCGGTCTCTCGATGGTGGCGACGCTCAGCGGCCGCGCCCCGCTCAAGGGGCTGACCGCCGCCGGCCTCGGCCTGATGATCTCGATGGTCGGCTCGCGCTCGGAAAGCGGGACGCTGCGCTGGACCTTCGACACGCTCTATCTCTACGACGGCGTGCCCCTGGTGCCGGCGACGCTCGGCCTGTTCGCCATGCCGGAGCTGTGCGAGCTCGCCGTGGCGCGCAAGCGCATCGCCGGCGACCATGCCGGCAGCATCAACATGTCAAGCCAATGGGAGGGCGTGCGCGACGTCGCCCGCCACTGGTGGCTGGTGCTGCGCTGCGGCATCCTCGGCACCGGGCTCGGCGCCATCCCGGGCATCGGCTCGGCGGTGATCGACTGGATCGCCTACGGCTACGCCCAGCGCACCGAGAAGAACCCCGAGACCTTCGGCACCGGCGACGTGCGCGGCGTGATCGCGCCCGAATCCTCCAACAACGCCAAGGAAGGCGGGCATCTGGTGCCGACCATCGCGTTCGGCGTGCCGGCCGGCGCCTCGATGGCGATCCTGCTCGGCGCCTTCCTGATGCACGGGCTCACCCCCGGCCCCGAGATGCTGACCAAGCATCTCGACGTCACCTACACCATCGTGTGGAGCCTCACGCTGGCGCATGTGATGGGCGCACTGATCTGCCTCTCGGGCAGCCGCTGGCTCGCCAAGATCTCGACCGTACGCCCCGAGATCCTGCTGCCGGTGGTGATCGCGCTGGTGTTCGTCGCCGCTTACGAGGGCTCGCACGACTGGGGCGACCTCTACGTCCTGTTCGGCTTCGGCGTGGTCGGCTGGATCATGAAGCGCCTCGGCTGGCCGCGGCCCCCGATGGTGCTCGGCATCGTGGTCGGCGGCATCTTCGAGCGCTATCTGTACATCTCGACCTCGCTCTATGGCATCGGCTGGCTCCAGCGGCCGGTCGTCATCGGGATCCTCTGCCTCGTCGCCTGGGCGCTGTTCAAGCCGCTGTCCGAGATCGTGGTCAGCGTCGTGCGCGAGATCCGCGAGGTGAAGCGGCATCACCTGCGGGTGGGCGCCTCCGCCGCCTTCACGCTCGCCGTCATCGCCTTCATCATCGGCGCGATCTCCCTCTCGTCCGAATGGCCGCCGGCCGCCAAGCCGGTGCCGCTCACCGCCTGCTACATGGCGTTGACGGCCGCCTGCCTGAACCTCATCAGCGAGCTGTTCGGCAAGCAGCAGACGGTCGCGGCGCGCGGCAACGTCGACGGCGGGGTCAAGGTGCAGCACGTCGACATCGGCGTCACGCCCGAGCTGGCGCGCCGCCAGTCGGTGGTCTATTTCTCCTGGCTCGCCGTGTTCATGCTCACCATCTGGCTGGTCGGATTCCTGCCCGCCATCGCGATCTTCATCCTGGCCTATATGTGGCTCGGCTTCGGCGAGCCGCTGCTCCAGTCCGCGGCTTTCGCCGCCGCGACGGTGCTGCTGTGCTGGGGCCTGTTCGATCGCCTGCTGGCGGTCAGCTGGCCGGCGTCGCTGCTCGGCGACTATGTCCCGGCCCTGAGATCGATGCTCGGCTTCATCTAAAGCCGCCGATCCGCTCTTCCTCGCTGCTGCATCGCGCCGCAATATCTGCTAGGGGAGGCGGATCGCCGCCGATATGGAGTGTTGCAGGCATGACCGGCCTTTATGAACGAACGGCGCCCGGCCCCGGGCACAACCAGGCACCGACCGAGGACAAGGAAGGCAAGTGGGAGCGCTGGTCGAAGAAGCGGGTCTTCGTCCGTGCGCTCGAAGGCACCTACAGCGACGTCTACAAGGACCTGCTGCAGCAGCCGCGCGTCTACTCCTCGCGCAATCACCCGTGGAAGGGCGGCCCCGCGCTCTATGGCAAGCATGTCATCGCCCCGGGCCACGCCAACATCACCCAGTCGATCGAGACCCACATCGAGTGCTACGCGCCCGGCGCCTACGGCCAGAAGCACGGCCATCTCAACAGCGCCGTGTTCTACGTCATCAAGGGCCGCGGCCATGACGTCCATGACGGGCGGCGGATCGAATGGAAGGCCGGCGACATCATGATCGTCGAGTGCGGCTGCGTGCACCAGCACTTCAACGACGATCCCGACAACGAGGCGATCCTGCTCGTGTTCAAGGCGAAGCCGCTGTTCCTGTTCATGCACCTCCTGTTCCAGAAGATCGTCTCCTATCCGCCCAACGAGGCGACGCCCGGCCACGAGGACTTCCGGCCGCCGAAGGATCTGTAATGAGCGTCATGGCCGGGCTTGTCCCGGCCATCCACGTCTTCGCCACGACGGCATGAAAGGCGTGGATGCCCGGCCCAAGGCCGGGCATGACGAAGGAGGAGCGGAGCGAGAAAAGACGATTTTCGGAGTCATGACATGAGCAAGATCCTGGACGAGCGCGACTTCGCGCATGTGGGCGACAAGACCGCGAGCATCCGCGCCGACGACGTCGCGGCGTCGGCGGCATTCCGCAAGATGTACGAGACGCTGCCGAACGTGGTGACCGCCGACGAGATGCCGTGGGAGAAATCGGCCGACGGCCTGATCAAGCACCTCGTGCACGAGAAGCTGAATACGCGCGAGCGCTGCGTCGAAGCCTATATGCAGTTCCTCAAGCCCGGCGAGCGCTCCGGCAAGCACCGCCACATGTGGGAGGAGGTGCTGTTTGTGGTCGAGGGCTCGGGCTACGACCTGCACTGGGACCTCAAGTTCGACTGCATCGACGCCTTCGAGTGGGAGTGGAGCGAGGAGCCGAAGAAGCACGAGTGGCAGCGCGGCGACTTCATCTACGTGCCGCCGTTCACCATCCATCAGCATTTCAATCCCGATCCGAAGAACGAAGCGCGGCTGATCGTCATCTCCAACCGCATCGTCAAGGAGATGGGCTTCGACTGGTTCGACCAGATCGAGAACGCGCCGGGCTATTGAGGCGGATCACGCATGCTTGACCGGCCGAAGGCGAGGGCGGGGAAATCCGGCGACACCGCCGGCCCGCCGCGCGACTTCCAGGAGCATCTCGCGCGGCTCGAGGCGCGCGGCCTGCTGACCCGCATCGACCGGCCGATCAACAAGGACACCGAGCTGCATCCGCTCGCCCGCTGGCAGTTCCAGGGCGGACTTCCCGAGGCGGAGCGGCGCGCCTTCCTGTTCACCAACGTGATCGACTCCTCGGGCCGGCGCTACGACATGCCGGTCGCGGTCGGCGCGTTCGCGGCCAATGCCGAGATCTACGCGATCGGCATGGGCCGGCCGGTCGAGGAGATCGGCGCCGCCTGGACCGAGGCGGTCGCGCATCCGATCGCGCCGGTGCGGGTCTCGGCGCCGCCCTGCCAGGAGGTCGTCATCACGGGCGATGACCTGCGCGGACCCGGCAAGGGGCTCGCCAGCCTGCCGGTGCCGGTGTCGACGCCCGGATTCGACGCGGCGCCCTATCTCACGGCGACGCTCGCGGTGACCCACGATCCCGAGACCGGCGTGCGCAACATGGGCACCTATCGGGGCCAGCTCAAGGCGAGCGACCGGCTCGGCGTGCGCATGGCCTCGCGCATCGGCGGCGCCGGCGGCTACCAGCACTGGCTCAAGCACCGCAAGACCAAGACCCCGATGCCGTGCGCGATCGTGGTCGGCACGGCGCCCGTCGTGATGTTCACCGGGCCGCAGAAGCTCGCGATCGACCTCGACGAGATGGGCGTCGCGGGCGCGCTCGCCGGGGCGCCGATCCGCGTCGCCAGATGCGTGACCATCGACTGCGAGGTCCCGGCCGATGCCGAGCTCGTCATCGAGGGGCTGATCGATCCGGAGCTGCTCGAGCCCGAGGGTCCGTTCGGCGAGAGCCACGGCCACGTGGCGCTCGAGGACTTCAACATGTCGATGCAGGTCACCGCGATCACGCGCCGTCGCAATGCGGTGTTCGCCTCGATCGTCAGCCAGGTGACGCCGAGCGAATCGAGCGTCATCAAGCGGGTGGCCTACGAGCCGATGTTCCTCGCGCACCTGCGCACCCAGCTCGCCATCAAGGGCATCAAGGGCGTGGTGCTGCACGAGCCGCTGAGCAATGTCCGGCCGGTGATCTTCCTCCAGTTCGCCCCCGGGACGCCGCGCACCGAGATCTGGCGCGGCATGCAGGGCGCCGCGACCTTGCGGGCCGATTGCGGCAAGATCGTCATCGCGGTCAGCGACGACGTCGATCCCGCCAACACGGACGCGGTGTTCTGGTCGCTCGCCTATCGCGCCAATATGGGCGAGGACCTGCACGTGGTGCCGCATCGCTCCGGCGGGCACGGCCCGAAATCGGGCGGCCGCAAGACCGACGCGACCCTGATGATCGACGCCACCGCCAAGGGCCCGATGCCGCCGCTGGCGCTGCCGGCGCGCGAATTCATGGACAATGCGCGGGCGATCTGGGAGGAGCTGGGCTTGCCCCGGCTCTCGCCGCAGCCGCCCTGGCACGGCTACAAGCTCGGCGACTGGGACGCGGCCTGGGACGTGTTCGCCCGCCGCGCGCTCGACGGCACCTGGCCGCAGAGCGGGACGGAGACCTTTGCGCGCCGCCGCGGCGGGCTCACGCCGGAGACGCCGACGCGGGATGTGGAGGGGAAGGGGAATTAGCGCCGAATTCGTCATGGCCGGGCTTGTCCCGGCCATCCACGTCTTTAATGCTGAAGTTCAAGAAAGACGGGGATGCGCGGGACATAGGCGAGCGAAGCGACGCCGTTCTTCGAACGGCTATGCCCGCGCATGACGAGAGACTGTCATGCCCACCAAAACCATCGGCATCATCGTCAACGGCGCCACCGGGCGGATCGCCTCGACCCAGCATCTCGCCAATGCGCTGGTCCCGATCATGCGCGAGGGCGGGCTCGCGGCCGGCGCCGACCGCATCGTGCCGCGCCTGATGCTCGTCGGGCGCGATGAAAAAAAGCTGGCGCAGATCGCCGCGGCGCACGGCATCGCCGAATGGGGCACCGATCTCGACGCGGCGCTCGCCAATCCGGATTTTGCCGTGGTCTTCGATGCGGCCGCGACCCATCAGCGCCGTCAGGTGCTGGAAAAGGCGATCGCGGCCGGTAAGCACATCTATACCGAAAAGCCGGTCGCCCTGACGGTGGAGGACGCCCGCGCGCTGCTGGCGGCCGCGCGCGAGCGCGGCGTGCGGCACGGCGCAGTCGAGGACAAGCAGTATCTGCCCGGCCTGCAGAAGCTCGCAAAGCTGTCGCGCGACGACTTCTTCGGCCGCGTGGTCGGATTCCGGCTCGAGTTCGGCTGGTGGGTGTTCGACGGCTCGGAGCGGCCCTCGCAGCGGCCGAGTTGGAACTACCAGAGCGCGGGGGGCGGCGGCCTCATCCTCGACATGTATCCGCACTGGCGCTACGTGATCGAGACCATCCTGGGTCCGATCCGCCGGCTCGTCACACTGTCCTCAACCGCCGCGCCGCAGCGCGTGGACGAGGCGGGGAGGCGCTATCCGGTGGATGTCGAGGATACGGCCACCACACTGATCGAGCTTGCGAGCGGCGCGGTCGGCACGATCATCTCCTCGTGGGCGACGCGGGTTCGGCGCGACGATCTCATGACCTTCCAGGTCGACGGCACGGGCGGCTCGGCCGTCGCCGGCCTCCACCGCTGCCGCATCCAGAGCAGCGCCGATACGCCGCTGATCAAGCACTTCAACCCCGGCGTCGATCTCGCCATCGATTACGGCACGGCGTGGCGCGATGCGCCCGACGCCGGGCCCTACGTCAATCCGTATCGGGTCGGCTGGGAGGATTTCCTGCGCCACCTCGCGACCGGCGCGCCGCTCAGGTCCGACCTCGCCGCCGGCGTGCGCGACCTCGCCTTCGCGCAAGCCTGCCGGCGAAGCGCCGGCACGGGGACATGGGTGGAGATGGAAACTCCGTAATTGCGTCGTCGTTTGCCTGCAATTCCCCGTCATGCCCCGCGAAAGCGGGGCATCCAGCAAAACTGGACAAGTGCAGTACTGGATCGCCCGCTTTCTGCGGGCGATGACAGTTGTGGATGGGACGAAAATCGTCACGCCGCGGCGGATTTCTTCCCGATCGCGGCGTTGACGCGCGGCATGACGTCTTCGGCGAGGAGCTGCATCGAGCGCCGGGCGAGCGCGGGATCGACCCAGTCCATCCCGCCATAGACCAGCTCGCCGAAGTCGCCGATCTCCTCGTGCAGCGCCAGGATTCCGTCCACCACCTTGTTGACCGAGCCGTGGATCACGAGCTCGTCCATGACGAAATCGTGCGTGATCTCCTCGTCGGCCTGGTCCTTGTGGCGCTTGAACACGTAGAGCCGCTTGCCGCGCTTCATCTTGGCGTGCATCTGGCTGTAGTAGAACGCATACGGGCTCGCGGCGTCGCTGCGCCCGTAGCGCTCCGCCGCCTTGTCGTCGTCGGCGACGAAGATCGTGCGCGCGACCCGCCAGTCGCTGGTGTTCGGCTCGACCCCGACCTCCGCCTTGCCCTTGCAATAGTTCTGCCAGTGCGTCTTGACGTGCTGGGCGAGGAGGAAGTTCGCCGACAGCGGATGGAAGTCGCGCTTGCCCATCTGCACCACGCCCGGCGAGAACGGCGCGACCACCGTGCCGCAGATCTCCGGCCGCGGCTGCTGGTAAGGCTTGCCCATGTAGCCGACGCCGAGATGCAGCGCGGCGGTCTTCTCGATCGACACTTTGAAGCGGTTGTCGGGCAGGTCGATATTGTAGGGCGGCCCGCCCTCCCAGATCGCCAGGATGACGTCGATCGCCTCGGCGAAGATCTTGTTGCGGTCCTGGTCGAGGATGCCGAGCGCCTCGGCGTCCGAGGTGAGCGCCCCGGGGCTGATGCCGAAGATGAAGCGGCCCTCGGCCAGATGATCGAACATCGCCGCCTGGGCCGCGATCAGCACCGGGTGCTTGTGCGCCAGATTGGCGGTGCCGCTGGCGAGCTTGATCTGCTTCGTCTCCGGGATGAGGGTGGCGAGGAACGTCATCGAATTGGTGACGTTCTCGCAGCGATCGGTGAGATGCTCGCCCACGAAAGCGCTGGCAAACCCGAGCTTGTCGGCCAGGATGATGGCCTCGCGGTCCTGCTTGAGCGTATCGGTCCAGCTCCGGTGCATGGGGTGCACCGGCATCGTGAAGTAACCCAGCCTCATTAACGTTCCCCGGATTGCCGTGGCCGGGGGAGATCACCAGATTGCGGCGGCGGCGTAAAGACGGGGTCACGCGCCCGGCACGTTGGCGTCCGGGAAGAACAGCTGCTGGCCGTCGATCTTGTAGCCGGCGATCGCCTTCTGCCCGGTCG
Source organism: Xanthobacteraceae bacterium (assembly GCA_035764045.1). GTDB lineage: Bacteria > Pseudomonadota > Alphaproteobacteria > Rhizobiales > Xanthobacteraceae > JAVDCA01. The sequence goes on along the minus strand of DASTZX010000143.1, from coordinate 9,101 downwards.
GCGAGACCAGCCAGTCGATGAAGGTCTGGCCGAGCTTCGCCTTGACGTTCGGGTGCTTCGCCGGATTGACCAGCATGACGCCATATTGGTTGAACAGCCGCTTGTCGCCTTCAACCGAGATCACAAGATCGCCCTTGTTCTTGAAGTGGATCCAGGTGCCGCGGTCGGAGATCGTGTAGGCCCCCATGGCCCCGGCGGTGTTGAGCGCTGCGCCCATGCCCTGGCCGATGTCGCGATACCACGGGCCCTTGGCGGTCGCGATGTCGATGCCGGCCTCCTTCCACAGCGCGAGCTCCGCCTGGTTGGTGCCGGAGCGGTCGCCGCGCGAGACGAACGGGGCCTGCTTGGCGGCGATCGCCTTGAGCGCTGCCACGATGTCCTTCGTCCCTTTGACGCCGGCCGGATCGCTCTTCGGGCCCACCAGGATGAAGTCGTTGTACATCACGGGATTGCGCTTCGTGCTCCAGCCTTCGGCGAGAAACTTCTCTTCCGCCGGCTTGGCATGGACGAACACGACGTCGGCGTCGCCCCGCCGGCCGGTGTCGAGCGCCTGGCCGGTGCCTTGGGCGATCACCTTGACCGTGATGCCGGTGGCCTTCTGGAAGATCGGCAGCAGGTACTCGAACAGCCCGGAGTCCTGGGTCGAGGTGGTCGAGGCGACCACGATCGATTTGTCCTGCGCGAGCGCCGGGGCGCAGAGGCCGGCCGCGAGTGCGGCGGCGAGAAGGACGCGGCGGGTGTGCATGGCATGGGTCTCCTTGTCAGATCACGATGTCGCCGCGCGCGAAGGCGGCGGCCTCCGGGGTCGCGGGCGCGGTGAAGAAGCGCTCGGCCGGCGCGCTCTCGCGCACCTCGCCGCGCAGCAGGAAGACGATCTCGCCGGCGACCCGGCGCGCCTGCCCGAGATCGTGGGTGGCCATCACGATCTTGACGCCCGACTGCGCAATGTCCCGCAGGATGTCCTCGACCGCCTTGGTGGCGGCCGGATCGAGGCTCGCGGTGGGCTCGTCGAGCAGCAGCACCTCGGGATCGTGCGCGAGCGCGCGCGCGAGCGCGAGCCGTTGCTGCTCGCCGCCCGAGAGCCGGCGGGCCGGCCGGTCGGCGAGGTGGACGAGGCCCACCCGGGCGAGAATGTCCGTCAGCCGGCGCGGCCGTTCGGCGCGCGGCGTGCCGGCGGCGCGCAGCGCGTAGACGACGTTGCCGGCCGTCGACCGGCGCAGCATCACGGGCCGCTGAAACACCATGGCGCGGCGCCGGCCGTCGCTCTCGGCCCGCCCGCCCCAGGTGATCCGGCCGCGGCTCGGCGCCAGCAGGCCCATGGCGAGTCGCAAGAGCGTGCTCTTGCCGGCGCCGTTCGGGCCGACCAGCACGGTCGGGGCGCCGGCCGCGATCTGCAACGAGACGCCGCGCACCAGCGCGATGTCGCGCGCGACGACCGTCACGTCCTCGAACAGGAGCGGGAGATCGCTGACCGGTGGCCGCATGGCTCAGCCGGCACGCAGCTCGCCGGCGCGCCGCACGCCCCAGGCGGCCGCGTTGACGAGGACGATCAGCGCAATGAGGAAAAGGCCGAGCCCGATGGCCAGGGCCAGGTCGCCCTTGGAGGTCTCGAGCGCGATCGCGGTGGTCATGGTGCGGGTGAAGCCGTCGATATTGCCGCCGACGATCATCACGGTGCCGACCTCGGCGGCGGCGCGGCCGAACCCGGCGAGCAACGTCGTCGTGAGGCTGAAGCGCGCGTCCCACAGCAGCGTCGCGATGCGGCCGGCAGGCCCGATCCGCATCGCCGTGAGCTCGTCGCGATATTCGCCCCACAGATCCTCGACGGTCTGTCGCGTGAGCGCGGCCATGATCGGCAGCACCAGCAGCATCTGGGCGATGATCATCGCCTTCGGGGTGAACAGCAGTCCGAATGCGCCGAGCGGCCCGGAGCGCGACAGCAGCAGGAAGACCGCAAGCCCGACAACGACCGGCGGCAGCCCCATGAACGCATTCATGGCGACGATCAGCGCGGTCCGGCCGCGAAACTGCGCGAGCGCGAGAAGCGCGCCGAGCGGCAGACCGAGCGCGGCCGCAATCGCCGTCGCGGCCAGGCTCACGATCAGCGACAAGGACACGATCGCGTAAAACCCCGGATCGCCGCCGAGGACGAGCGCGAGTGCGGATGAGCCCTCATGCATGCGCGGAATTCTCTCTCTTTGACGCTGCTCTACATATCGTCGCAAGCAGCCGCGCGCGCAACAAAGAGCGCATCGTGTGCCGGAAAAATTGTCGCTGACTCAGACTCATAGCCTGAGGCTATGGATGCATCAGGGCGGGAGTCTCAGCTCGGCGATCCCGCCAGCGCGACTCGCAGCCCTTCGAGGATACGCGTGCGCGGCCACCCGGTCGGCGGCACTGGCTTGAATGGGCGATGGGCGAACTGGTCAGCCCCCGCGGGCGCGATCTTTTTGAGAATGGCGACGTGCTTGGCGGCTTTCGCGGCATCCCCCGTCGCGGTGTACACGGAGGCGAGCCATGCCTGCACGAGCGGCGAGCCCGGCATGAAGGTTTCCGCGCGTTCGATCCAGGCGAGGGCTGCCCCGGTGTGCCCGAGCTCGAGCTCCGCCTCGCCGGCGAAGAGATAGAAGTACCCGAGCGACGGATCGTTGGGGGTGGAGAGGCGGATCGCCTCCTCGATCATCCGCAATCCGTTCTCCGGCTGGCCCATGCGGGTCAGCAGCGCTCCGACCTGGCCGCGCGCGGGCAGAAAGCTCGGGTTGAGCTCGAGGCTGCGCTGAAACGACTTCAAGCCCGCGTCGTATTGGCGGCGGTATTTCTGCAGCAGGCCGACCGTGTAGTGTGCCACGGGCCAATTGGGAAACCGCTCCAGCACGTCGGTCAGCAGCGCCTGGGCGCGCGTGAGGTCGGGCGGCTGGTCGAGGTCGATGAAGTTCATCGTCGCGATGATGATCGTCCGCGCAACGCCGAGCTTGGCGAACGCATTGTTGGGCGCGCGCCGCAGCACCTCCTCGTAGAGCGCGAGCGCTCGCGCCACGCTGTCGCGCCGATAACCGTGAATTTCGCTGAGCCTGGCCCGCAGCAGCAGGTCTGCCACAGGCGGCGGCTGGCCCGGTTCGTGGCGCAGCCGCTGCACGCGGACGCCGACCATGTTGATCACGAGCGCATGGGCGAGCCCGTGCGCGACCTCGTCGGTGCGCGCGGCCGCCTCGTTCGCCTCGCGCTGCACGTGATCGGACCACAGGGTCATCCGGGTCCTGGTGTCGATCAGCTGCACGTCGGTACGCAATCCGGCATTTGTCCGTTGCACGTGTCCGACCACCGCATAGGACACGCCGAGCTCCTGGCCGACCGCGGCGACGTCGACCTCCGGGCCGGAAAAGCGATCGGCCGCGCGGTCGGACACGACGCGAAGGTCGCCATAGCGCGCCAGATCCGCCGTGAGGTCGTGCGCCAGCAGTCGAGCGAAGGCCTGGTCCTCCGCGCCGCGGGACGCATCGACCGCGAAGGGCAGCACGACGAGCGTGGCGATGCCGGGCGGAGTCCCGGCCGCCGTGATCCCGAACGGAATCCGGCCGCCGGCCGCAATCCCAAGCGCCACGACGGCGCCGACCGAGATCACGCCAATCGCCGCGAGCGCCGCGGCGACGGGCCGTCTGCGCCACAAAGCCGAGGCACGCATCGCCGAGACCGGCAGCGGTGTGGTCGCCGCCACGGTCGGCATCGTCTGCATGTCGCGCGCTGGAACCATGGCCGCCGCGGGTGCGTCAGGCGGCAGCGCAGCCGTGGACGCAACGCGAGCCGCCTGAGCGTGCACGATCTCCCCGTTCCTGATGGCCGTCACCAGCGCGCGCGTCTTCATGTCCGGCGCAACGTCGAGCTCGCTGCGCAGCAGCGCCGCGAGCTGGCGCGCGTGATCGAGCGCCGTGTCCGGGCCGCGGTAGCGGGCGAGGACCGCAAGCGCGGTGCGCTGACGGTCTTCCCGGCTCGGATCGAGCGCGACCAGGCGTTCGGCCGCCGCGATGGCGGCTTCGCCGTCGCCGGCCGCATCGGCGGCCGCGCATAGCCTGTCGAACACCCGTGCGGCCGCATCGCCCATGCGGTCCTGCTCGCGCCGGCGCCAGCTCTCGAATCCTTCGATGTCGAGGGCGAGGTCGGCGAGGAATGTGCCGCGCCAGAGCGCGGCCGCCCGCGCGAGCTCGTCGGTCTGCGTGGAAGCTGCAAGCGCAAGAAACTCGCGCGCGTCGACTGCAAGGTCCTGCGCGCGCAATTCGATAGTCTCGCGATCGACGTCCAGGAGATCGGACGCGATTGGCCGCAGGTCCTGGCGCAGCGACATCACGCACTGGCGCAGGCTGTGCCGGGCCTGAGCGTCGGGCGTATGGCCCCACAGAAGGGTCGCCAGTTCCTCGCGGCTCGCCCGCCGGTCCGGTTTCATCGCCAGGTAGGCGAGCAGCGCGCGCGCCTTGCGCGACCGCACCGAGACCACGAGGGCCCGTCCGGCGCTCACCTCGATGGTGAACGCGCCGAGCAGACGCAGGATCGTGCTCGCTCTCGGCATCGATAGGCTCGCCCGGGGCCGCGAACGGCCGCCGGTTGCAATTTTCTCACGCAAGCGGTGCCGAGGGCAAGCATCGCGTCCGGCCCGCGAGGGTGGCCGGGGCGCCGGCCGCATCTCCTAGGCCGCTGGTCGGACTGGGGATTCACGTTGACTGCCGGCTGACGCCGGCTTGACGCCGGGCCTGTCAGGTTCGCGCTCCCGAACCCGGAAAGGACCCCCCATGATGATTCGTCTATCGACCATTGCGGCCGCAACGGCCGGGCCGCTCATTGCCGCCTTCCCGGCGCTCGCGTGCAAGCCCAAGCCCGGGTTCGTCGGCGCCGACTCGGTGGTGATCGAAGCCGACTTCAAGCACGGCTTCGTCGGCCGGTTCAGCTACGACATCGAGGTGCGCTGATGCGCGCGCTGCTCACTGAGGGCGCGCCCTCGGCCGTGCTGCTCGGGCTCTCGCCCTGGATCCTCCCGCTGATCGCGATCGCGGCGAAGCGCAAGGCGTATGACGTGGACGGCGCCTGCTGCGCGAGGCTCCTGCGAGCCTGGCTGCGCATGAAACGCTTCGCAGGAGACGCAAAGCCCGAGGACGGCGCCCGGCACCACGCCGCGATGAACACGCGGATCACGGCGCCACTGGACTCGATCCGGCGCGACTGACCATCATGCCGGCGCCGATGGGCGGTGGCGCGACGGCGCCGCCGCTCACCGCGGACGCAGGATGGTATCGACCAGCGCCGGCTGGCCGGCCTTGACCTTGGCGATCGCGCGGGTGAGGGCGCCCTTGATGTCCTTCGGATCGGTGATCGGGCCCTCCGCATACCAGCCGCAGCCTTTGGCGAGGGTCGCGAAATCGGGCTCCGGCCCGGCGATGTCCTGGCCGATATGGGCGCGCTCGACCGGCGTCTCGCGCAGCTCGGCGACGTGGATCTGGTGCTCCCAGTCGTTGTAGTAGGCGCGGTTGTTGAACATGACGATGAGCAGCGGAATGTTGTTCTTCGCCGCGGTCCACAGCGCGCCGGCGTCGAACATGAGATCGCCGTCGGGCTGGATGTCGATGACCAGGCGCCCGGTGCCGCGATGGGCGAGGGCGACGCCGAGCGAGACGCCGATCTGCGTGCCGGTGCCGAGTGCGCGCCCGGCATGGCGATAGGGCTTGTCGAAATCCCACAGTTTCAGCACCCAATCCTGCAGCGTGCAGGCGGTCAGCACCCAGTCCTCGTGCTTGATCACCTCCCACATCTCGTGCGCGAGGCGCGGCAGGGTGATCGGCGAAGCGTCCCAGTCCTCCAGCGACTGGCGCTCCCATTTGCTGAACAGCCCGTCATGGCGCGCCTTGATGTCGGCGGCGCGGCGCGAAATCCTTGGCGCCAGCGCGGACGTCTTGCCGATGCGCTCCTTGCAGAGACGCGTCAGCTCCGGGATCGCGGTCGCGGTGTCGCCGAGCACCCGCAGGCTGCAGTTGGGCATGCGGGTATAATCCATCGACCATTTGGAGAGGCCGATGTCGCCGAAGCCGATCTCGATCAGCTCGCAGTCCGGCGGATAGAGCGGCTCGACCGTGCGCTTGGTGCGCTCGATGCGGTGGGTCGGCTTCTCCCAGTCGCGGGTGTCGAGCGAGAGGATCAGGTCCGCCTCGCCGAACACGCTGCGGTCCATGCTGACATTGAGCGGATGCCGGTTGGGGAAATTGAGCCGGCCGTTGGTGTCGTAGACCGCGGCGCCGACCGTCTCCGCGAGGGCGACGAGATCGGCAAATCCGTTCGGCGCCCGGCCGGTGTATTCGGCGAGCAGCACCGGAAACCGCGCGGCGAGCAACTTGTCGGCGACCTGGTCGAGCGCCGCGGCATCGGCCGCCATCGGCACCGGCACGGTGGCGTCGCGGCGGTCGGGCAGCGCGACCTCGTCGGTGAGCGGCTGCTCCTGCAGCCAGGCGTCATAGCACATGTAGATCGGACCCTGCGGCTCGGTCATCATCGCCGCATAGGCGCGCGCAAAGGAGTCGGGCACGCCCTGGATGCTGCCCGGCTGGTAGTCCCATTTCACGTAGTGGCGGACCTGCTCGCCCTGCACGTTGGCGGTATGGATCCAGTCGATGAACGGCCGCCGCCGGCTCTCGTCCATCGGGCCGGTGGCGCCGATGACGAAGATCGGCGCGCGGTCGATATAGGCGTAGTAGATCCCCATGGTGGCGTGCAGCATGCCGACCACGTCGTGCACGATGGCGATCATCGGCCTGCCGGTGACCTTGGCGTAGCCGTGCGCGATCTGCACCGCGATCTTCTCGTGCTGGCACAGCAGCATCGGCGGCTGGTTGCCGCCGTAATTGACGAGCGAGTCGTGCAGGCCCCGGTAGCTCGCGCCCGGATTGAGCGCGATGTACGGGAAGCCGAACTGCTTGATGAGGTCGACGATGACGTCGGACTGCCAGTGCCGCACCGCGTAGGAGCCCTTGCCGGGCTTCTTAGCGGACGCGCTTTTGGTCTTTGATTCCATGGCTTCCTTCGTGTCAGCCTTGCTCATGTCCTCGACCTTCACCGTCCTTTACTCCAGCTGAGGAGATACAGCGTTTCCCAGTTGCGCGATAGCCACATGCACCGCGCGTGTGCTCCCTCCCCGTGTGCGGGAGTGGTGAGGAGGGGGAGCCACACGCGCATCAACGAGGGGCGGCTATTCCCCTTCGGACCGAGACCTGTGTCGGGATTGCCAATATTGCCAATTAGGCAGGTGGCCCGGGCTCCTGCAACGAGAGTCGCATGCTGATGCTATAGCCACGGGCATTGGCCGCCATTGCAGCGGCAAATTTTCGGTCACGCTCCCGCCGCAGGTCGGCGAGCGTTTTCCAATGGGCCAGTTCTGCTGCAGCACGTTTGCCATCAAGGTACATGTTCAAGGGGATGAAGGCGTCCTTACGACCGATCAACTCGCCGGTGTCGGTATTCACGATTTGGAGCTGGCCATTGCCAAAGTATTCGTGCTCGAAGCGCTTGATCTCATGGACGCGCTCGGCCGATTCTGGGCTGCCGGCATCGCGCGCGCCGACATCTTTGAACAGATCGAACACCATGCGTTCCGCGCCGAAATCAAGCGCGAACCGGAACTCTATGTCGCCCTGGAGGGACGCGAAATCCATCCAGAGGACCTTGTCGACGCGGCGAACCGCTTTGCATCGCAGGCCCTCAAGCGGCGCGTATTTCTCGCGTCGGCGAATTCGGACGCTGATGTCGGGAATCTCCATCATCGGCTCTTCCGTCGGCGTCGTCCCGTTCTGCATGTGCGCGACGATCTTCGGACCCAGGATTTGTTTGAAACCGGCCAGCTCGTAGAGATGCCTTCGGTAGTTTGTATCGCTCGTTTCGACGCCAAACGCCTCCTCGATTGCCTTGACCGCAAGGGCGCGGACGATCGGCAGCTCTGAACCGAGCCGCCGCAGGTCGGACGGTTTGTCTGGATCGACGATCGGTTTTCGTGCCCCGTGTGCCATTGCGCAACGGCCCGACCTGAAGAGGTGGGTGCCGATGGCCTGGGGCGTTGTGACGCCGTGCGCTTGGAGACCATCGAGAGCTTCCTTGACCCCGAAGCCAGTCAATCCAGCGATTGACGCCGCAATCCACTTGATACGCGTGCCATCATCGGGAAATGCCGTCTCGAGGATTCTGTAGAACGACAGGAAGGCATAGCCGACATGGTTGAGCCCGCGACCCTCCCGCATTAGCGCAAGCGCGAGCAACGCCTGCTCGTCGGTGACCTCGGGGAAGTACGACAAGTCGAACTCGTCGCAGATCGAGAAGCCATGTTCTTTGTTGCGCGCCATTGGCCGGGGAAGGTTGCCGCCCGAAAGGCCGCCGCTTTCCACCATGAATCCGCGCTCTTCGACCCACGACAGCGTCGACAGAAACCGGAGCACCAGCTCTTCGCACTCAGCGCGTCGTCTTCCCGGCGGAACCTTCATGGCGACAGCCGGATAAAATCCCTTCATGATTGGCAGGATCCAAATGTCCACGCCGCGCCAACGCACCTTCTGGGAATTGATTGGCCAGAAACTGTCGGTCGAGATGTCGGCGACGACCCACTCGCCATGCTGCGCCAGTTCGCCTTTGATGATGTCTTTGTGGTCTGGAATCTGCCGATTGAACGGCGAGATCATGTCGTGCGACTCGGACAACTGGGCAGCAATATTCATGGCGCCTTGTCCTCGGGTAGGCGATCAACTCCGCACCATTCAAAACGTATTTTGGAAACTCGCGCACGCGCTCGCCAGGTAACGCCCGGGGGCTGCTGCTGTAGACGCCATACGCCTGCAGCCCCTCATACGCAAGGCCCGCCCCCGATCGATCTGGTAACTATCGCGTCCACCGTATACAACTCCCCTCCCTCCGGAGGACCCCATGCCCAAGACCATCGACGTGCACGCCCATATCCTGAACGAAGACACCATGCAGATGATCGCCAAGGAGGCGCCGTCGCTGGGCGTGAAGCTCACCCCGATCGACAAGGATTTTGCCGTGTTCGAGATCGGCGGCACCGCCTACAAGCCGTTTCCGCGCGG
>DASTZX010000142.1:0-31840 GCA_035764045.1 Xanthobacteraceae bacterium | reverse complement strand
GCGGTTGCCAGCGCATTCACTGTCGCGCTATCGCTGCCTCGGCGCGCAGCCCGACGGAAGGGTGGCCGAGTGGTTTAAGGCACCGGTCTTGAAAACCGGCAGGGGGTGCAAGCTCCCTCGTGGGTTCGAATCCCACCCCTTCCGCCATCCGCTCACGAGCACGTCGTCCACACGTGACTCACGCCAATCCGGGTGCCGGAGCCTCGACCTCAACCTGGTCCGGAACTTCCCGTTTCGCCGCGGCGAGCGCGGCCGCAACATTGGCTGCGGCGTCGAAAAAGAACGCGCCCGAGATCCGATTGACGACGATGTCGGGATCGATCGCGAGCGCGGTGTCGTAAGGCCGGCCGCGATTGCCATTCTCGCCGTCCACAGGCGCGCAAGCGACTACTCCAACGTCTTCAGATACGCAATGACGTCGCCGACCTGCCCGGGATCGAGCCGGAATTCGGGCATGGTCGGATGACCGGTTCTGATTCCCTCGGCCAGCGCCTCTTGCAGGCTCTCGACCGGATAGCGCTCGTGGAGTGTGCGAAACGGCGGCGCGATCTTGAGCGGACTCGACGTCACCTTGTCGACCGAATGGCATTGGGCGCAATGCACGCGCACATAAGCGAGGCCCCGTTGCGCCGCCGGCGACATCTGCGCGGAAGCGGGCAGCGGCGACCCTATGATGGCACAGGCGGCCACGAGGGCCGCCTGTGCATGATGCAGCGAAGTAGACCGTGCCATCGATCGCTCTCAGGCGACCAGCGGACGCAGCGACGGATGCTGCCGCACGAACGAGAGCTGCTCGACCACCCCATCGAGCCCGAACACGTGGCCGGCCCGCTTGGCGATCAGGAACACCAGCACGCCCGCATAGACCAGGTGATAGTCGAGCAGGAAATTGTTGGTGTTCTCGATGTACGGAAAGTCCATGTGCGCGGTCCAATAGACCAGCATCAGCACGATGCCGAACGCGGCGCTCACGCGGACCATGAGCCCGACCAGCAGCGACAGGCCGATCAGCAGGTGCCCGTACGACACCAGGAAGGTCATGATCGGCGCGATGGCGGGATTCGTGAACACCGCGTAGACGCCGTGGAACGTCGTGGTGTGACTCAGGAATCCGGCGACGCTGAAGCTCGGGTCGAAGACCTGGTGCGAGGCGGCGTAAAGGAAGGTCCAGGCCATGGCAAATCGAAAATACAGGATGATGCAGCGATCAAAGGTCCCGTATTTCAGTTCGGACTTGAGCTCGGGCATTGTCATCTCCTCTGCTCGGCGGTGATCCGTTCATGCATTCATTTCCCGCAGCGCCGGGCGATTGCGGAGCACCACCCGGCGTGAATTCGGCAATTCGATCGCGGCCTCGCTCTCCAGCGCCGTCAGCGTGCGCGAGACCGTTTCGATGGTGAGGCCGAGGTAGTCGGCGATGTCCTGTCGCGACATCGGAAGCTCGATCGTATCACCGGCGGGATGGCGCTCCGCCATTTCGAGCAGGAAGGCCGCGACGCGCTCCTGCGCGGACTTGATCAGCAGCACTATGTGTTCCTGCGCGCGCGCGAGCTCGCGTCCCATCAGGGTCCAGAGATCGCGGGCGACCTCGCTGTCGCGCGCTGCCAGCGCCACCAGCACGCTGCGCTTGGCCACGATCACCTTGGTTTCGCTGACAGCCTCGGCCGAGAAGGCGTGCTCGTCGCCGACCTCGAGGCCGAACACATCGCCCGGAAGATGGAAGCTGCCGATCTGGCGGCGTCCGTCGGCGAGGATGCGGTACGTCCGCACGGCCCCGCTGATCACTTTGTAGGCATACTCGGCGTCGTCGCCCTCGCCGTAGATCTCGCCGTTGCGGGAAAACACCATTGGTGCGCCCATCATCTCGATCGGGCCGGCAAGCGAATGGATTGACGCAGCAGCACGGGGCGCGCGGCGGCCGACGACCTGCTTGGACGAGGTGCTGGAGAGGGAGGGCTGCATGAGCATGGCGGTGACTCCGCTGTCGAGTGGACCCGGAATCCGTAACTCTTGAGCGGCGCAGCGAAAATTCAGATAATCACCCTAAGGGGAATCCCTGAGGTGGGCGCTGCCAACCGCGGGAAGCGCGCCGCCGATCGCCAGCGACAACGCAACATTCATGGCGCAACTGGACCTGACATCGCCCGGAAAACCCTTGCGAAACCTCGTCCGCGACGGCATCCAAAGCCGCGCGGTCGTCTACGGCCTGTCGTTCGCGGCCGTCGCGCTCGCGTTCCTGCTGCGCTCGATGCTCACGCCGGCGCTTCCCGAGCCGGCGCTCTACTTGTTTCTGGTACCGCCCGTGCTGGTCGCCGGCGTGGCCGGCGGTTGGGGGCCGGGTCTCCTCGCAACGGTCGCGAGCGTCCTCGGCCACATCTACACGTCTGGGGATTTTTCCGTCCTGCTCGATCCCGGTTCGCCGCTGTTCGTCGCCGACCTTGCGCGTGCTGCCACTTTCACCGCGCTCGGCATCGGAATCGCCTGGTTCGGCGAGCGACTGCGCAAGACACGCATGGAGTTCATCGCCCGCGAGGCGCATCTCGAATCGATCCTCGCCACCGTTCCGGACGCCATGATCGTCATCAACGAGCAGGGAGCGATCCAGTCCTTCAGCGCGGCCGCGGAACGCCTGTTCGGCTATCGTGCGGGCGAGGTCATCGGCAAGAACGTGAAGATGATGATGCCCTCGCCCTATCGGGAGGCACACGACGGCTACCTGGAGCGTTACCTGCAAACCGGCGAGAAGCGGATCATCGGGATCGGCCGCGTGGTGGTGGGGGAGCGCAGCAACGGCTCGACATTCCCGATGGAGCTCGCGGTCGGCGAGATGCGCTCATACGACCGGCGCTTCTTCACCGGGTTCATCCGCGATCTGAGCGAGCGGCAGAAGACCGAGCAGCGGGTTCATGAGCTCCAGTCCGAGCTGGTGCACATCTCGCGCCTCACCGCGATGGGCGAGATGGCGTCCGCGCTCGCGCATGAGCTCAATCAGCCCCTGTCGGCGATCGCAAACTACCTCAAGGGATCGCGGCGGCTGCTCGAGGGACGCACCGACGAGCCGATCGCCACGGTGCGCGACGCCGTGGACCGGGCGGCCGAGCAGTCCCTGCGCGCCGGCCAGATCATCCGACGGCTGCGCGACTTCGTCGCGCGCGGCGAGAGCGAGCGGCAGGTCGAAAGCATCAAGAAGGTGGTCGAGGAGGCGAGCGCGCTCGCGCTGGTGGGTGCGAAGGATCTGGGCGTTCGCGTCATGTTCAAGCTCGATCCGGCGGCGGACCTGGTCCTGGCCGACAAGGTGCAGATCCAGCAGGTCATGCTCAACCTGATGCGCAACGCGATCGAGGCGATGGAGCAAACGCAGCGGCGCGAGCTCGTGGTATCCGTCGCGCCGACTGACGATCAGATGGTACTGGTGAACGTCGCCGATACCGGCTCGGGGATCTCCGAGGAAGTCCTGCTGCACCTGTTTCAGCCCTTCATCACCTCGAAGCGGCACGGCATGGGCGTCGGCCTCTCGATCTCCCGCACCATCATCGAGAGTCACGGCGGACGAATCTGGGCGGAAGCGAATCCGGGCGGCGGCACCGTGTTCAAGTTCACGCTCCGAATGGTCAGCGAGGAGGACATCAACGATGCGGAATGATGCCGTCGTGCACGTCATCGACGACGACCAGGCTGTCCGGGAGTCGCTGAGCTTCCTGTTGAAGAGCGCGGGTTTCGCGGTGGAGACCCATGACAGCGCCAAGTCCTTCCTGCACCGATCGAACGAACTGACAACCGGCTGCATCATCACCGATGTCCGCATGCCCGATATTTCCGGAATAGATCTGCTGAACCGGCTGAAGGAGATGCGCATTCGCCTCCCGGTGATCGTCATCACGGGACACGCCGACGTGCCATTGGCAGTCCAGGCGATGAAGTCCGGCGCGCTGGAGTTCTTCGAAAAGCCGTTCGACGACGAAGCCTTGCTCGCCGCCGTGAAAGCCGCCTTGCAGCACCAGGGCGCCGATGCCAAGCGCGATGCCGACCGCGCGCAGATCCTCGACCGGTTGGCCACCCTGTCGAACCGGGAACGCCAGGTCCTCGAAGGCCTGGTTGCCGGTCACCCCAACAAGACGATTGCCTTCGACCACGGGATCAGCCCGCGCACCGTGGAGATTTATCGCGCCAACGTGATGTCGAAGATGCAGGCCGCAAGCCTGTCGGACCTGGTGCGAATGGCCCTGATCGGCGGCATCCTGGAGGGTACCACCCGGGCAGGCACATCGGCTGAATAGCAGCCTGCTTCTCCCGCCGCCCCTGCGCGGCGCCCGCAATGCCGCTGGCATCGGCGGCGAGAGTGGGAAAATTTTGCGCCAGATCAATGCGCAGCCGGCATGGTTACGGCACATGCCTGCCGTATGGGACACAAGGCGCCCGCATGCGCAGGACCGATCGTCATCATCGTCGATGACGATGCGGCGGTGCGCGCGTCGCTCAAATTCGCCCTGGAGATCGAAGGATTTTCGGTCCACGCCTATGCCCGGGCCGACCAGATGTTGGTCGACCAATCCATTTCGGATTGTGCCTGCTTCGTCATCGATGAGAAACTGCCCGGGATGAATGGGATGGAACTGGCCGCCGCCCTGCGGCGGCAGAACATGTCGGCGCCGGTGATCCTGATCACCAGCGCTCCGCCGAGGGGGCTGCAGGAGCGCGCCGCGGCAGCCGGGATTCCGATCGTGGAGAAGCCCCTCCTCGGCAATACCCTTCTCGACCGCATTCGGGCCGTGACGGCCGATGCTGCAAGCAGCCATTGAACCGCGAAACGAGGCAGCTTGCATCGAGGCAGGTCACCGCGGATGGCGGCGTCGGCTCCTGTCGCGAGGGCGAGGACGGGCCCCGATCCGGAACTTAACGCCCTGCCGTCGAGGACTTTGATCGAGATCAAGAGGCGCCCTGGCCGATCGGACTAGTCTTCGATTTCATCCTTCATGAGGAGATTGACCATGAAAGCGCGCGATGTGATGGTCTCCCCGGTGATCACGGTCGAGCCGAGTGCCTCGGTGAAAGAGGTCGCTCAGATTCTGTTGCAGCACCACATCAGTGCCCTGCCCGTCGTCGATGGTGCCGGCCAGCTCATCGGCATTGTGAGCGAAAGCGACTTGATGCGACGCGCGGACCTCGGCACGGAGCGGCATCGCTCGCGATGGCTCTCCGCGCTGTTCGTCGACGAGGAGCGCCTCGCCGCCGAATACGTCAAGGCACACGGCCACAAGGTCGCAGACGTGATGACCAAACGTGTAATCACCGCCGCGCCCGATACGCCGCTCAATGACATTGCGAGCTTGCTCGAGAAACACGGGATCAAGCGCGTGCCGATCCTCGAGAATGGCACCCTCGTCGGCATCGTCAGCCGGGCGAACCTCATCCAGGCCCTCGCCGCAGACCGCAAGGGACTGAAGGTTCCGGTCCCCGACAGCCAGCTGCGCGACAGGATCATGTCACACCTGAACGCACAGCCCTGGGCCCACACGTCACTCATTAACGTCACCGTGAACGACGGCATCGTGGACCTCTGGGGCCTGACGCTGTCGAAGGAAGAGAAGCAGGCGCTGCGTGTCGCGGCCGAAAGCATTCCGGGCGTTCGCGCCGTCAACGACAACGTCATCATGCAGAACTTGCAGGCGGCATACTGAGCAGCCGCGGCGGCGCAAGATATCCGGCGTGGGACACCGGGATTGCGCACCGAGCAGAGGATCTGCCAGCACGGCGCGCTTGGCATTTGAGCGTCACGATCGTGTGCGTGACGCCCTCCCCTCCTCCGGCGCTTCCATCACGACCCCGCTGTTCGGCTCGATCCAGACCAGCTGATCCACCACCTTCTTGACCCCGGGGATATTCTCCGCAGCGATCCGGATCGCCTGGCGCTCGCGCTCGTCGGTGAGCGCGCCGCGAAGATTGACCACACCGTCTTTCACGATGACGTCGATCAGCCCGACCGGCGCCCAACTCTGCCGCTTGAGCTCGGCCAGCAGGCGCTCCCGGATCGCGGCATCGTCGGCCGCGACCGGCCGCTCGGCCAGCGAGAGGGCGGCGACGGCGCGCATCAGATTGGCCCGCGTCACGATGCCGACGATCCTTTCGCCATGCATGACTGGGACCCGCTTGATCCGATAGCGCTCCATCACATTGACGAGCCGCTCGAGCGGAGTGTCCTCGGTCACGGTATGCACGTCGATGCTCATCACCTCGGCGACCCTTCGTCCGCTGGCGTGGACGTAGTCCGTCGCGAGCCGGCCCGGGCCGAGCAGGAACTCGAGCCAGCGCGGGCGCTTGCGCTGCGTGCCGGTTTCCGCGCGTCGCAGAAAATCGCCTTCGGTGACGATCCCTTGCAGCTGCCCGGAGGAGTCGACGACCGGCAACCCGCTGATCCGGTGTTGCAGCATGAGCCGCACCGCTTCCAGGATCGACGCGTCGGGATCGATCGACACGACATCGCGCGTCATTACGTCCATCGCTTTCATCGCAGGTCTCCTGAAACAGAATGTGTCAGCACACTAGACCCGTGCAGGAGTCTATCATTGAGACATGTCAAATGCCTCGTGCTGGTTCGGCATGCCCGGTCAGTCGAGCCGACCGACGCCCGTGTGATCACGATCTTCTGGTAGAGCCCGCCGAAGAAGGACTCTTTGCGCGCGGGGCTTGCGGGCCGGGGCAGCCAGTCCACGAGCTCGCGCCGCCACAGGTCGAGGGCGAACGGCTCGAGCAACGCCAGCAAGGGGCGCCACAGGTAGCGCAGCGGATGCCACCAGCGCGGGCACGCGTAATCGACGATGACGATGGTTCCCCCCGGCTTCACCACCCGCAGGACTTCGCTCAGGGTCCGTTCGCGCTCGCGCGCGGGCTGCTCGTGCAGCAGGAGAAACACCAGTGCCCGATCGTAGTGTGCATCCGGGCCCCCGAGATGCGTGGAGTCCCTGCGCAGCCGGCGCACCGGGGCGCCGGCCGGCAGCTTTCGCCCGAGGTTTTCGAGCTGGATCGGCAGCACGTCGATCACGTCGAGGCTGCCGCCCCCGGCGGCCACCAGGCCGCTCAGCCGGCACGTCAAATCGCCATAGACGCATGCCACCTGCAGGCTGCGCCCGGGCAGACGCTCGCCGAGATCGGCCAGCGCGGCATCGCGCAGCCGGCGATAATTTCCCCACAGAATGAGATTCACCAGCCATTGCCGCTCGAACAGCGCCACCGACCTGGGATGGATATAGGCCCACCAGTAATGCGCGCTCAGGTAATGAGGGATCCCGATCGCATCCCGCAGATGATCGACGGCCGGCAGGAGCGTGCCGGACGCCTGAGCGTCGTCGGCACGGCCCGACATCATCGACATGAAGCTCCCCCTCGCTCGGAATGATGACGCAGCCGTCTTAGACGTGATCCCCCGATTCCGCGTTGAGGCAGGTCAAAGATTGCCTGCGAACGGCACGGCGCCCCGGGATTGCGAAAGCTGAGGCAGTTTGACCCTGCGCAACCCTTGGCGGGCCCAGCCGGTTTAACCTATGCGCCGCGGCGAGCTTCCGAACACGATCCGGCGCGGAGGTGGCCAATGGAGAAGCTGAATATTCGCATCCCGCACGACACGCTGATTTTCATCGGCGACGGCCGCAAGGCGCTCTTCCTGCGGAATGCGGGCAACGAAAGGTCGCTCAATCTCACCGCCGAGCAGGTTTTCGTGGATGACAATCCCCCGACCCACGAGCAAGGCACGGACCGCCCCGGCCGCGCCTTCCAGCGGGCGAATGCCAGCAGCCGCAGCGGCGTCGAGACCACCGATTGGCACGAGTTGGAGGAGCACAGGTTTGCGCATCACGTCGCAGCCGCCTTGGAGAAGCTCGTCCGCGACCGCAAGGCGACGCGGGTGATCGTCGCCGCGCCGCCAAAGATCCTTGCCGATTTGCGTCAGTCGTTCCATGCCGACGTGAAAAGCCGCATCATCGCCGAGATCGACAAGGATTTGACCAACCATCCGGTGGCGGAGATCGAGCGGCATCTTGCCGCCTGATCCGTCCGGAGGGCACAGCGCGGAGGATGAGACGATGCCGGAAACCTTCATGAGATGAGGAAAGACGGACACCGGAAGTTCGCACATCCTTGCGGCAATCTCTGATGCGAAATTCGGAATCTCAGGGACACCAGCAACTCCGTGATGCTAGTGCCGTTTTTGAACCCGAAGTTCGCAACCACACTTGCGGCAGATGACTTGCGAACTTCGGGTTCGCGGCACTAGCGATTGGCCGGCGCAGGGTTGTTTGGCGGCGCGGGGTTGTTGGCGGGCGCCGTGCTGCCGTTGCCGGTGCCTGTCGTCGTCTGTTGCGAGCCGGGGGCGTTGACGCGCGTCTCGGACCCCGGATTCCCCCACCAGCCGACGCCCCAGCCGATGAGGCCCACGAGCACCACCAGCGCAACGATGGCCGCAATCCACGCCGCGGGGCCCGCATCGCCGGAGGGCGATGGACCTGGACGATCATTCGCCATTGAGCGCTCCCGGAAATCTTTTGAATCAAACTTGCCCGCAGCGCGCGTGTTCCTGGGGCACCTCGCGCGTCTTCTGCGAACGCGAGCGTGGACTTGGGAGCACACCCACGTCCGTCTGCGCTCCCCGTCACGACATATCCACCACCGCGTTGCCTGCATCGGCTTGATGCATGGCAGCCCTTTGCTATCGTCGGAAATCGTACACAAGGATCGTGTCGCTCGGACGATCGCCATGGCCACGGAAAAATCCGTCACCGTCACGGAATGGCTGGACAGGTTCATGGACCTCGAGGCCCATCTGGCCCGGGGCGGGAGCCTGCTCGATCTGCCGATCGATGCCTTGGACAGCGTGCCTCCCGACATGGTCCGCTCGCTGGTGAAGCAGATGGGCCGCGAGCGGCTCAACCAGATCGGACGTGTGCGGGACCCGCGGGCCGGGCAAACGCTCTCGGAGGAGCAAGCCGGCGCCGTGCAGGACGACAAGTCGCAGGAGCTGCACTAGCTGCTGCGATCCCGGCGCGCCCTCCCCTCTTCGAGCATGGGGATGGCAATGCTCAGCCGCTATCGATCAGGGCTGCGCTTATGCACCGGCCGCTCCAAATCGTTCGCCGTTCAATCGGCGGAGCTCCGCCTCCTCTTCGGCGATGCGGCGGCGGATGAAATCGCGCTCCAGTGCGGTGAGTTGCGTCCGCAGCAGTGTCCTGTAGCGAGCGATGTTCTGCCGGTGCGCCGAAATCCGGATCATCCTCACATCGGGCATGGCAACTCCCCCTCGCCGGCGTCGAACGCGGCACCAAAGCGATAAGCCGCACGGGACGGCCCCGGTTCCCCATGGCGCTGGCGCTTTTTATGTAACAACGCAAGGCAAGATGCGGCCGAATGGTGGCGTCCTCGCCAATATTCACAACTTGTTCCATCGTCTTATTGCTCGCACGACCACCCGTGCTACGTATGATTCGCGGAGGGAGGGAACCGGCCTGTGAGTCGGCACAACGTCCGCCAGGCCGTCCGGCCCACTGATCCCGGACGGCCTGCTTCCGCTCACGAGCGGCCGGCTCCTGTATCCGCGCGGACGGCGCTCAACGCCGCCACTGGCACCGGGTCGAACAGGCGAGCCAGAGGCAGCGATTCGGTATTCGCATCCAGGCGAAGCGGATCGGTCACCGAAAAGCCGGGCAGCGCATCCCCCAATAGAAGCTCGCCGCGCCACGATTCGGCACGCGGCCAATGCCGGCCACCCTCGGTCCGCGGCCCGAAGAGGCGCCCCGCTACCAGGATTGCGGCCTTTGCATTGAGCACCCGGGCAAATGCAATCACGTGCTCGCCGTCCGGTCCGGTGACGCGCAACGGCCGATAGTCGCCCTTCCCCAGCACCTCGGCGAAAGAGCGGCGCCAGGCGAGCAGCCGACGAGTGAGCGCCAGCTTGATGCGGCCGTCCCGCCAGCCGGTCACGAGCGCCGGCCAATCCGCCTCGCCGGCATCAATGGACAGGGCGCCCTGACGCGCCGCGAAGTCGACCGGCCGCCGGTTGTCGGGGTCGACCAGCGACAGGTCCCAGAACTCGCTGCCCTCGTAGAAGTCGGGGATGCCCGGCATCCCGACCTTGAGGGCGACCTGGGTCAGTGAATTCAATGCGCCCAGGAGGGCGATGCGCCGGGCGAACGGCTCGAACCGGTCGATGAAGGGTCGATGTCCGAGCATGCCGGTGATGAAATCCGCGAGACCCTTTTCGTAATCCTCGTCCGGATCGAGCCAGCTCGTCTCCGTCTTGCCCTCGCGCACCGCCTTGAGCGCGTAAGCCTGGAAGCGTTCGACCAGGTCACGTCCGTCGCCCTCTGCCGGCCAGGCGCCGACAAGCGCCTGATAGAGCATGTATTCGTGCGCCGCGGATGGAACGCGGCGCGCGCCGACGTGGCGGACAAACCGTGCGTTCTCCTTCTGCCATTGCGCCAGCGCACCGGCCCATTCGTCGGGCAATTCGGAGAGCGCCAGCAGCCGCGCACGCGCGTCCTCGCCCCGCTTGGTGTCCTGGGTCTCGGTTGCGGTCAGCCCGCCGTCGCGCTCGGCGACCCGCTCGCGCATGCGCGCGTGAAAGGCATCGAGGCTCAGACCGCCGGATGCCGGATCACCGCCGACTTCGTTGAGAGCCAGCAGCCGGTGATAGCGGTAAAACGCGGTGTCCTCGAGGGCCTTCGCCATCACGGGGCCGGTCAGCTGCTGCGCCTTGCGCACGAAAGTCAGGAGCCGCCTGCGGCTGTAGCCGGTTCGTCCCGGCGCAACGAGATCGAGGGTGAGCGCATCGCGCAGGAAATCGAACACAGGGCCGTCCGCGGCCGGCGCGGCTGCGCGTGCCTCACCGATGACACGGTCGATGAGGGCACGGTCCGTATCGCTGGCCCCGGCCGACGTCACATAGGTCCGATAGATCGGCAGCCGGACCACATAGCGCTCGAACGCGGCGCCCAGCCGGTCCGCCGCCATATCGCGCGTCCGAGGGCATCCGGCCGCGATCCGGGCGAGCAGCCCGCAAACCATGCGCAGCTCGCTGGCCAGCAGATTGCGCAGCACCTCGCGCTTCGCTTCTTCGACGAATTGCGGGAACGGGCGCGCATCCCCGCTCACACTGCGCCAGGTCCGGTCGAGGCTCGGCAGGCCGGCGGGATCGAGCAGCACACGAGAGATGACGTTGAGCCATTCGTAACCGGTCGTGCCGTCCACGCCATCGAACCGGAGCAGCCGCTCGCCCTCGCCGAGGATTTTTTCGACCAAGACCGGAAAATGATCGGGCCGAGGCCGCACCTGCGCGACCGCTTGTTGCAGGCGACCGCAATAGCCGGCCGGATCGGCGAGGCCGTCGATATGGTCGAGCCGCAGGCCGGAGATCGTACCGTCAGCGATCAGCGGCAGAACACGGGTGTGAAGCGCGGAAAAGACCTCGTCGTCCTCGACCCGCAGACCCGCAAGCGTATTGATGTCGAAGAAACGGCGATAGTTGATCTCGCGGCTGGCAAGCCGCCAATGCGCGAGGCGGTAATGCTGGCGTTCGAGCAGGCGATGCAGGCGACGCGGGCCGCCTGTCTGCCCAGGCCGATAGAGCGCGAGCCCCGCATTGATGACGTCTGCCCCGCCCGCGATGCCGGCGAGCGCCGATTTGAAGGCCGCCGCCTCGCCAAGGGCGGGGTGGCCCTCACGGCAGCGCTCTCGCACCAGCGCCAGAATCGCGCGGCCGATCGCACCGGCCGGATCCGCATCACGGACGACGGTCCGCAGAATGCGTCCGTAGTCCACCGGCGAAATCGGCAGGCGGTGCTCGAAGTACCACGCCGAAAAGCTGCCTTCGCGCGGATCGTAGCGCAGCACGATCTCGCCCGCCGCGAGCGCCTCCCCATAAGGACGGCCGAGGACCGGAACGAGGACTGCCGGTCGGGACCGATACGGCAGGGCGTACCATTCGATGTCGAATGCGCGGGCATGCGGCGATCGCGGCCCCCATTCCAGCACATCGAGCCACCACGGGTTGTCGGCGTACTGCACGCCCATGTGGTTGGGCACGAAATCGACGATCAGGCCGATCTCGGCCGCCCGCAATGCGGTGACGAGGCGCGCAAAGCCCTCTTCCCCGCCGAGCCCGGGATTGATCTGCGTGGGATCGACGACGTCGTAGCCGTGGGAGCTGCCGGCGCGCGCCTTGAGGATCGGCGACGTGTAGAGATGACTGATGCCGAGGTCGCGCAGATACGGAACGATCCGCGCCGCATCGGCGAAGCCGAAGCGGGACGTGAGCTGGACGCGATACGTGGCGACCGGGGAGGCCACTATCCGGCTCCCAGGCTCCAGAACACCGACCAGGCAGGCAACGGATCGGGCGGGTCACCACCCCAGATCGCTTCTCCCCCCGTCCAGATCGTGGGCCGCCCCGCCGGTGCGCCGGACAGATTCGCCAACAGCCGCAGCGCGCGTCCCGCGGCATGCGTCCATTCGACCGCGATCACGCTTGCGTCACAGCGCGCTCCATCCGGCGCGAAGGAGACGCCGGCGAGCAGCGGAACGATCTTGGCGTGGCGCGCTGCCAGTAGATTGCGCACCAGTCCGAGCCGCTCCCGCCCCGACCCGGTTGCCGGTCCGTTCCAATCGAGCACCGCAGAGCGGAACGTCGACTCCGCGAGCGGATCGGGAACGCGATCTCCGAACCGCGCATAGGCCTCCGCGAACTCCTTCCGCCGTCCGTTGCGCACCGCTTCCGCGAGCGCGCCGCCGAAATCGCAGAAGAACGGAAACGGCTGCGTCGAGCCCCATTCTTCCCCCATGAACATCATCGGCGGCATTGGCGCGAGCAGCGTGACGGCGAGCGCCGCCTCGATCGCAGACCGGTCGGACAGCGCCTCGATCCGATCGCCGAGCGCGCGATTGCCGATCTGGTCATGGTTCTGCAGAAAGTCGATGAAGGCGGTCGGCGCGAGCGCGGCGCTCGGCTCCCCGCGTGGCTGTCCGCCGCGATGGGCGGACCGCTCACCCTGATAATCGAAGCCGGAGCTCAGGGCGCGTGCGATCCGGCGCGACGGCGCATCCGCATAATCGCGATAGTAGCCGTGCGGCTCTCCGGTGAGCAGCACATGCCAGGCATGATGATAGTCGTCGTTCCACTGGGCGCGGTACTTTCCGTCCGGGACGGAGCGGCGCGGATCGAGCAGGCGTGCGCCATTGTCGTCGTTTTCGAGCATGAGATGGATCAGACGCCCGCTTGCCCTGGCGAAGGCGCCGACCCTGCGGCTGAGCTCTTCCAGGATGTCGGGCTCGCCCCGTTCCGTGATCGCATGGACCGCATCGAGCCGCAGTCCGTCGAACCGATAGTGGCGCAGCCAGTGCAGCGCGTTTTCAATGGCGAAGGCGCGAACCTCCGCCACACGGTAATCGATCGCACGGCCCCAGGGCGTGGACGCGGCCGTGAAGAACGCCGGCGCATAGCGCGCAAGGTAATTCCCCTCGGGCCCGAAATGATTGTAGACGACGTCGAGAAACACCATCAGGCCGCGCTCGTGGGCGGCGTCGATCAGGGCGCGCAGATCGTCCGGCCGGCCGTAGACATTGTCCGGGGCATACAGCAGCACACCGTCATAGCCCCAGTTGCGCCGCCCGGGGAAATCGGCGACGGGCATCAGCTCGATCGCCGTGAAGCCGGCGGCGACGACGTGGTCGAGCTTGTCGATGGCGGCGCGGAACGTGCCTTGCGGCGTGAAGGTCCCGACGTGGAGCTCGAGGATGATCGCCTCCTCCCACGGCCGTCCGCGCCAGTCGCCGGCGCGCCAGCGAAAGGCCGCATGGTCGATGACCTCGCTCGGTCCGGCGACATCCTCGGGCTGGAACGCCGACGCCGGGTCCGGCACCTCGAGCTCGCCGTCGATGCGGAATGTGTAGCGGGTGCCGGGGCCCGCGCCCGGGACCGCGAGCGTTCGCCAGCCCTGTGCATCGGCCGCCATCGCCATCGGTCGATCGAGCACGAGCTCGACCGTCTTGGCGGCAGGCGCCCAGAGCCGGAAGGTTGCGGCGGAAGCGGTGAGCGCGGGCCCGAAACGATGCTCGCTCACGCCTGACCCGCGAACAGCATGACCGCGCGCGGCGGTGCCTTCGCCCGCGCGCCAGCCGGATAGGCCTCGTACTTTTCGGCCGAGAGCGCGGTGTTGAGCAGGCATGTCCAGCGCGAGTATTCCGCCAGGGCTGGCAGGCTGAACTCGATCGGCAATGGCGCGGCATTGAGCACGATGAAGACCGGCTCGCCGCCGGGTTCGCCCGGCCCGAGCACGTAAGCGAGAAAACGGCCCTCGGGAAAATTCCAGTCCGTCTCGGTCATCTCGGTGCCCTGTGGCGTGAGCCACAGCACGCCGAAGGAGCCGTCCGCTCGCCGGCCTTCGACCCAGCGGCGCGTGCGCAGCTGCGGGAAGCGGGCGCGCATGGTGGTCAGCCGCGCGATCAGCCCGCTCAGGTCTTCCTCGCCATCAATCCCCGACCACTCGATCCACCCGGTCGCATTGTCCTGGCAATAGGCATTGTTGTTGCCGCCTTGACTGTTGCCGACTTCGTCGCCGGCGAGCAGCAGCGGAACACCCTGCGCCAGCATGAGGCATGACAGCTGGTTGCGGCGCAGCCGGCGACGCAGCGCGAGGATCTTCGGGTCGTCGGTGGGGCCTTCGTGGCCGCAATTGGTGCTGTGGTTCTCGTCGGCGCCGTCGCGGTTCTCTTCCCCGTTCGCCTCGTTGTGCTTGGCGTTGTAGCTCACCAGATCGGCAAGGGTGAATCCGTCATGCACCGTGACGTGGTTGATGCTGGCGCTCGGATGTCGCCCGTGATTATTGAACAAATCCGCCGACCCGGTCATCCTGCCGCTGACGTCGCCGATCAGGTTCCCCTCCCCTGCCCAGTAGCGGCGAAGCGTGCTGCGGTAGCGATCGTTCCATTCCGACCAGCCGGCCGGAAATTGCCCGACCTGATATCCGCCCGGACCCAGGTCCCACGGCTCGGCGATGAGCTTCACGCCGGCCAGCGTCGGGTCCTGGCGGATCGCGGCGAAAAACGGCGCATTGGGGCTGAACCCGTCGTGGAGGCGACCGAGCGTGGGGGCGAGGTCGAAACGAAATCCGTCGACGTCGCAGGTCTCGACCCAGTAACGCAGCGAATCCATCACGAGCTGGAGCACGCGTGGATGGGCGAGGTTGAGAGCGTTGCCGCAGCCAGTCACGTCGTCGTAGTAGCGCGGCTTGTCGGGCAGCAGACGATAGTAAGACGTGTTGTCGATGCCGCGGAAGCTCAGCGTCGGACCGAGATGATTGCCCTCGGCGGTATGGTTGTAGACGACGTCGAGGATCACCTCGATGCCGGCATCATGCAGACGCGAGACGGTGGCGCGGAATTCCGAGAGAGGGTTCTCCGCCCCGTAGCGCGCCTCGGGCGCGAAGAAGCACAGTGAGTTGTAGCCCCAATAATTGACGAGCTGGTGTTCGACCAGACGACGGTCGTCGACGAAGGCGTGGATCGGCAGCAGCTCGATGCTCGTGACACGCAGACGTTTGAGATGGTCGATCACGGCCGGCGCACTGAGCCCGCGAAAGAGGCCACGCCACTCGGGGGGCACGTCCTCGCGCAGCCTGGTCAGTCCTTTGACATGCGCCTCGTATATGATGGTGTCTTCCCAGGCGATGCGGTTGCGCGGCGGCCTCGGCGGCGGCGAGCCTTCGTCGACGACCACCGCCTTGGGCATTCCCCGCGCGTTGTCCCGCCGGTCGAACGACAGGTCGCCGCGCCCGTGACCGGTGCGGTAGCCGAAATGCGCATCGCTCCACACCAGCCGGCCGGCAAGCGATCTGGCATAGGGGTCGATCAGCAACTTGTGCGGATTGAAGCGAAATCCCCGCTCGGGATCGTAAGGCCCGTACGCGCGGTAGCCGTAGAGCTGCCCGGGCCCGACATCGGGAAAATATCCATGCCAGACATCCTCGGTGCGCTCCGGCAAGGCGATGCGCGCCTGCTCGCGGCGGCCGTGGCTGTCGAACAGGCACAACTCGACCTTCTCGGCATTGGCGGAGAACAATGCGAAATTGGTGCCCCGGCCATCCCACGTGGCGCCGAGCCGGTACGGCGTCCCGGCAGACACGCCCTTGTGCGGTCTCTGCAGCCAGGAGAACTGCCGTGCGAAAAAGGAGGGCAAGGATAACCTCTGATGGAATGGTGATTTAACGTGTTCGCCCTGCCGCCGTTCCGCGACGGAGTCCGCGACCGGCCCTCACCGACATGTAGCGCACATTCGGAGCCACGCCGCCGCCGCGCGGCTTGGCATCTCGGACCTGCTCCGGCCAGTGGTAGAAGGTCGCATGAGGGGCCGACAAGTCGAGCCCCCCACGCGCCACTCGGCCACGGTCGATTCCCGGTCAGTCCTCGGGGACCAAGAAAATCGCTGCAAGGGGCGGGACGACGAGGCTGAGCTCCGGCATCGCCTCGTTGTTCGAGGTACTCACCCCGCCACCATTGCCGACGCCGCTGCCGCCGTAATCCGTCGCATCGGTATTGAGCACCTCTCGCCAGCGGCCGACGAACGGGACCTTGACGCGGTAATTGCGGTAGACCACGGGGGTGAAGTTCAGCACCACGAGGCAGCGTGCGTGGGGGTCCCTGCCCTTCCGCAACCACACGAACACGCTGCGGTCGGCGTCATTGCTGACGATCCATTCGAACCCGCTCGCCTCGCAGTCGAGCTCGTGCAGCGCCGACAGCGATCGGTAGAGATGGTTGAGATCGCGGATCAGCGTCTGGACCCCGGCATGCCGGGGGTGCTCGAGCAGGTGCCAATCGAGCGAGCGCTCATGGTTCCACTCCCGCTCCTGGCCGAATTCGCTTCCCATGAACAGGAGCTTCTTGCCCGGATGCCCGAACATGAAGCCGTAATAGGCGCGCAGGTTGGCAAACCGCTGCCATTCGTCGCCCGGCATGCGCCCGAGGATCGAGCGCTTTCCATGCACGACCTCGTCGTGCGACAGCGGCAAGATGAAGTTCTCCGAGAACGCGTAGTGCAATCCGAACAGAATGTCGCCGTGATGATACCGGCGATAGATCGGATCCTTGGCGATGTAATTGAGGGTGTCGTGCATCCACCCCATGTTCCATTTGTAGCCGAAGCCGAGGCCGCCCATGTCGACCGGACGCGAGACCTTCGGCCAAGCGGTCGATTCTTCCGCGATCGTGGTGGCCTGGGGGAAACGTCCGAACACTTCGCTGTTGAGCCGATGGAGGAAGTCGATCGCCTCCAGGTTCTCGCGCCCGCCGTGCTTGTTGGCGACCCAGCCGCCCGCGCTCCGGCTGTAATCGAGGTAGAGCATCGAGGCGACCGCGTCGACGCGCAGCCCATCGACGCCGTATCGATCCAGCCAGAACAGTCCGTTCGCCAGCAGCAGGTTGGCGACCTCGAAGCGACCGTAGTTGTAGATCAGCGTATCCCAGTCGAGATGACGGCCCTGGCGAGGGTCGGCGTGCTCATAGAGCGCCGTGCCGTTGAACCGGACCAGCCCGTGCGGATCGTCGGGGAAATGTCCCGGCACCCAGTCGAGCAGGACCCCGAGGCCGGCGCGATGGCAGGCGTCGACAAGGTGTGAAAAGTCGGCCGGCGTGCCGAAGCGGCTCGTCGGCGCGAACAGGCCGGTAGGCTGATAACCCCAGGAGCCGTCGAACGGATGTTCGCTGACCGGAAGAAGCTCGACATGGGTGAACCCGAGCTCGCGCGCATAGGCCGGGAGCTGCTCGGCGAGCTCGCGATAGCTGAGCCAGCGATCTCCCTCCTCCGGCTTGCGCCGCCACGACCCGAGATGGACCTCGTAGATCGACATTGGCGAGTCGAGCGCGTTGGCGCGGGGCGGTGGCGGGGCGGGCCGCGGCAGCGCGGCGATATCGATCACGATCGAGGCCGTGCGCGGGCGCAGCTCGCTGGCGAAGGCGACCGGGTCGGACTTGAGCGGCAGCATCGTCCCGTCGGACGCGATGATTTCGTACTTGTACTTGTCGCCCGATCGGCAGCCGGGGATGAAGATCTCCCAGAAGCCATTGCTGCGCACCCGCATCGCATGGCGCCGGCCATCCCAGAAATTGAAGTCGCCGACCACGCTGACGCGCTGGGCCCCGGGCGCAAACACCGCAAAGCCGACCCCCTGCACGCCCTCCATCTCCATCGGATGGGCGCCGAGCTTGTCGTAAAGCCGCAGATGCTTACCCTCGCCGAGCAGATGAAGGTCCAGATCGGACAGGATCGGGGGGAAGCGGTAAGGATCCTCGAGCTCGACCAGCCTCTCGCCGTAACGCGCCCGCAGACGATAGTGCGGCATTTCGGAAGCGACCGGCCCGGCGAACAGACCCGCCTCGTGGAGCCGCGTCAGGCGCGAGACATGCCCCTCGTCGTCGACCGCCGCAACCTCCGACGCGTCCGGCAGGAAAGCGCGCACAACCGGCGTGCGGCCTTCGATGTGGCGACCGAGATAGTGGAAGGGATCGGAATGGCGGCCCTCGATGACCGCATAGGCCTCGTTGGAAAGCGCGTTCATGCGACCTCCTCCCGCGACAGCAGTATGCGCACGAGGCCGGCCAGCGGAACGCGCAGCCAATCAGGCCGGTAGGCGAGCTCGTATTCGATTTCGTAATAGGCTTTCTCGATCAGGAAGAAATCGAGCAGACGATCCGCCGCCTCGATGCTCCCGGGCCACAGCATCTGGTCGCGCATGGTCTCTCGATAAGCGCCGACGAACGTATCGGCCGCAAAGTCGCGCCAGACATCGAGGGCGCGCTCGATCTTGCCGTGCTCGTCCGGCGCGCTCGAGCGGGCGCGCTCGAGCGCAGCCGTTGTCGAATAGTCGATCGAGCGGATCAGGCCGGCCACGTCGCGTGCCGCCGGCGCCTTGCGCCGCCGCTCCGCCATGGTGCGGCGCGGTTCGCCCTCGAAATCGATGATGTAGGCGTCATCTTTCGCGATCAGCACCTGGCCGAGGTGGAAATCGCCATGGTGCCGGATCTTCCAACCTTCCGCCGTGTCGGGCAGGAGCGCGCGAAGGCTGCTCTCCAAGGAGGGTGCGCGCGCCAGCATCTTGTCGGCAAGCGCCTGGTCCGCGTCGGTAAGCTTGTCGCGTCGCTTCGCCAGCATATCGTGCACGCGTTCCGCGCGCTTGACGATTCGCCGCCGCCACGTCGATATGTCCTCCGACGTCAGCGGCTCGGGCCGGAATGCCTCGACGTCGTCGCGGCTCGCAAGCGCCAGCTGCATCTGGGCCAGTCGCCGCCCGATCACCCCCATCAGCCTCTGATAGGACTGCAGCTCTGCGCTCTGCGTGGCATCCTCAGGGGCGAGCAGGCGCTGCTCTTCGACGTAGCGGTCGAGAAATGCGCTGGTGACGGTCCACGCCTCGCCCTGGTTCTCGACGAACGCATGGACCACGGCAAGCGCGCTACGCCGGTCGTCCTCGACAAGCTCGACCGATCCAAGCAGCGCCGGTGCATTGGTGTATCCCACATCGGTGAGGAACCGGCCGACCTCGACCTCGGGGTTGATGCCCGTTTCGAGGCGCCGAAACAGCTTCACCACGAACTTGCTGTCGACCAGCGCGGTCGTGTTGGACTGCTCGGTGTCGATCGCACGCACCGGTCCGCCGAGAGCAAGCGGCGCCGGCGGGAACTTGGAACCACGGCTGAATTCCAGCCGCCGATCATCAACCTCGATGTTCTCGCCCCGCGCCAGCCTGTCCAGCAACAATGTAATGAAGCGCTCGTCGGCGGCGACGTCGATCAGCGTGCCCTCGCGTGCTCCCTGACGAGCGGCAGCCAGCGCACGCGGGTTCTCGCGTTCCTGACTGAAGCGCGTCCATTTCACCGCGATCGGCAGCATATAATCCGCAGTCTCGCGGCCGCCCTTGCCTTCGACCAAGGCGAGCTCCAGGCCGCCATCGCGATCGGCAAGCGGAATGGTCCCCTTGAGCCGCGCGGTGACATGCGCGGCATCCTTGCCGGGGAACCAGCGGCTGCGGGCGAGATAGGCCGGCAGCACGTCGCGCTCGAAGATCGTCCGAGTGCGGTGTGAGGCCAATGGCGGCTTTCCCGCGCTGACCACGATGGTCTCGAATTCGGGGACCAAGGTCGGCGAGTCGACGCGAGGCTTGTGCTCATCGTAGAGGCGCAGCCAGAGAAACCCATACGGCGCGAGCGTCACCAGATAGGGCTGCTCCCGGACCGGGGGGAACTCCGAGCGCCCGATCATCTCGATCGGCACACGTCCCCGCCAGGGCGACAGATCGATCTCAGCCGCTTGCGCCGAACGCGACAGGTTTGCGACGCAGAGCAGCACCTCCTCCTGGTACTCCCGCACATAGACGATGACGGCCCGATTGGTCGGGCGGATGAACGAGAGCGTGCCGTGAGCGAACACCTTGCTCGACTTGCGCACCACGATCATCCGCTTCATCCAGCTCAGCAGCGACGACAGGCTGCGCGACTGCGCTTCGACATTGACGGCCTCGTAGCCGTAGACCGGATCCATGATCAGCGGCGCGTAGAGCCGCGCCGGGTCGGCGCGCGAGAAGCCGCCGTTGCGGTCCGGCGTCCATTGCATGGGCGTGCGCACGCCATTGCGGTCGCCGAGATAGATGTTGTCTCCCATTCCGATCTCGTCCCCGTAATAGATGATCGGCGTGCCCGGGAGCGAGAACAGGAGGGAGTTCATCAATTCGATCTTGCGGCGGTCGTTGTCCATCAACGGCGCGAGCCGCCGCCGGATCCCGAGATTGAGCCGCGCTCGCGGGTCGGTCGCGTATGTCGACCACAGATAATCGCGCTCGACGTCGGTCACCATTTCCAGCGTCAGCTCGTCGTGGTTGCGCAGGAAGAGCGCCCATTGGCAGTTCGCCGGGATGTCGGGCGTCTGCCGCAGGATGTCCGTGATCGGGAAACGGTCCTCCTGCGCGATCGCCATGTAGATGCGCGGCATCAGCGGGAAGTGATATGCCATGTGGCATTCGTCGCCATTGCCGAAATAGGCGCTGACGTCCTCGGGCCACTGGTTCGCTTCGGCGAGCAGGAGCTTGTTGGGCGCATAGGCGTCGAGGGTTGCGCGTATCTGCTGGATGATCGCGTGCGTCTCCGGCAGGTTCTCGTTGCTCGTGCCCTCCCGCTCGCAAAGATAGGGGATGGCGTCGAGCCGGAACCCGTCCACGCCGAGCGCCGCCCACTTGAGCATCACGCGTATGATCGCGCGCAGGACGCGCGGATTATCGTAATTGAGGTCGGGCTGATGGGAAAAGAAGCGGTGCCAATAGTATGCATTGGCGACCGGATCCCACGCCCAGTTCGACGACTCCGAATCCTTGAAGATGATTCGGGTCCCGGCATAGCGCTGATCGCTGTCGCTCCAGACGTACCAGTTGCGCGCGTCCGTGTGCGGCGCGCTGCGGCGCGCGCGCTGGAACCAGGGGTGCTGATCCGAGGTGTGGTTGATCACGAGCTCGGTGATCACACGCAGACCGCGCCGCCGCGCTTCCTGCATGAAGCGGCGGAAGTCCCGTGTGTTGCCGAACTCGGGATTGATCTTGCCGTACTCCGCGATGTCGTATCCGTCGTCCCGGCCGGGTGACGGATAGAACGGCAGCAGCCACAGCGCTGTGACGCCGAGGTCCTCCAGATAATCGAGCTTTTCCGTCAGGCCGGCGAAATCTCCGATCCCGTCGCCGTTGCTGTCAGCGAACGCCTTGACGTGCAGCTGATAGATGATCGCGCTCTTGTACCAGAGCTCGTCGGCCTCGACCTTCTCGTCGACGCCGCTGCGGGCAAGGAAGTTCATGGCTGCACCAGGCAACGCAGCAGGAGTGCCGGATCGCGCTGCGGGTCGATGTGCAGCCGCACGCCGCCCCACTCCACCGCATGCCGCTCGCCTGTCGCGAGGTTCTCCACCGCGACGACGTGCCGGCGGGCGGTCTCCGGACCGATCTGGAGATCGCCGAAGTGGAACCAGAGCTGCCGTGGCTCCTTCGCGAGTGCGATGGCAACGGCGACGGCCGAGCTGTGGTCGGTCGATTCCTTGACGAACCCGATCACCTGCGGATCGTCGACCGGCACGAAACGAAGGTTGGCGGTCTGCAGAAGGGCCGGATGCGCGCGCCTGGTCCGGTTGATCCAGCCGATGTAGTCCTTGATGTTGCCCGGCGCGTTCCAGTCGCGCACCCGGATCTCGTATTTCTCCGAGTTGAGATACTCCTCCCGGCCCGGGATCGGCTCATGCTCCAACAGCTCGAAGCCGTTGTAGATGCCGTACGACGCCGCGAGCGTCGCAGCAAGCGCGAGCCGGGCCTTGAACATCCAGGCCTCGCCACCCTGGAGATGGAAGGGCAGGATGTCCGGCGTATTGGTGAAGAAGTTGGGGCGGAAATATTCCCGCTCGGGATATCCGGTGATCTCGGTCAGATAGGTCTGCAGCTCGTCCTTGCCGGTGCGCCAGGTGAAGTAGGTGTAGGACTGGGAAAACCCGAGCTTCGCGAGCGCCTTCATGACTTTCGGCCGGGTGAAGGCTTCGGAGAGAAAGATCGCCTCCGGATAGGCGCGCTTCACTTCGCGGATGAGCCATTCCCAGAACGGAAACGGCTTGGTGTGCGGGTTGTCGACGCGGAAGATGCGCACACCTTCCCCGGCCCAGAACAGGACGACGTCGCGCAGCGCCGGCCAAAGGGTTTCGGCGTTGGTGCCGTAGAAATCCGGATTGACGATGTCCTCGTATTTCTTCGGCGGATTCTCCGCGTAGCGGATCGAGCCGTCGGGGCGACGCTTGAACCACTCGGGATGCGAGGCGAGCCACGGATGGTCGGGTGAGCACTGGACCGCGTAGTCGAGAGCGACCTCCATCCCGTGCTCGCGGCACGCCGCGACGAAGCGCCGGAAATCCTCCAGCGTGCCGAGCTCGGGGTGGATCGCATCGTGGCCGCCCTCGGGTGAGCCGATCGCATACATGCTGCCCGGATCGTCGGGCTCCGCCTGCAAGGCGTTGTTGCGTCCCTTGCGATTGATCCGGCCGATAGGATGGATCGGTGGAAGATAGATGACGTCGAAGCCCATACCGGCGATATCGGGCAGGCGCGCGATGGCGTCGTCGAAGGTGCCGTGCCGTCCGGCCACCGTTCCCTGGCTGCGCGCCACCATCTCGTACCATGCGCCGGTCCGCGCGCGCTCCCGCTCGACCATCAATGGCAGCGCGGGCGAGTGCGTGAGGTCATGCCGCGGAGCGTGGATCGACATGACAGCGGCGAGCTCGTCCGACAGCAGCGTCTCGGAGTCGCCGGTCCGCAGGAACTCGTCGCGGTGGCGCGCGATAAGCGCTTCGGCATCGGCATCGGTCGGCGTGGCAGCCGTCAGAAGCGCCGCACCCTCGATCGCCTCCAGCGGGCCGGCCTGGTTGGCCTTCCGCTTGAGCAGGAAATCGCGCCGCCAAGTGGCAAACTCGTCGGTCCAGACCTCGATCTGATAGACGTAAGAGCCGGGATGCGGCGGGGTGAAACGACCTCCCCAGCGGTCGTTGCTGTGGTGACGCAACGGCATGCTGTTCCATGCACCGTCGAGCTCGCGCCAGCGCAGCGTTGCGGCGCTCACCTCATGCCCGTCGCGGACGATATCCGCCCAGACATCGACTGGCTCACCCGCGATCCGTTTGACCGGGAATCGCCCGCAGTCGATGCTCGGGTAGATATCCTCGATGAAGTACCGTTTCGCGGCGAGCCCGCTGATTGATGCCACGCCCAACTGCTTCACGTGCGGTGTTCCGACCGACGCCCGAGGTGCTTCGTGCTTACGTGGATGGAGACCGGGTTTTGTAAGAAAAGTCCGGCGGAACCGAAAGGTTCCATGGCACCCGAGCGTTACCGTCAACCGGTCGGAACCGCCGGCGGATCGCTTGGTTATCAAGGACGTAGCGCAGTTCGAGGGGCGGATTGGATGGACCTTTTGGCGCAGGCGCGCCGCCTTGGCATCGAGACGGAATATGTAGATGCCCGCGGCCAGCCGCGGCGCGTTTCCACCGACGTGGTCGCCAGGATCGCGGACGCTCTGCGCGCCGCGGACCCGAGTGCCCCCGCCGCCCCGGACATGCCCGCCGCGGCCGCCCGGCAGGCCTATCCGGGTCCGCCGGGCCGCTGGTGGATCCTCGCCGCCCAGCTCTACGCCGTGCGCTCCAGCCGCAATTGGGGCCACGGCGACTTTGCCGATCTTCGCGCCCTGGTCGAGCTCGCGGCTGAGCTTGGCGCCGCCGGCATCGGGCTCAATCCGCTGCACGCCTTGTTCGATGAGGCAACCGACCATCCGAGCCCCTACTCGCCCAACAGCCGGCTCTTTCTCAATCCTCTCTATATCGCGATCGATGAAGTCGAAGACTTGCCCGAAGACCTGTCCGGCGCCGCGACCGCGGAGGAGATTGCGCGGCTTCGGCGCACCGAGCTGGTGGATTACGCCGGCGTCGCCGCCCTCAAGCATCGCTGCCTTCGCGCTGCCCACGCGGCCTTTGCGCAGCACGCAGCCCCGGAGCGGCGCGAGAATTTCGCGGCGTTCCGCCGCTCGCGCGCGCCCGCGCTTGCCCGCTTTGCCTGTTTCGAAGTCCTTCGCGCCCGCTTCGGCCGTCCCTGGTGGACGTGGCCGCCCGAGTGGCAGAGCCCGGATGACTCCGCCTTGGCGCGCCTGCGCGCCGAGGCCGGCGAGGAGATCGAGCTGCGCGAATACATTCAATGGATCGCCGATCGTCAGCTGATGCGCTGCCGCGACCGGGCCCGCGAGCTGGGTCTGCCGATCGGCCTCTATGTGGATGTCGCCGTCGGCGTTCAGCCCGACGGTTTCGACGCCTGGAACACCCCGGACGCCGTGATGCGCACGCTCGCGGTCGGCGCGCCGCCTGACCTTCTCAACACCGCCGGGCAGAACTGGGGCCTTGCCGGCTTCAGCGGCGTCGGCCTCCAGGCACGCGCCTTCGCCCCCTATCGCGACATGTTGCGCGCAGCCATGCGCTATGCGGGCGCGATCCGGATCGATCACGTCCTCGGGCTCAAGCGGCTCTACTTCATCCCCGAGGGACTGCCGCCCGACCAGGGCGCCTATGTCCGAATGCCGTTCGAGCAATTGCTCAACGTCACGGCGGAGGAAAGTGTCCGGCATCGGTGCATCGTCATCGGCGAGGATCTCGGAACCGTGCCGGAGGGTTTTCGCGCCCAGCTCGCCGAACGGGGGATCTGGTCGTATCAAGTCTTGTTGTTCGAGCGCGACGAAGCCGGCGCGTTCAGTCCGTCGACGCAGTATCGCGAGCGCGCAGTCGCCGCCTTCTCCACCCATGACCTCCCGACCTTCGCGGCATGGATCGGTGGCGACGATCTACGAACCAAGAAGAACCTCGGCATCGATCCGGGCGAGACTGGCCGTGCGCGCACCCGCGCGGTCGCCCAACTGCGGCGCGCCCTTCAAGTGCCGGCGTCCGAAACCCCCGACTTTGCGGCGACCGTTCGGTTCCTTGCCGAAGCACCCGCGAAGATGCTGATCGTCGCGCTCGAGGACGCACTCGGCGTACGCGATCAGGTCAACATTCCCGGGACGGTGGACGAGCATCCAAACTGGCGCCGCAAGCTGCCGCTCGAGCTGGAGGCATTGGCGCGCCATGCCGGGCTCCGCACGATCGCACGCGTCGCCGCGGAGAGCGGCAGATCCGCGGCATCCCCCGACATGAAGCGCGACGCGTCGCATCGTCGGAACTCGCGCTGAACTTTTCGGCGTCGCATCTTCATTGCTGAAGCGTCTCATCTTCTTCATTGCTGAAGCGTCTCATCTTCATTGTTGCGCCCGAGGAACCGGTCGACCGTGCACGCGTTGGCCCGGGAGCAAACGCGCGATCGCCACGCGCGACCGCATCAGGAGACTCCTCCATGGTACAAAGAACGATTCACGTGACGGCACTCTCTGCCTTGCTCGTGGCCGGAAGCATCGGCCTTGCACTCGCGCAAGGCGGTGGCGGTGCCGGTGGTGGCGGCGGCGGAGCAGGAGGCGGTGGCGCCGGCGGTGCGGGCGGAGCGGCGGGCGCCGGCGGATCGACGGGCGGCATGTCATCCGGCACATCGCCCGGCGGCATGACCGGCCCGGGCGGGACCACAGGCGCGGGTCCGTCCTCCGGATCGCAGACTTCGCCCGGCGGCACCGGTCTCAACAACGGCACCAGGAGCGGCACCGGTCTCAACAACAACACGCTCAACAACCGTCCGTGCGGACCCGGCTCAGTCGGCTCCAACACTGGCACGACAACCGGCAGCACTGGCACGACCACCGGCAGCGGCTCGAGCGCCGGCCTCAACCAGCAGCCCAACATCGCGACCGGCAACGATCCGACCCGGGGCACCAATCAGACTGGGCCCTCGGCGAATCCGCAGACCGGCCCCGGCTCGACCCTCGGGTCCGGCTGCTGATCGCGACAGCGTCGCCGCAAGCATTTGGAGTTGTGTCGTGCCCCCCGCAGCGAACCCGTCCCAGCTTCTCATCGAGCCACAGATACGCCTGCGGGATGGCCGGGTGATCGGCTCGATCCGCGATGCGATCGCACTGCTGCGCGAGCACGAAAGCCGACCCGGCGTCGACGACCGCGACGAGGTTCTGCACCGGCTCGAGCGAGCACAGAACGAAGAGCAGCTTCAGGCCGCAGCGCAGGCATTCCTCGCCTGGGCGACTGAGCTCGGCCTGGCCGCGCCGCACACATCGCGCCAGAGTTCGATCAAGGAAGCTCAGCCGAAATAAGAGGCCGGCCCGGCGGGTGCCGGCCGGCCTCTGACCTGTCCTATCCGCAAACCCGAGACTCGAACCTGCTGCGGGGCGCCATCGGCGCCCCGCAGGCGCGGAACCGTCACGCCGCTTCGGCGTGCTGGTTGACCTCGCTCTCGGCCAGTTCGGTCAGCGCCTCGTCGGTGCTCTTCTCCTCCGACAGGGTCGTTTCCAAGAGCTTGACCGCCTCGTCCAGCCCGAGCTCGGACGCCCAGGTCCGGAGCGTGCCGTAACGCGAGATCTCGTAATGCTCGACCGCCTGGGCGGCCGCGATGAGACCCGCATCGAGCGCGGCCTTGCCCTTGTACTCCTTCATCACCTGCTGGCCCTCCTCGATGATGCCGAGGATCGCGTCGCAGGTCTTTCCCTGTGGTTTTTGATCGATCGCGTCGAACACCTGCTCGAGACGATCGACGTGCTCCTCCGTCTCGTTCTCATGTTTCTCGAAGGCGGCGCGCAGCTCCTCCGATTGAGCCGCCTTCGCCATCTTGGGCAGGGCGGAAAGGATCTTCTTCTCGGCGAAGTAGATGTCCTTCAGCGTGTTGTGGAAAAGGTCGCGGAGTGTCTTCTCTTTTGCCATCTGTTGCCTCCTGCCGGCGTTCGAGATTGTTGTGCGTGCGGGAGCGCCCTGCCGCCTCGCACCCGTCAGGGCGCACGGTCGCGCCCCGGCGCATCTGCGGGTTAACTTGGGCCGGTCGCGCGCGTTCCGCGGGACGACGCGGCAAAGCCCCTCGCCGGCTAGATCTCCTTGACGACCTGCGCATAGGCGATCAGGGCAAACAGTGCCGTCCCGCCGATCACGTTGCCGATCAGTACCGGCACGAAGAAATCCGCGAATACCGGCCACACCCCGGCGTCGCCGTGCAGGATAAGGAGAAACGCTTCGACGCTGCCCGCGATGATATGGGCAAAGCCCCCGACCGAGATCAGGTACGTCATCAGCACGACCACCTGGAATTGGGCGTTTTCCGCCCCGGGAAGCAGCCAGACCATGGCGGCAATCAAGAAGCCGGCCCCGATCCCCTTGAACACCATCTCGATCCAGCCGTGATCCAGGATATGGCCGCTCAGGGCCAGCATGCCGTCGCGCAGCTCGGGCGTTAGCGCGGGCGTGAAGATGCAGATACCCGCCGCGAACAGGGTGCCGGCCAGGTTGGCGGCAAGCACGACGCCCCACATCTGGCCGAGGCTCCGGAGGTTGCGCAGCGTGGGCTCGGCCATGACGGGCAGCACGACCGTGATGGTGTTCTCGGTGAACAGCTGCTGGCGCGAGAGCACCACCATCACGAAGCCGACCACATAGCCGAGGTCGGCGACCAGGGGCCTCCACGGCGCGTCGGGAAGGTGCGTCTGCAGGATGGCCTGGGACAGGAGCGAGAAGCTGATGGACAGGCCGGCCGCGACTCCCGACCACCACAGCGAGAAGTACGGCCGGGCCATCTCCTCCTCGCCCAGGCGCCGCACGACCTCGTAGATGACCGGCGTGGCCGGGCTCGACCGCTCCTCGACCTCTTCGACCTCGCGCTCGGTGATCCCGGGCCGCTGCGGGGATTTGGCCGGCTTGTCCGTCTTCGAGCTCACGGCTCCGCCCCCCTGGAGGTGCGGCGGCTGCCCCGACGGTCCCGGCTCATGGGCGGATCAGCGCAAGACCGCTTTCCGGATCATGCGCCTTGAGAAGATGCTCCGGCGGCTCCGTCACGATGACCTCGAGGGTCGGCCGCACATGCGCTTCGGCGAGATGCCCGGCGAGCGCGCTTCCGTTGCGGCGGCCAAGCACGACGTGGATATGCAGGGCCGGCTTGCCTTCGGGCGATAGCGCGACATCGCCGACCAGGGAAGCAACCTCGACCTGCTCGCCGACCGGGATCGGCTGATACGCCTTCGTCTCCCAATCGAAATAGCGCAGGGTCGCATGGCTCAAGGCGCCGATGCCGGTAAGCTGGGCGGCCGAGATCCGTTCCTTTTCGACGAAGGTCTGCAGGCAGCCCATGGCTTCGTCGCCGGTCTCGAGAACGACCGCGAACGTCCGCTGACCCTGCATGTCGTTGAGGAGCTTGCTGCGCATGAAGCCTCCGGGGGACTGCGAGCGTAATGGCGAGCGGCGGTCAAAAGTTCCGTCTGGTTCCCGGCGCACCAGCGCCAAATTGACAGGCTGGCACGGTTACGAACCGGGCGCGAGGTCGCAGGATGTGACGGAACGGATGCCGGTTTCGTGCGGTTACCACAGCACGGCGGGGGCTTTTCGCGCGGTCATCAGCGGGAGCGAACCATGGCAAAGCCGACAGCCGGCGACGTGCTCATCGAGATATTGATCGATTGGGGTGTCGACACGATCTTCGGAATACCCGGCGACGGCATCAACGGCATCATGGAATCCCTGCGCACCCGGCAGGACCGCGTGCGCTTCATTCAGGTCCGGCACGAGGAGGCGGCGGCGTTTTGCGCTTGCGCCCATGCCAAATGGACCGGCAAGCTCGGCGTATGCCTCGCCACCTCCGGCCCCGGCGGCATCCACCTGCTCAACGGCCTCTATGACGCCAAGCTCGACGGCCAGCCGGTGCTCGCCATCACGGGCCTGCAGTTCCATGATCTCGTCGACACCTACACCCAGCAGGACGTCGCCCTCGACAAGCTGTTCATGGACGTCTGCGTCTACAATGCCCGCGTCATGGGACCGAGCCACGTGGAGAACGTGGTCGAGCTCGCCTGCCGCACCGCGCTCTCCTATAACGGCGTCGCACATGTGACGGTGCCCGTCGACATGCAGTCGGCGCCCGTGACCTCCGACCGGCGCTCGGAACGCAACATCCCCCACCACGTATCGGAACTGATGGCCTATTCCAGCCGCACGCCGAGCGAGGAGCAGCTCGCGCGCGCCGCCGACATTCTCAATTCCGGGGCCAAGACGGTGATCCTCGCCGGCCGCGGCAGCATCGGCGCCGGGCGCGAGGTCATCGCGGTCGCCGAACGCCTCGGCGCGACGATCGCGAAGCCGCTGCTCGGCAAAGGGGCGGTGCCGGACGACAACCCCTATTGCACCGGCGGCGTCGGGCTGCTCGGCACCAAGCCGTCACAGGAGGCGCTCGAGAGCTGCGACACGCTTCTGATCGCGGGCAGCTCGTTTCCCTACATCGAGTTCTATCCCAAGCCGAGCCAGGCCAAGGCGGTGCAGATCGACCTCGATCCCAAGCGCATCGGCCTGCGCTATCCGGTCTCCGCCGGGCTCGTCGGCGACAGCGCGCGGGTGCTGCAACTGCTCCTGCCGCGGCTCAAGCCGCGCAAGGACCGTTCCTTCCTCGAGAAGGCCCAGTCGGGCATCAAGGAGTGGAAGGAGCTGATGGTCGATCGCGGCACCCGCAAGGACAAGCCGATGAAGCCGCAGGTGGTCGCCCATGAGCTCAACAAGCTCCTGTCCGACGACGCGATCATCTCGACCGACTCCGGCACCGTGACCTCCTGGGCGGCCCGTCACATCACGATGCGCGGCGACATGATGTTCTCATGTTCGGGCAATCTCGCCACCATGGCGTGCGGCTTGCCCTACGCAGTTTCCGCCGCCATCGCCTACCCGGGCCGCCAAGTCGTCGCCTTCGTCGGCGATGGCGCCCTCACCATGCTGGTCGGCGAGCTCGCGACCTGCGCGAAATACAATCTCGACGTCAAGATCGTCGTCATCAAGAACAACTCGCTCGGCCAGATCAAATGGGAGCAGATGGTCTTCCTGGGAAACCCGGAATTCGGCTGCGATCTGCAGCCCGTGGATTTCGCCGCCGTAGCGCGCGGGTTCGGCGTGCAAAGCTTCTCGGTCGACGATCCGGCGCAATGCGGCGAGGTCTTGCGCCGCGCGCTGGCGACGCCGGGCCCGGTGCTGGTCGAGGCGGTGGTCGATCAGAACGAGCCGCCGATGCCGCCGAAGGTCACGCTCAAGCAGGCGGCGCATCTCGCCGAGTCGCTCGCCCGCGGCACCCCGGCAGGCGGTGACATCGTGCGGACGATCGCCTCCGATACGGTCCGTGAGCTGGTGTGAGGGATGCCGCATGCCCTTGCGCCGATCGATCGCGTCGCCGGGTCGACGTTCGTCGTCCCGACCGAGGCGCGCGAGAGCGACGCGACGTCCGCTTGGCGCTCGGATTGAACCGTCCCGATCCGACCCGGACGGGACCCCAATTCAGACGCAGCGACGCGGCGCGTTTCGCGGCGTGACGACCTCCCGGGGCGACACCGGTGGAGACGTCCGATGGCGCATACAGTTGAGATCGACCGCCGCAAGCCGGCGCGTCATCCCCCCTATCGTGTGGAGCGCACGCCGACCGGCCGCGTCGCGAATGCCTTTGAGCCTTCGCCGCCCGAGCACCATGCCCTGGCGCGCGACCTCGCCGCGGCGATCGCCGGCGAAGTCCGCTTCGACTCCGGCAGCCGGGCCCTCTATGCGACGGACGCCTCCAACTATCGGCAGGTGCCGATCGGCGTGGTCCTGCCCCGCACCATCGAAGATGTCATCGCGACGGTCGATCTCTGCCGCCGTCATGGCGCTCCGATCGTGCTGCGCGGCGGCGGCACGAGCCTTGCCGGGCAGGGCTGCAATGTTGCGGTCCTGATCGACTTCTCGAAATACATGCACGGCATCGTCGCGCTCGATCCCGAGCGCCGCGTGGCCGAGGTCGAGCCGGGATGCGTGCTCGATGCCTTGCGTGACGCGGCCGAGCAGCATCACCTCACCTTCGGTCCCGACCCCTCGACCCACGACCACAACACGCTCGGGGGCATGATCGGCAATAATTCCTGCGGCGTCCATTCGGTGATGGCCGGGCGCACAGCCGACAACGTGGAGAACCTCGATATCCTCACCTATGACGGGCTGCGGATGACGGTCGGGCCGACCAGCGACGAGGATCTGCGCGCCATCCTCGCCGCCGGCGGGCGGCGGGCGGACATCTATCGCGCGATGCGCGATTTTCGCGACCGCTACGCGGACCTCATTCGCGCCCGC
>DASTZX010000141.1:0-2488 GCA_035764045.1 Xanthobacteraceae bacterium | reverse complement strand
CGGCGAGGTGGACAAGATCATCGCCAGCACCGGCGCCGTCGCGTTCGACCGCGCCTGGGAGAACTGGTGCCGGCGCGCGGGGCGCGAGCCCGGCGCCATGACGGGGGTGTAGCCGATCGTGATTCCGGGGCGCGCGCAAAGATTTCGTAGGGTGGGCAAAGGCGGCCGAGGCGCCCATGCTTGACACGGACCCTCTCCCGCCGTGCCCACGCGGACAACGATCCGCTGCGCACGCCTGGGCACGGCGGATCGAGTCAGTGCATCACGCGAGCGATGGGGACCGCCTTTGCCCACCCTACGCTGTGACGCCGTGTGCCGGCGCCTGTTCGGCGCTCGACACTTCCGCAAACACCTTTCCAATCATCACCAGGACCGGGCCGGGCGGCAGCTCGGAAAGCCGCGCCGGCAGATCGCGGATCGGGGCTGCCACCACCGCCTCGCCCGGACGCGTCGCCTTGACCATGGCGACGGCGGGCGTTTCGGGATCGAGGCCGTTGGCGATGCCGGCGGCGGCAAGCTCGGCCAGCGTGCGCGCCGGCATGTAGACGACGGTCGTCGCGGCCGGATCGGCGACGCTCGTCCAGTCGATGTCGCGCGGCAGCTTGCCGTCGGCGCCGTGGCCGGTGAGGTACTGCAGGCGGCGCGCGGCCGAGCGATGGGTGAGCGCGACGCCGAGCCGGCTCGCCGCGCCCTGCGCGGCCGTGATGCCGGGCACGACGTCGACCGCAAGCCCGGCGGCCCGGCAAGCGGCGAGCTCCTCGCCGCCGCGGCCGAAGATCATCGGGTCGCCGCCTTTGAGGCGCACCACCCGCTTGCCGGATTTCGCCAGGGTGATCATCAGCCGGTTGATCTCGTCCTGCTTGCACGAGGGTCCGTAACCGGCCTTGCCGACCAGCATCTTGCGCGCCTCGCGCCGGGCGAAGTCGAGCACGCCGGGCGAGACCAGCCCGTCGAACAGGATCACGTCGGCGGACTGAAGCGCCCGCACGGCCCGCAGGGTCAAGAGCTCGGGATCGCCCGGCCCGGCGCCGACCAGCGTAACCGAGCCATGATCGACCGAGGCGCCCTCGCGGCGCGCCGCTTCGATGAGCGCGTCGAAATCCGCCGTGCCCGGCGTCTGGTCCGCATTGGCGACCGCGCGCCCAGCGAAGAGCTGCCAGAACCGCCGCCGTCCGCCGAACGAGAGGCCGGACGATTTCACCGCCGCGCGCCAGCGCCGCGCCGCGTCCGCCCAGTCGGCGAAGCCGAGCGGGATCATGGCCTCGATCTTGGCGCGGATCGCCTGTGCGAACACGGGCGCGGCGCCGTCGGTCGAGATGCCGACGACGAGCGGCGAGCGGTTGACGATGGTGCCGAAGGAGAAATCGCTCAGGCCAGGCCGGTCGACGAGATTGACCGGCACGCTCGCGGCCCGCGCACGGGCGGCAAAAGCTTCGGCCTCCTTCTCGTCGTCGCAGGCGCCGACCGCGATCGCGGCGCCGGCGAAATCCTCCTGCGCGATGGCGCGGCGGTGCAGTGTCACGTCGGCGGCGTTGGCGCTCGCCACGACCTCGTCGGACGGCTCGGGCGCATAGACGTCGACATGGGCGCCTGCGGCGGACAACAGCTCGATCTTCCAGGCTGCCGCGGCGCTCCCGCCGGCAACGACGGCGCGGCGGCCGTTGAGAGCGAAGAACACCGGCAGCCGCGCCAGCGCTTCCATGCGCGGCGAGCGGATATCAGACGGCGATGCGGGAAGTCCGGGCACGATCAACGGTCCTTCTCGCCAGGGCATAGTCCGTTCCGGCCGCGACGGCAATGCACCTCAATACACGTCCTGCTGATAGCGGCCCTTGCGCTTGAGATCGGCCATGAACGCCACCGCCTCCTCGGCCGTCCGCGCGCCGTGCTGGGCGACGATGTCGACCAGGGCGCGTTCGACATCCTTGGCCATGCGCTGGGCGTCGCCGCAGACGTAGACATGCGCGCCATCGGCGAGCCAGGCCCACAGATCGCGGCCGACCTGGCGCATGCGGTCCTGCACGTAGAACTTCTCGTCGGTGTCGCGCGACCAGGCGAGCGAGAGACGCGTGAGCACGCCGGCGGATTTCATCCCGGCCAGCTCGTCGGCGTAGAAGAAGTCGTAATCGGAGCGCTGATGGCCGAAGAACAGCCAGTTGCGGCCGGGCGCCTTGGTGGCCATGCGCTCATGCAGAAAGGCGCGGAAGGGCGCGATGCCGGTGCCGGGTCCGACCATGATGATCGGCTTTGATGGGTCGGCGGGCAGCCCGAAGGCGTGCGCCTTCTGCACGTAGACCTTGATCCGGCCGCCCGCGCCCACCCGATCGGCGAAGAATGTCGAGGCGACGCCGAGCCGGTGTCGGCCGCGGACCGCGTAGCGCACCGCATCGACGGTGAGCGAGACGCGGGTGGGATCGACCCGCGGCGAGGACGCGATCGAGTAGAGCCGCGGCTGCAGCGGCTCGAGCGACTCGATGAAGGCTTCGGG
>DASTZX010000140.1:0-11583 GCA_035764045.1 Xanthobacteraceae bacterium | reverse complement strand
GCCCTCGAAGATGTCGACCGGCGGCTCCCAATTCGCCGCCGGAGTGT
This sequence comes from Xanthobacteraceae bacterium, assembly GCA_035764045.1. GTDB lineage: Bacteria > Pseudomonadota > Alphaproteobacteria > Rhizobiales > Xanthobacteraceae > JAVDCA01. The sequence continues at coordinate 11,536 of DASTZX010000140.1, read as the reverse complement.
CGAGCCCGGGCTGGAAGAATTGCCGGTGCAATTGTTCCGCCCGCTGGATCATGGCGCAGGCTTCGGCCCACATCCACAGTCTCGGATCGGCCGCCGTCACGGGCTCTCCCCTCGCTGCGAAGTTGTCCTGTTCCGAGCCAACGCCGCTGGCCATGGGAAGTTCAGCACGCGGCCGACTCCAGGCCAGCATCGCGCCTGACCTGGGGACGCCAACCTGCGCCCCGGGCCGCTCCGTCGTCATTGATGTGCGTCAAGGACCGCGAGCGTCAACGCACGCGAGAGATCGGGCCGAATGCTTATCGGGCTGAATGCGCCGGTTGGCGCTCGATCGCGGCGCGCACGGCGCTGACCACCTGATCGCCGGTGAAGGGCTTCTGGAACCAGGTGCTGTCCGGGACGGGGCGTGGCGGCATGGTGGAGATCGCGCTCGCATAGATCACTGGCATGCGCGGGTTCTTCTCCCGACAGCGCTCGGCCACGTCCCAGCCCGAGATGCCGCCGGGCAGCCGGATGTCCGTGAACAGCACGTCGACGGCCGCGGTCCCGCACAGGTGGATGGCGCGCTCGCCGTCGCTCGCCTCGAGAACCTCGAACCCCGCATCGCGTAATGCCTCGGCCGCCAGCACCCGCACCAGCATCTCGTCCTCCACCACGAGTACTCTGACCGGCATGACACACGTTCCGTTTTTTCTTGGGTCTCCTTCAAAACTTAACGTCGCGGGTAGTGTTTTGATCCCGACTTTCGAGGCTATTCCGCTGGAAATTAATACATATTCCCGCTCCGCACCCGCAGCCCTGCGGAACCGGTCACAGCGGCAGGTCGATCTCGCAGTAAAAGCCGGTGGGCGCAAACGCGGTCGCGAGCCGTCCTTCGAACGGCGCCAGCGCGCGCGAGAACAAGCGTGTGCCAAACCCGCGTCGGACCGGCGGCACGACCTCCGGCCCGTCAGCCTCGCGCCACGTGAACTTCAGCTGCCGCGCCGTAACGGACCACGCGATCGCCAACCGACCCCGGCAGGTGGAGAGTGCGCCGTATTTCGCCGCATTGGTCGTGAGCTCGTGCAGGACGAGCGCCATGGTGGTGGCGAGCCGCGACGGCAAGAGCACGTCCGGACCGGTGATCGCGACGCGCGACGGCTCGTAGGGGGCGAGCTCCTCGCGCAGGATGTCGGCCAGGCCGGCGGCCTTGCCGCCGGCGGCCGTGACGAGGTTGTCGGCCGCGTTCACCGCCGCCAGCGCCTTGAAGATCTGGTCGCAGCGCGCCGGATTGTCGCGCAGGTGCAGCCCGATGATCGCCTGGATGGTCGAGGTCTTGTTCTTCAGCCGATGGCGCAGCTCGTCGATGACGATTGCGTGCAGGTCGTCCTGCGATCGGCAGCGCTCGCTGAGCTGACGATATCGTCCGGCCGCCCACGCGCTCAGCCCGGCGGCTGCCAGCCAAGCCGTGAAATTGATGATCTCGCCGGCGCCGAAAGGCACAAATCTTCCCGACCGCATGAACCAGTCGGCGAGGACCCCGAGCAGCGCCGCGGCGAGCCCGGGCCCCAGACCGCCCAGCAAGGACGCGAGCACCGCGGCGGCGAGGCAAATCGGGAATGGAGCGACCTCATCGCCGGCAAAGCCGAGCGTCCAGCGGGCAAGGACCGCCACGCCGACACAGAGCACCGCGACGATGTAGGCCTGCGGCGACCCCTCCCGGAGATGGCGCAGGCTCCACGCGTTCGCCAATGCAAGGTCAGGGCTGGGCCCGCGCATCCGCGCGTCCTCCGTCAACACGATACGCAAGGGAGTGCCCTTTCGGCCCCGTGGCCCCCCGACCGCGTGCATATTAGGGCCCCGGAACAGGTCCTCGTCGTATCAATTGACATATGAGAGCCGACCGTTGCCGACGGCTGCGGGCGCGCGCGAGAGGAGAAAAGGCCGTTGTCCGCCGAGGCCATTGCAGCCCTTAGCCGGAAATTGCGGAAGCACTCCGTGCTGTCGCCGAACGACGAGCGGATGCTCCGGCGATTGCGCCCACGTTTGGCAGATGCGGCCCGCGGCACCGATCTCGTGCGGCAAGGGGAGAGGCCCGATGTTTCGGTCTTCCTGCTGAGCGGGATGCTGGCCCGCCATCACACACTTTCGGGAGGCGATCGCCAGTATATCTGCCTGCACATCGTCGGTGATTTGCCCGATCTGCAGTCGCTCTTTCTCACGGTGATGGATCACTCGCTGATGGCGATCGATGACGTACGGATCGCCCTGTTCTCGCATGAAGAGCTTGTGGCCCTGTTCCGGGATGCCCCCGATGTGGGTTTGGCGCTCTGGCGTCAGAGCCTGATCGATGCGGCGATCTTCCGCGAGGCGGTGACGAACATCGGGCTGCGAAGCGGGGTCGAGCGCCTGGCGCACGTGCTCTGCGAGCAGTTCGTCCGGGCGCAGGACGCGGGCATCGCCGAAGGAAACTCGTGCAGTTTTCCGCTCACCCAGCTGCAGATCGGCCAGCTCCTGGGCATGTCGCTGGTATCGGTCAATCGCGCCCTGCAGATCCTGCGCAAGGAGCGCTGCGTGGATCTGCGCGATGGAAGGCTCGTCGTGCGGGACTTGAAGCGGCTCGAGGCGCGCGCCGAATTCGACCCCGGCTATCTGCATCTCGATCTACTGGACGTGGCGGCGAAATCTCGCCGGCGCCAGGGGTCCTCTTGATCATCGGAATAACCCCAGAGATCCCGGTCGGCGTCGCGCGTCGCCCCACGTTGACAACCGGATCATCGCAAGTCCTTGATGTCGCGAGGAACTCCGAGCGGCGGGCGATGGTCTCACCGGGGGCTTCCAAGGCCGCGTCATGAAGCCCCGCGCGTTGATCAAGCGGTTCCGCATCGACAATCCCAGGCAGTTCCGGCTCGCCGACCATGATCCGGCCGAGACGGCCGGGTTCGACAAGGGCGGCGCGGAGGAGCTCGCGGCCGCGCAGACCGAGCGGCTGACCGATCTGCAGCAGCGGCTCTACGCCGAACACACCTGGGCGCTTCTCGTGATTCTCCAGGGCATCGATGCCGCCGGCAAGGACAGCGCCATCCGGCGGGTGACGGCCGGGCTCAATCCGCAAGGATGCATCGTTCACCCGTTCAGGCAGCCCACCGATGCGGAGCTCGATCACAGCTTTCTGTGGCGGGCCGTGCAGCGGCTGCCGCCGCGCGGCGACATCGGCATCTTCAACCGCTCCTATTACGAGGACGTGGTCACGGTGCGGGTCCACCGTGGGCTTCGCGACGCGGAGCGGCTGCCGAGCAAGCTGATCACGCCGCGGATCTGGCAGGAGCGGTTCGACGACATCAACGCATTCGAGCGTCATCTGCTGCGCAACGGCACCGCGGTGCTCAAATTCTACCTGAATATCTCCAAGGACGAGCAGAAGCAGCGGCTGATGGCGCGGCTCGACGAGCCGAACAAGTTCTGGAAGGCGTCCATGTCCGACGTCGCCGACCGCAGGCTGTGGCCGCGCCACATGGCCGCCTACCAGGAGATGATCCGCCACACCAGCACGCCGGAAGCGCCATGGCACATCGTGCCGGCCGACCACAAATGGTTCGCCCGGGCGGTGATCACGACAGCGATCGCGGACGCTCTCGAGCGTCTGCGCGTCGATTTCCCGAAGCCCGATCGGGCGCGCCTGCGCGAGCTGAAGCAGATCCGCAAGGCGCTGAAGAAGACCTAGTATGTGGACCCACTATTGCGGAGCCACCAGCCGATGCAGCGGATCGTGTAGACCGACCGCGACATCGTTTACGAAACCAGCTTGGTGCGCAATCGAGCGAACTCCTGATCCGTAAGCGAGCCCGATTTTCTGAGACGATCGAGCTTGTCGATTTCGTCGGCAACGCTGAAACCGACTGCACGCCGCAACTCTTCGCGCGCCCGTTGAGCCTGTTGGCTGTTTCGCTCCGCCATCCCGCGGGATTGGGTGATCACGTACACGAGAATTGCGAGATAGGGGAACACGATCAGGGCTATCACCCATATCGCCTTGCCCCAGCCGGAAATATCGTGACGCCGGAATAGGTCGCTTATCGTGATGATAAGAAGCCAGAACCATAGGACGAACATGAAAATGGCGAAGGCGTCGGCCAGGAAATTGCGGAACGTGAAGCCTTCCGAGAGAAAGAACATCGCGATCTCTCCTTTTCTTCACTCGACGGAACGATTGCGGGCGTCGCGCGCCGCTTGAGCGTTTCTTGTCGCTTGCGATACCCTCCCGATCTTGGCGGGATTGACACGCGTGCGCCGCCGTCGGCTTGGCAGCGGATGCATGCCTTCGCGTGGTGTTTCTCCGGATTGGAGACGCAGAGGAAACTCAGCCGCACGGCGCATGGCGAGGGCTCGGCGCGCAGCGTCGATGTGCGCAGTGCGCGCCTCCAGCTTCTCCATGCGATGAATTTCCCTGTTCACCCGTTTCACGGCGGCGGAGAATACCTGCTTGCGCCGCAGGGGGTGCTCGGCTGTGCCAGGAAGGTTTTGTCCTCTCGGTGGCCCCTTGCCGCGTGCTTCACGCCGCTTTGCGTGTGCCAATGTGCTTTCTTTGTCGCGCATGCCGCGCAGGCGCTGGCGCAAAGCCCTGAGGTCCTCAAGTCCAGCCTCGTAAATTTCGGGATGATGGGTGCGCAAAATGACCCCGTGCTCGTCATAGCTGAGGACGCTTCGCTCGAACCTGCAGGGTATGGACATGAATATCCCCTGGCTCCGCCGAACGGCTGCTCTGCGAACACATGTGGCGGCGCCGCTCAGGGCTGCGGTCCGGCCTGCCAGTCTCCAAGATATTGCGTGCAGCCGGGGCTGTTCGAGTTGCCCTTTGGGCCAATAGAACTGAAGAATGCACGGCTGCAGGATAGGGGCCGGAGCCGTCGAACGTCACTGCCAGCACGGCGCGAAGGCGGACGCGTAAGAGCGGGATATCCGAGCATCGACGATTACACGGCCTGGCGCGTTCGGCGCTCGAGCCGACGATCACCGCTTCGGCGACCAGCCGTAGATGCGCGCCAGCGTGCCGCCCATCAGCTTCGCCTTGTCGCTGGGCGAGATCCGATCGGTGATGCGGAATGCATCGACGCCCTGCGCATAGGTCAGAAAGTTCACCGCGCGGGTCCAATCCGTGCCCCACAGGCAGCGGTCGATGCCGAATGCGTCGATGACGCGGCAGAGCGGATCCCAGATGTCGGGGTAGGGGAAGGGTTTGCGCGACAGGGTGCAGGCGCCGCTGATCTTGATGGCGACATTGTCGAGTGCCGCGAGCGCCAGCACGTCCGGCAGCTCGGCCCACGGCTCGGCCGGCACCGGCGGCTCGTGCGGCTGCACGAGGCCGACGTGATCGACGATGATCTGCGTGTCGGGATTGCGTCGGATGAGCTCCGCGCCCTGCGCCAGCCGTCCGGCGATGTGCAGGTTGACCGGCAGCGACAGTCGCGCCGCCGTGGCCAGCACCCGGTTGAGGCCCGGGTCGGCCGCATCGGTGGCGAGCCCGCTGCGAATGAGCAACATCCGGACGCCCACCGCGCCGGGCGTGCGCTTCCAGTCGGCAATGACGTCGGCGACCGCCGGATCGGCGGGATCGACCGGCCGTACGAGCGCGAACCGGCCGGGATGGCGCTTGTGCACCTCGAGGGCGTAGCTGGGATCGTAGCGGTACATCGTGAACGCCGACACCAGGATCGCGCCATCGACGCCTACCGCATCCATCGCGGCCACCATCTGGTCGCCCGTCACCTCGTCCGGCCCGGCGAGCACGCCATGCCATGGGCGGCCGGGGTGATTGCGCTCATAGGCGTGCACCTGCGAGTCGATGATGGTCATGAACTCTCCCCGTCGCCGGCGGCAGCCGGCCGCGGCGGCCCCGAGCATAGCGCGGCCGGCGTCGGAGGTGCGAGGTCTGGACGGCGGGCTCAGACGGTAAGCACCGTCGAGCCGACGGTCTTGCGCCCCTCGATCTCGCGATGCGCGCGCGCCGCCTCGGCGAGCGGAAAGGTCTGGCCGATCTCGATCTTCACCGCGCCGGACAGGACCACGTCGAAAAGGTCCTTGGCCATGGCGAGGAGGTCGGCGCGCTTGGCCGCATAGTTGCCGAGCGTCGGCCGGGTGAAGAACAGCGAGCCCTTCTGGGCGAAGATGCCGAGATCGACCGGGCCGATCGAGCCGGAGGACTGGCCGAAGCTCACCAACAGGCCGCGCGGGCGCAGGCACTCGAGCGATTTCGCGAAGGTCTCCTTGCCGACCGAGTCGTAGACCACCCACAGCTTCTCGCCCCGGGTGATCGCGCCGACGCGGGCCACGAAGTCCTCGCGGGTGTAGACGATGGGGTGGTCGCAGCCGTGCGCCTTGGCGATCTTCGCCTTCTCATCGCTCCCGACCGTGCCGATCACGCTTGCGCCCAGCGACTTCGCCCATTGGCAGGCGATGAGGCCCACGCCGCCGGCAGCCGCATGGAAGAGGATGACGTCGCCGCGATCGACCCGGTAGATCTGCCGGATGAGGTATTGCACCGTCAGGCCCTTGAGCATCATCGCGGCAGCCTGCTGGTCGGAGATTCCGTCCGGCAGCGGCACCAGCCGGTCGGCCGGCATGACCCGCTCCTCAGCATAGGCGCCGAGCGGCCCGCCCACATAGGCGACACGCTCTCCGAGCTTCACGTCGGTCACGCCCGGACCGACCTCCTCGACGATCCCGGCGGCTTCGGTGCCGAGCCCGCTCGGCAGCGTCGCCGGATAGAGCCCGCGCCGCACATAGATGTCGATGAAGTTCACGCCCACCGCGGTGTTGCGGACGCGCGCCTCGCCGGGGCCGGGCCTGCCGAGCTCCACGTCCTCCCACTCCAGCACGTCGGATCCGCCGGCTTGGTGGAATCGAATGGCTTTCGGCATGCCTGCCTCCTCTCGATCGGTGTTGCGCTGAGCGGATGGTGCCGGCTCGATAACGCGCAGCGTCGACGCCCGTCAATTCACGAGCCTGCTACGATCCCACATTGGGGAGTGGGCGGGCGCGCAGCGCGTGCTCGGGGCAACCCGGCCTCTGGGGCAAACGGCACAAAATTGATGATCGTCATGGTCGGTGCGCGCGACACGCACAATAGTGCAGGCCAGTCGCACGCAAAGGACACCCCAGGAGACCGGCACGGGACGGCGAGTTGGCGCAGCTCGATCCGGCTGCCATCACTCCGGTGCTCCTGGCGGTGAGAGATCGCGGCGGTGGGGTGATCCACACCCTGGACTCCGTATCCCGGATCGCCCCGCCGCCGCGACGCCCGCGCGGAGAGCGCGCGTTGATGACCGGGGCCGACCGGCCGGATCGCGCGAGTAGGATCGCGCTACCAGCGCCGGGATAATTTTCGAACCAGCTCTTGCGCAGCCGGCAATCGTCGCAATGTTCGTAGGGTGTCCTCGAACGGGGGAAGACGGATGTCCGCGACTCGCCCCTCTCCGCCGCGCGGCCCTGACGCCGGCCAGAAAGCCCAGGCGCAAGATTTGCCGCATCACGATGACGACGGCCTTGCCCCGGACCCCGAGCAACTCATCGACGAGACGCTCGAGGACAGTTTCCCGGCGAGCGACCCGCCGAGCTGGACCGTGCTGACGCGTGTCGGCGGTCCGCGCTGATGCTGCACGCGCGGTTCGCGCGATGATCGTTGCTTTCGCCCGGACGCGACGCTGCGTCGCCGCGGCCGCGCCGGGACTTCATGCAACTCGTGCAACCCGGATCGCCCGGAGTTGTTGTTTCATATAGGCCTGCTTGCGCTGGGAGACATGGCTGTCTTTCCCGCGAAAGGGGGCATGCAATGCCTCGCTATAGACGATGGAATTGCGTGTCCCGGTCGCGCGGAGGACTGCAATGTCGCAAAGCGGACTGATGACATCGCCGCTGGCAACCGGTGACTAATGCTGTCGCGTGTTCCCGCCGAACATCCCGAATCGTCTCGCGGTCTGCGTGAATGCACGTCGCTGTCGCCCATCCGCGCCATTCTGACCTACCGCAAGGCGGAGACGATTTATTCCGAGACGGATCGTGCCGATCACTGGTACTGCGTGCTCAAGGGCGCAGCGCGCAAATACACGGTGCTCAGCGACGGGCGCCGGCAGATCGTCGATTTCCTGCTTCCCGGCGATTACTTCGGATTCCGCGAGCGGCACCATTGCTATTTCGCAACCGATGCGCTCCTCGACGGGACGACGGTGGCGCGCTACCCGCGTCACAGCGTCGAAGCGGCCGCGGACAGCGACCCGGCCCTGTCGCGGCAGATTCGCGAGGTCGTCCTCGACTCGATGTCGCGCTCGCAAGCGCGTCTGCTCATCATGGGCCGCATCAGGTCGATCGAAAAAGTCGGCGCCTTCCTGTGGGAGATGGCCGACCGCTGCCTCGACCGGCGCGAGCAGACCATCGTGCTGCCCATGTCGCGCTACGACATCGCCGATTACCTGGCGCTCTCGGTCGAGACCGTGAGCCGGGCGCTGACCAGACTGCGCCATGAGGGCGCCATCCGATTCGTCGACAAGCACAGGATCTCGATCCTCGACAGCCACCACCTCCTGGGCACGTCGATGCTGATCGAGGACGCGGCGGACGAGGAGGAGACTTGTCGAGCCCGCGCCTGAGATTGACGGCCGTCAAGGCGGTCCGCGGCACAAATTCCTAGCATCGCGATACAGAGTGTGAACGTCGGAGGCCGAGGCATTGACGCCGCACACCAGCACAGGAGGTTGTCATGAACCTGAGGTCGATGGTGCCTTTCCGCGATCGCGGCCTGCTGTCCGGACCAGAAGCCTTTTTCGGTCCGCTGCAACGGGAGATCGATCGCCTGTTCGATGATTTTTCCCGCGGCTTGAGCATCGGCACCGGCCAATCGGCGCTGATGCCCAAGATGGATGTGACCGAGACCGACAAGGAGATCGTTGTCGCGGCGGAATTGCCCGGACTCGAGCGCGGCGACGTCGAGATCTCGCTCGAGGACGACGTGCTGACCATCCGCGGCGAGAAGAAGGTCGAACGCGAGGAGAAGGACGAGAAGAAGAACTATCACGTCAGCGAGCGGGCCTACGGCGTGTTCTACCGCGCCATCCAGCTGCCGGCGGGCATCGACCCGAAGGGCATCCAGGCGAGCATGTCGAACGGCATCCTCAAGATCACGATGCCCAAGCCGGCACGGGCGCAATCACAGAAGATCGAGGTGAAGGAGGGCGGAAGCCCCGGCGGCGGCAAGACCGGCGGCAAAGAGGGTCATTCCAAAGCGGCGGCCTGACACACGGCGGCCTCCAGAACGTGCTCGCGGCCCTCTTCCCGCCGTGAGCATGTTTCATATCTTTTCACGGTGACGCACCTTGGGCGATGCGCGCCGGATTTCCCGCAAGCGGATCCATCCCGGAACGAGCCCACGCCCCCGTTGCGCGACACTTCGCCCTGAGGTCCGGCTGCTGGAGGCCGCGGGCATGTTCGATGAGAGGAGACGACGTTGGCCGCCGATCCCTATCAGACGCTGGGCGTGAGCCGGGATGCGTCCCAGGACGAGATCCAGAAGGCCTATCGGCGGCTCGCCAAGAAGCTCCATCCCGACCTCAACCCCGGAAACAAGAAGGCGGAAGAGGAATTCAAGCAGGTCTCGGCCGCCTACGACCTGCTCGGCGATGCCGAGAAACGGGGGCGCTTCGACCGTGGCGAGATCGACGCGTCGGGCGCCGAGACGCCGCGCCAGCGCTTCTATCGCGATTACGCCGAGGGCGAGGGGGCGCAGCACTACACCAGCGACGCCGGATTCGCCGATTTCGCGTCCGACGACATCCTGTCGGAGATTTTCGGCCGGCGCGGAGGCTCCGATCGGCCAAGGCGCGGGCAGGACCTCTACTTCCGCATGGAGCTCGACTTCGTCGATGCGATCAACGGCGGCAAGCGCCAGATCACGCTGCCTGACGCACAGACGCTCGACGTCACGTTCCCGCCCGGCGCCCACGACGGCCAGGTCCTGCGGCTGCGCGGGAAGGGACGGCCGGGGATCAAGGGCGGTCCGGCGGGCGATGCGTTGATCGAGCTTGCGGTTCGTCCGGATCCGCGCTTCACCCGGCGCGGGGACGACATCCACGTCGAGCTCACCATCGGGCTCGCCGAGGCGGTCCTGGGCGGGAGGTCCACGGTGCCGACGCCGAGCGGCGCCGTCACCATGACGATCCCGAAATGGGCGAACACGGGCACCGCATTGCGGCTCAAGGGCAAGGGCGTGCCGCGGCCGGACGGAACGCATGGCGATGAATACGTCACGCTCAAGGTCAGGCTGCCGGACCGTCCCGATCCCGAGCTCGAGCGCCTCATCCGGCAATGGGTGGCGGAATCGACCGGCCGCTCGCGCCAGACCACGGAGGGATGAGCCATGCAGAGGACCGAGTTTCTTCTCTCCGCGCGGCTCGATGCCGCGTCGCTCGACGCCTGGGTCACGGCCGGCTGGCTGATGCCCCGGCACGATGCCGGGATGCCGGAGTTCTCCGACGCCGACCTCGCGCGCGCGGCCCTGATCCACGATCTGCGGCACATGGGCGTGAACGACGACGGCGTGTCCGTGGTGCTTGGTCTCGTCGATCAGCTGCACGGGCTGCGGCGCGTGCTGCGCGAGCTCCTGTCGATCGCCGCGGAGCGGCCGGCTGGCGCGGCTGCTGGGTCAAGCGAGCAGCCGCCTGACCGGACCGGTCCGATCCCGCAACAGAGGCCGGAGAAGGCATGAAATCAGGTGTCGCGCGCCGCGCGGCCAAAATCGAAGGAGGCTCCCGATGACCGTCATAAAACTCGAAAAGGGCGAGTGGCAGCGCTTCTTCGACTTTCTGTCGCGCGGCCTCGAAGGGGCGCGGGCGGAGATCGAGGTCGCCTCGCTCTCGCTCGGCAATCAGGTCGAGGCGGAATGGCTGCCTCTGCTCGGCATCACCTACGATCCCAAGGACGACCTGCTCGAGGTCGCGCTCGAAGGCTATGACCATATGATCGCGCATCCGCGCGACGTCTATCTCGACGCCACCACCGGGGAGTTGATGAGCCTGGAGGTGATCGACGCGGAGGGCGTCCGGCAGATCGTCAAGTTGCGGGAGCCCTTCTTGCTGCCGCCTCCGCGGCCGCAAGGCGCGGAGCGGCAGACCCAGCGGTGAGGGCTGCCGAGGCCGTGCCGAAGACGCAAAGACATAAAGACATCACCGGCGGCACCGCGCTCCGGCGCTGCCGCTGATCGTGCATCACGACGCGGGCATCGGTCCGCCCGCGCACCTGCTTGGGCACGCTCCAGCACGCAATGTCGCGCCGATTCCGCGACCCGCACGGAATCGGCGCGCACGAAAAACGTCTATTGAGGAACTCTGGCGCTGGCGTGATGCGAGGACGCCGGAACTGCGGCGGTGGTGCTGCTTCCGCCGTGATCGACGTCATACCACCACGAGCTCAGCACGACGATCGCGAACACATAGAAGGCCGCGACCACCCATCCGGCGCCCGGCACGCCCGGCGGCACTCGGTTTTTCCACGGTTCCACATCATCGCGATTGTT
>DASTZX010000139.1:0-11751 GCA_035764045.1 Xanthobacteraceae bacterium | reverse complement strand
CTCCCTACCCCCGCCGCTTCGGCAAGCTCTCCGCGGCGCGCAGAATCGCACGAATCTGCGCCCTGGTAGAATCGAAATCCTGCGCAGTGTCCACAATGAAATCGGCCCGGGCGCGCTTCTCCGCGTCGGGCATCTGCTTGCCGAGCAAAGTGTTGAATCTTTCCTCGCTCACGCCGCGCCGCGCCATGACCCGCTCGCGCTGCACGTCGGGCGGAGCGGACACGACGACCACTGCGTCGCAACGCTTGTCACCGCCGGTCTCGAACAGGAGCGGAATGTCGAGCACCGCGACCTTGGCGCCCGCCGCCTCGGCGGCGGCGAGGAAGCGCTCCTCCTCGCGGCGGACCAACGGATGGACGATCGCCTCCAGGCGTTTGAGCGCGGCCGGGTGGCCGAGCACCCGTGCGGCCAGGCGATCGCGATCGACCTGGCCCCCGACCGTGGTGCCCGGAAAGGCGGCCTCGATCGCGGGCGCCGCCGCGCCGGCATAGAGCGCATGCACCGCGGCATCGGCGTCGTATACGGGCGCGCCTTCCTCGGCGAAGAATCCCGCCGCGGTCGATTTTCCCATCCCGATCGAGCCGGTGAGCCCGAGCACGATCATGACAGCGTCTCCTCACCGACACATCAGGCGGCCAGGCAGCCTTCGCGCCGAAAAAACCCGAGCAGCGCGAACAGCGGCAGGCCGAGGATGGTGAAGTAATCGCCCTCGATGCGCTCGAACAAGTGGCTGCCCAGCCCCTCGAGCTGATAGCCGCCGACGCTCGTCGTCACCGACGGCCCGGCAGCCGCAAGATACGCGTCGAGGAACCCATCCGACAGCGAACGCATGCTGAGCCTCGCGGTGTCGACATGGCTGAACAGGACGCGTCCGTCGCGCGCCACCGCGACCGCCGCGTGCAGCTCGTGGGTCCGGCCGGACAGCGCACGCAGCTGCTCGCGGGCGGCGTTGCGGTCGATCGGCTTGGTAAACCGGGTGCCGCCGAGCGCGAGCGTCTGGTCGGCGCCGACCACGAAGCGTCTCCCGGCCTGGCTCGCCGCAACGCGCGCCTTCTCGCGCGCCAGCAACAGCGCAGCTTCGCTTGCTGCGCCGACGCCGGCGCGCGCTTCGATCGCCCGTTCGTCGATGTCGGCGGGTGCCACCTCGAGCGGAATGCCCGCGGCCTCGATCAGCGCGCGACGGACCGCGCTCTTCGAGGCGAGCACCAGCGGCTCGGGTCTGAGCCACAGCGACATGGTCATGCCACCGGCTGGCGCCGCCGCGCGCCCATCAGGGCGATCACCGCGGCTGCGGTCTCCTCGATCGAGCGCCGCGTCACGTCGATGATGGGCCAGTTGTTCTTGGCGCACAGCCGGCGCGAGAACGCGACCTCCTCGGCGACCGCCTGGCGATCGATATAGAGGTCGTCGTCGCGGTGGGCCTTGAGACCCAGCAGGCGGTTCTGGCGGATCGCCACGATTCGCTCGGGGCTCGCGATCAGGCCGACCACCAGCGGCGATCGCAGCGTCTCGAGTTGCGGCGGCACCGACATGCCGGGGACCAGCGGGATGTTGGCGGTCTTGACGCCGCGGTTGGCGAGATAGATGGAGGTCGGCGTCTTCGAGGTGCGCGAGACGCCCACCAGCACGACGTCGGCGTCATTGAGTCCGTCCGGCAACTGTCCGTCGTCATGCAGCATGGTGTAGTTGAGCGCGTCGATGCGCTTGAAGTATTCGGCGTTGAGCATGTGCTGGGCGCCGACCCGATGCGTCGATTCGGCGCCGAGATAGGATTGGAACAGCTGCAGCACCGGGCCGAGGATCGACAGGCACGGCAGGCCGAGCTCGCGGCATTTGGCCTCCAGCCGCGCAATCAGGTCCTGCTCGAGCAGGGTATAGAGCACGACGCCCGGCTCGTTCTCGATATCGGCAAGCACGCGATCGAGCTGCTTGTTGGTGCGCACTGCCGGATAGACGTGCTCGACCGGGTGAACGGTCGCATATTGGGCCGCCGCCGCGCGCGCGACCGTGATCAGCGTCTCGCCGGTCGAGTCGGAGACGAGGTGAAGATGGAAGAAGCTGGCGGTCTTGCTCGGCATGCGACTGTGAAACGCTGTGAACCGTTGTGGAGAAGGCCACGCCGCAAGCGCGAGCGCAAGCAGGTTGGCCGGCCCTCGATTCAGGAGCCCACATGATCACAGGCAGCCGGTCTCCGCGGTGCTTTCCGGCAGCGCTCTGGACAACTCCGAGAATCCCACAGCCGGCGGGCCCCGACATGGACCAAGGCGTTGAGATGACGCACGAACCTGGCCTATTGCGAAGGAACACACACGCGTCCACAGTAATCCAGAGATGCGGACAAGCACGGGACAGCGCCTGCACATCGAGTCGTGAGTCTTTTCCCCCGTCTAAAAGACTCAACAAACAGAATCTAGAATCTTTCAGACAAGAAGCGTGAACATGCTCGCCTCGCATCCTTCGGCGCTGATCCGCGTGCTTGCAGGCGAGCGAAGCACGCCTCCGCCGGTCTGGATGATGCGTCAGGCCGGCCGCTATCTGCCGGAATATCGGGCGATCCGTGACAAGGCGGCAGGCTTTCTCGATCTCTGCTTTACGCCCGAGCTTGCGGCCGAGGTCACGTTGCAGCCGGTGCGTCGGTTCGGATTCGACGCCGCGATCTTGTTCTCGGACATTCTTGTCATTCCGCATGCGCTCGGCCAGCGGGTGACGTTCAGCGCCGGCGAGGGTCCCCTGCTCGCCCCCACGATGGGTCCGCGGGAGATCGGGGACCTGCCGGCGACGATCGACGGCGCCGCGCTTGCGCCGGTGTTCGAGACCATCCGACGGGTCCGCGCCGAGCTGGCCGCGGACGTGGCGCTGCTCGGCTTTTGCGGAGCACCGTGGACGGTCGCCACCTACATGGTGGCCGGACGGGGAACGCCCGACCAGGCGCCGGCGCGCCTCTTGGCCTATCGGGAACCGGCCGCATTCGCGGCCCTCATCGATCGTCTGGTCGCCGGCTCGAGCGCGTACCTGGTCGAGCAGTTCCGCGCCGGAGTCGATGCGGTGCAGATCTTCGACACCTGGGCGGGCGTGCTCGGCGGCGAGGAATTCGACCGCTGGTGTGTCGAGCCGGCGCGTCGCATCGTCGCCAATGTGCGGCGCGAAGTGCCGGACGCGCGCATCATCGGGTTTCCGCGCGGCGCGGGCACTCAGCTTGTGCGCTACGTCGACGAGGTCGCGGTCGATGCCATTGGCCTCGACTGGATGATCGATCGCGCCTTCGCGCGGGATATGATTCAGAGCCGATGCCCCGTGCAGGGCAATCTCGATCCGCTCGCGCTGCTCGCAGGAGGCGCTGCGCTTGATCGCGTCATCGACGAGGTGCTCGCGGCGTTTGCGGCCAAACCCTTCATCTTCAATCTTGGACACGGCATCCTGCCGGAGACGCCGATCGCTCATGTGGAGCGGATGCTGGCGCGGGTGCGGGGTTGAGTTTCATCGTCGTTCCGGGGCGCGAGCGTAGCTCGCGAGCCCGGAACCCATGGTCGCAATCCAGGAGGCTGGATTCCGGGCTCGTCGCTTCGCGCCGACCCGGAATGACGCAATCAGATAAGCCGGAGTGACGCGGATGTACGAGTGGATCAAGGCATTCCACATCATCGCGGTGATCGCCTGGATGGCCGGCATGCTCTACCTGCCGCGGCTGTTCGTCTATCACTGCGCAGCGCAGCCGGGATCGGTCCAATCCGAGACCTTCAAGGTGATGGAGCGCCGGCTCCTGCGGGCGATCATCAATCCGGCCATGATCGCGACCTGGGGGCTCGGCCTGTGGATGGCCTGGGACCATGGGTGGTTTGCCGCCACCTGGCTGCAGGCCAAGCTCGCCCTCGTACTTGTGATGTCCGCGGTGCATGGCCAGCTCGCCCGCTACATGCGCGATTTTGCCGCCGACCGGAACCGGCATTCTCAGAAATTCTATCGTATTCTCAATGAAGTACCGACGATCCTGCTGATCGGCATCGTGCTTCTGGTGGTGCTCAAGCCGTTCTGATCCGGATAATTTCCGTCCACTTTGGCGGCATCCGGGCTTGCGTCGTTGGAAGAGATTTCATACTTTCACGCTATCTCCCCGAACGCAGGCAGATGTCGATTCGTACCGGTCCAAGGGCTGGCGATCACATCGGGTTCAGGGGCCAGACCCCCCTTACCTCTCTCCAAAGACCTGCGCTCCCTCCTTTCGTGCCTACCGACTGGTCCCCATTGTCCGCCCGTCGGCACTCACAGGACACACCCGCATGCGGGAAATGAAACTCCAGGACCTCAAGTCCAAATCCCCCACCGAATTGCTTGCCTTCGCGGAAGAACATCAGGTCGAGAACGCCTCGACCATGCGCAAGCAAGAGTTGATGTTCGCCATCCTCAAGCAGCTCGCCTCGAAAGAGATCGAGATCATCGGCGAAGGCGTCGTCGAGGTGCTGCAGGACGGCTTCGGCTTCCTGCGCTCGCCGGAAGCGAACTACCTGCCCGGCCCGGACGACATCTACGTCTCGCCGTCGCAGATCCGCCGCTTCGGCCTGCGCACCGGCGACACCATCGAGGGGCAGATCCGCAGCCCCAAAGAAGGCGAACGCTACTTCGCCCTCCTCAAGGTCAACACGATCAATTTCGAAGACCCCGAGAAGGCGCGCCACAAGATCAACTTCGACAACTTGACGCCGCTGTACCCTGACGAGCGGCTCAAGATGGAAGTCGAGGATCCGACCCGGAAGGATCTGTCGCCGCGCGTCATCGACATCGTGGCGCCGATCGGCAAGGGTCAGCGGGCGCTGATCGTCTCGCCGCCGCGGACCGGCAAAACGGTGCTGCTGCAGAACATCGCCCATTCGATCACGGCCAATCACCCCGAGACCTACCTGATCGTGCTGCTGATCGACGAGCGGCCCGAGGAAGTCACCGACATGCAGCGCTCGGTGAAGGGCGAGGTCATCTCCTCGACCTTCGACGAACCGGCCTCGCGCCACGTGCAGGTCGCCGAGATGGTGATCGAGAAGGCGAAGCGCCTGGTCGAGCACCAGCGTGACGTGGTGATCCTGCTCGATTCGATCACCCGGCTCGGCCGCGCCTACAACACGGTCGTACCCTCCTCCGGCAAGGTGCTGACCGGCGGCGTCGACGCCAACGCGCTGCAGCGGCCGAAGCGCTTCTTCGGCGCCGCGCGCAACATCGAGGAAGGCGGCTCGCTCACCATCATCGCCACGGCGCTCATCGACACGGGCAGCCGCATGGACGAGGTGATCTTCGAGGAGTTCAAGGGCACCGGCAACTCGGAGCTCATCCTCGATCGCAAGGTCGCCGACAAGCGCACCTTCCCGGCGATGGACATCACACGGTCCGGCACCCGCAAGGAAGAGCTTCTCACCGCGCCCGATCAGCTCAAGAAGATGTACGTGCTACGCCGCATCCTCAATCCGATGGGCACCATGGATGCGATCGACTTCCTGCTCGACAAGCTGCGGAACACGAAGAACAACGCCGAGTTCTTCGAGTCTATGAACACCTGAGCGGGCAGCCTCGCCCGCGCGAGGACACGCAATGTCGAGAGGTTCGGCGGCTCGGCGTCTCCTGCATGGCGCGCTCGCAGCGCTTGTCGTATCGACGGCAGCGCTCGGCGCCGCCGCCGCCGCGGTATCGTTCTATGGATTGAAGTTTCCGGACCAGCTGGACGGTGCGCAGATCGGGGAGACGCACGATTTCGAATCGACCGATCCGGGCCTCGGCTATGGGGTTCGCTATCACAAGCCGGGCTGGACGGTGGACATCTACATCTACGACCTCGGCCACAATGCGATCCCGAGCGATCTCAATTCGAAGCTCGTGAAGGCGCAGCTCGCGCAGGCTCAGGGCGACATCTTCAAGCTGGAACAACGGGGCACCTACTCGCAGGTCAAGCGCATCGGCTCGCATACGCTCAAGGACCACGCCGGCCACGCCCGGTTCCTGTGCGAGGACTTCAGCTACGTCGACAGCGCCTTGGGCAAGGTTGACAGCTTCCTTTGCCTCACCAGCTGGCACGCCAAGTTCCTGAAATTCCGACTGACGACCGCGCACGCTCCCGATACCGCCAGCGACGCGAAACGCTTCATGAAAGCCTGGCTGCCCGTGCTCTGGCCCGAGAGCCAAACGCATTAAAACCGTCAGCCGCGCATCAGCGCGATCGCCTCGCCGATCCCGGCCGGGTCCGTCACCGGCACCGAGCAGGTTTCCGCCACGCACACGAACGCCGCGCCGCCGGGTGCGGTCTCGACCTTGCTCCTGGCCGGATGGCTTGCGGGCAGCGCATCGGGCGACGGCGCGCGCATCACGCTGCGCTCGAGGAAGGACTGGGCGAGCGCGGCGGAGAGCAGCGCCGAGGCGCGCGCCCCCTGCCCCGTCACGACGATCTCGACGGCCCGCAGGCGCAGGTCGAGCGCGTTGAGCAGCGACAGATGGCTGTAGAGGTTTTCGGCGGCTGCGGGCAGCAGCGCTGCGAACAGCGCGTCGGTCTTGCGCCGCCACTGATCGTCGCCCGTGAACAATGCGAGCCGGATGAGGTTCTGCGCCGCGAGCCCGTTCGGATTCGGCAGCGCGTCGTCGGTGGTCGATCGCGGCCGCACCACCAGGCCCTCGGCGTCGTTGGCGGTGAGGAAATAGCCGCCGGCCTGGTCCGCATAGTGGCCCTCCAGCTCGGTCTGCCAGGCGACGGCGCGCTCGAGAAACGCCCCCTCCCCGGTCGCCTCGTAGAGCGCCAGCGCGGCGCGGATCATGGCGGCGAAGTCGGACGACAATCCGGGAAACAACAGCCGGCCCTCACGCCACGAATGGCCCAACCGGTCGCCGCGGGTCATCTGGCGCGCGATGCAATCGAAGGCGCGCCGTGCCATGGCGATCCATGCGGGCTCGTTCAGCAGGACGCCTGCATTGACGAGCGCGGCGATCATCAGGCCGTTCCAGTCGGCCAGCACCTTGTCGTCGAGGCCGGGCCGGATGCGGGCGGCGCGCGCCGCGAGCAGCTTCGCCCGCATGCCGGCGAGGCGCGCCTCGGTCGCCTCGTCGCTCGGCTCGCGCTTGAGGCGGTTGAGAATGTTGTGCCCCTCGAAGTTGCCCTCGCGGGTCACGTCGTAATGGCGGGCAAACAGCGCGGCGTCGTCGGCGCCGAGCACCGTTTCGATCTCGGCGAGCGACCAGACGTAGAACTTGCCCTCCTCGCCTTCCGAGTCGGCGTCGAGCGAGGCCGCGAACGCGCCGTCGCGTGTCGTCATCTCGCGGTCGAGCCACGCGACCGTCTCGCGCGCGCGCTGCGCGAACAAGCCCTGTCCGGTCCGCGCATGGGCGAGCGCCAAGAGCTCGAGCAGCTGCGCATTGTCGTAGAGCATCTTCTCGAAGTGCGGCACCAGCCACTTCTCGTCGACCGAGTAGCGCGAGAAGCCGCCGCCCAGGTGGTCATAGATGCCGCCCTCGGACATGCGCTTGAGCGTGAGCTCGACGGTCTCGAAGAAGCGCGGGTCGCGGGTGCGCTCGCCGGCGCGCCATAGCATCTCCAGCATCGGACACTGCGGAAATTTTGGCGCGCCGCGAAAGCCGCCGTTCACCGGATCGAAGGCGCGCGCAAGCGCCGTGGCGGCCTGATCGAGCTCGGCGGCGCCGATCGTCGCCTGCCCGGCCGGCCGCGCGGCGTCGGCGAGCCGCGCCATCAGGGCGTCGCGGTTGTGATCGATCTTGCCGCGCTCGTCGCGAAACAGCCGCGCGACTTCGCGCAGGACGTCGACGAAGGCCGGGCGGCCGTAGCGTGACGTCGGCGGGAAATAGGTGCCGCCCCACACCGGCTCGCCGTCGGACGTGAGGAACATCGTGAGCGGCCAGCCGCCGTGCTCGCCCAGGTGATGCAGCGCCGCCATGTAGATCTGGTCGATGTCGGGCCGCTCCTCGCGATCGACCTTGATGTTGACGAACAGGTCGTTCATCACGCGCGCGGTCGCGTCGTTCTCGAAACTCTCATGCGCCATCACGTGGCACCAGTGGCAGGCCGCGTAGCCGACCGAGAGCAGGATCGGCTTGTTGGCGCGCTTCGCCTCGGCGAGCGCGTCCGGCCCCCAGGGCCACCAGTCGACCGGGTTGTGCTTGTGCTGGAGCAGATAGGGACTGGTCTCGCCCGCAAGGCGGTTTTCGGGGCGATTGTCGTGCGACGGTTGGACCGGGGCTGTCATCGCGTGCGCCTTTTGCTGGGCCGGATGAATGTTATATAACCGCCCACATGACCACATTGTTCGACAAAGGCGTCGCGGCCGTACGGGCACTTCCAGCCGATCGTCAGGATATGGCCGGCGAGTTGCTGTTGACCCTCGCCGCCGGGGCCGCCGAGTATCGCCTGACCCTGGAGCAACTGGAAGACGTCAAGCTGGCGGTCGCAGAGGCCGATCGCGGCGAATTCGCGAGTGATCGCGAGATGGCCGAGACCTGGAAGAAATTCGGTCAATGAGGCTGCGGTTTACGCAGCGCGCGCGCCGGCACCTCGACAAACATTGCGGACTACATCTCGCAGCGAAACCCCGATGCGGCACGCCACGTCGGCGCGCGCATTCGGGAAACGATCGATCTGTTGGGCGCGTTTCCCGACATTGGCCGTGACGGCGCGTTGGTGGGCACGCGCGAACTGGTGGTCCCCGGGTTGCCTTACATCGTGGTTCATCGGGTCGACCGCGAGGGTGGCAGTGTGGTGATCCTGGGCATTTATCACGGCGCACAGCTGCGACCAGGGCAGCAGATGCGCTAAGCCATTGCGATGAACTCAACCGCCGACACCATCTTCGCCCTGTCATCCGGGCGGCCGCCGGCCGCGATCGCGGTCGTGCGCGTGTCGGGGCCGCACGCCGGTGCGGCGCTTACCGCGCTGACCGGACGAATTCCGCAGCCGCGCAAGGCGGCGCTCGCGCGCGTGCGCGATCCCGGCAGCGGCGAGATCATCGACGAAGCTTTGGCGCTGTGGTTTCCGGGTCCGAACAGCGAAACCGGCGAGGACACGGCGGAGCTGCAGCTGCACGGGGGCAGGGCGGTGATCGCCGCGGTGCTGGGGGCGCTCGGACAGATCGAGGGTTGCCGGCCCGCGGAAGCGGGCGAGTTCACGCGCCGCGCATTCGAGAATGGCCAGCTCGATCTCACGCGGGTCGAGGGGCTGGCCGACCTGGTCGGCGCCGACACCGAGGCGCAGCGCCGGCAGGCGTTCCGGCAGATGAAGGGCATGCTGGGCGATCGCGCCGAAACCTGGCGCACGCGTCTTACCGAGGCGCTGGCCCTCGTGGAGGCCCGCATCGATTTTCCCGACGAGGGCGATGTCCCGGACGATCTGGTGAGCCCGGCGCTGGCGCGTGCCCGGGAGCTGCGGGACGAGATCACGGTGGCGCTGGCCGATCAGCGCCGGGGAGAGCGCCTGCGCGAAGGGCTGGTGGTGGCGATCGCGGGGCCGCCCAATGCCGGCAAGTCGAGCCTGCTCAACCGCATCGCCCGGCGGGACGCCGCGATCGTGTCGCCGTTCGCCGGCACCACCCGGGACGTGATCGAGGTGCACCTCGATCTTCAGGGTTTTCCCGTCACGTTGGTCGACACGGCGGGAATCCGCGACAGCGTCGACCCGGTGGAGCAGGAGGGTGTGCGGCGGGCGCGCGAGCGGGCGGCGGCGGCCGACCTGGTACTCTGGGTCATGGATGCGGCGGCCGGGGGTGAAATTGCCGGGGAAACGCTGGCGCAGGAATTCCCGAACAATGCGAAATGGATCATATGGAACAAGGTCGATCTGGTCAGCGCACTGCGAATCAAAACACTAAGATCGATTGTACAGAAGCTGGATTATCCTACTTACTTCATCTCGACCTTCACTGAATCTGGATTCGTAGATTTGTTCTCGGCGCTCGCTGGGCATGCCAGCCAGTTCCTCGGCTCGACCGAACCGGCGCTGGTCACCCGCGACCGCCATCGCCGGGCGCGGGCGGGCGCGCTCGCGGCCCTCGATCGTGCCCTTCAGGAGCGATCCCCGATCCGCGAGGAGGTGGTGGCCGAGGAACTGCGGATCGCCGCCACCGCGCTCGGCCGCCTAGTCGGCCGGGTTGATGTCGAGGACATCCTGGATGTGATCTTCCGCGACTTCTGCATCGGCAAGTGATTCGGCAAGTGATTCGGCAAGTGGTTCGGCAAGTGGTTCGGTAAGTGATTCTTAGGACTCGTGAATTGTTTCACGTGAAACACCGGGGCAGGGCGCCCGCCTCGGAATTTTGACCCGGGCCGCGGGCGGGACTAGAAACGCCGGCATTCGGGATTTTGGCCGATGGATTTGCGCTTCGATGTCGTCGTGATCGGGGGCGGACACGCGGGCTGCGAGGCCGCCGCCGCGGCCGCGCGCATGGGCGCCCGCACGACCCTGGTGACCCATCGATTCGCGACCATCGGGGCCATGTCGTGCAATCCCGCGATCGGGGGCCTGGGAAAGGGCCATCTGGTCCGCGAGATCGATGCGCTCGACGGCCTGATGGGCCGGGTCGCCGACCAGGGCGGAATCCAGTTCCGGGTCCTCAACCGGCGCAAGGGCCCGGCCGTGCGCGGGCCGCGCGCCCAGGCGGATCGCAAGCTCTATGCGGCCGCGATGCAGCGGGCGATCCGGGCGGTGGCGAACCTCAGCGTGATCGAGGGGGAGGCTGACGACCTGACGGTCGCGAACGGCCGGGTCACCGGCGTCCGGCTCGGGGACGGGCGCGTCCTCACGTGCGGCGCCGCCGTCCTGACCACCGGCACCTTCCTGCGCGGGTTGATCCATATCGGCGAGCGCCAGACGCCGGCCGGGCGGGTCGGGGAGGCGCCCGCTGTCGGATTGTCGGCGACCCTGGAGCGCCTCGGATTCCGGCTCGGCCGGCTCAAGACCGGCACCCCGCCGCGGCTCGACGGCACCACGATCGACTGGGGGCGGCTCGAGATGCAGCCGGGCGACGATCCGCCGGAGCCGTTCTCTGCATTGACCGAGCGGATCGAGAACCCGCAGATCCAGTGCGCCATCACGCGGACAACGCCGGCGACCCACGACATCGTCCGCGCCAATGTGCACCGGTCGCCGATGTATTCGGGCCAGATCCAGAGCAGGGGGCCGCGCTATTGTCCGTCGATCGAGGACAAGATCGTGCGCTTCGGGGAGCGGGACGGGCACCAGATTTTCCTCGAGCCGGAAGGTCTCGACGACACGACGGTCTACCCGAACGGAATCTCGACCTCGCTGCCGGAGGACGTCCAGCACGCCGTGGTGGCGAGCATTCCGGGGCTCGAGCAGGCGAGGGTGATCCGGCCGGGCTACGCCATCGAGTACGATCATGTCGACCCGCGCGAGCTCTCGTCCACGCTCGAGACAAAGACGCTCAAGGGTCTCTATCTCGCCGGCCAGATCAATGGCACGACCGGGTATGAGGAAGCGGGCGCGCAGGGACTCGTCGCGGGGCTCAACGCCGTAGCGCGGGCCGGGCAGGGGGCGGACATCGTGTTCGACCGCTCGCACGGCTATCTCGGCGTGATGATCGATGACCTGACCACCCGGGGCGTGACCGAGCCCTATCGGATGTTCACGTCGCGCGCCGAGTATCGGCTCACGCTGCGGGCCGACAATGCGGACCAGCGGCTGACCGACCGTGGCATGGCGATCGGCTGCGTCGGACCCGAGCGCGCCAGACGCCATCGCGCCAAGATGGCGGCCCTCGATGC
>DASTZX010000138.1:0-5415 GCA_035764045.1 Xanthobacteraceae bacterium | reverse complement strand
GTCGTAGCAGCTGCCGCCGACCAGCCCCTCGTCGGTGCGGAATGTTCCCATCCCGTGCCCATTCATCCAGGCGATCAGCTTCTTCACCTCGGCCATGACCTCGGGGCCGATGCCGTCGCCGGGAAGGAGGAGAAGATTGTAGGTGGCCATGATCAGTTGCCTTGCATTGCATCGTCATGGCCGGGCGTGTCCCGGCCATCCACGTATTGCGCGGGAACGTCCGCCAAGTCGGGGATGCCCGGCACAAGGCCGGGCATGACAGAGGTTCGGGTCGGGCGGATTGCTAGTGCGCGCGCCTGCCCTTGGCAAGGCGGCTGGCCGGCTGGACTAAGACGGGCCACCCGGCGAGACTTGGGGCCGTCCCGCCGATCCGGCGGAAGTCGACAGGGGAAGCGCCATGGCGTTCACGATGGTGATGGGCCGGTGCGCGGCGGCGGTCGCGCTCGGCGCGGTTCTCGCGATCGCCCCCGCCCGGGCGGTCGAGCTCGATGCCAAGGCCGTGATCTACAAGCTGCCCGATCAGATCGACTGGAAGGGCACCGGCGGCAACCGCAGCGCCGTGCTGGTCGGCGATCCGGCGAAGCCGGGCCTCTACGTGGTGATCAACAAATGGCTCGCCGGCAACAACTTCAGCCGTCCGCATTTCCATCCCAACGACCGCTTCATCACGGTGCTCAAGGGCACCTGGTGGGTCGGCACCGGCAACAAGTTCGACCCGGAGCAGACCGTGCCGATGCGGGCCGGCACCTTCGTGACCCATTATGGCGGACAGGTGCATTGGGATGGCGCCAAGGACGAGGACGCCATCATCCTGATCGTCGGCGAGGGGCCGGCGACCAGCACCCGCGTCGAAGAAGCGAAATGACGTTGGCCCCGCTTGTAGCCCGGATGGAGCCCGCGGGTCTCGCCTTGGGCGAGCCGGAGGACAGGCTCAGCGTAATCCGGGATCGGCGGGCCCCGCATTGCGCTTCGCTCCACGCTGGCTACGGTGGCGCCCGATGGCGGATCCTCGCCCCCGCGTCGTAATCGTCGGCGCCGGCTTCGGCGGCATCGAGGCCGGCAAGGCGCTGGCGCGCGCGCCGGTCGACGTGACGATCATCGACCGGCAGAACCATCACTGCTTCCAGCCGCTGCTCTATCAAGTGGCGACTGCGGCGCTCTCGCCCGCCGATGTGGCGTGGCCGATCCGCCACATCTTTCGCGACCAGGAGAACGCGACGGTGCTGATGGCCGAGGTGCGCGCCATCGACGTCGCGCGGCGCAAGGTGCGGACCGACGCAACCGAGATCGCTTACGATTATCTCGTGGTCGGGACTGGCGCGACCCATTCCTATTTCGGCCACGACGAATGGGAGGCGGATGCCCCCGGCCTCAAACGCGTCGAGGACGCAACGCGCATCCGCCGCCGCCTGCTGATCGCGTTCGAGCGTGCCGAGATCGCGCGCGACGACCAGGAACGCCGCCGCCTGCTCACCTTCGTGATCGTCGGGGGCGGTGCGACGGGCGTCGAGATGGCGGGTGCGATCGCCGAGGTCGCGCGCCAGACGCTGGCGCGCGATTTCCGCCACATCGACCCGCGCACCTCGCGCATCGTGCTGATCGAGGCCGGCCCGCGCGTGATGCCCACCTTGCCGGAGAAGCTGTCCGACTACGTGCATCGGACGCTGGTCAGCAAAGGAGTCGAGGTGCTGACGAATACGCGGGTGACGCGATGCGATGCCCGCGGAGTCGATCTCGCGTCCGGCCGCATCGATGCGGGTACGATCGTGTGGGCGGCCGGCGTGGTGGCGTCACCAGCCGCGAAGTGGCTCGGCGCCGCGCACGACCGCGCGGGGCGGATCGAGGTCGGGCCCGATCTCACCGTTCCGAAGCACCCGGAGATCTTTGCGGTCGGCGATACCGCCGCTGTCACCGGTCCGGACGGCGGGCCGGTGCCCGGTATCGCGCCGGCCGCGAAGCAGATGGGCCGCTATGTCGGCCGGGTGATCGCGGCGCGGGTCGCGCATGCAGCGGCGCCGCCGCCGTTCCGCTATCACCACGAGGGGGATCTGGCGACCATCGGCCGTGGCGCGGCGGTCGTGAAGCGCGGCCGCCTGGAGCTCACTGGTTTCCTCGGCTGGGTGTTCTGGAGCCTCGTCCACATCTACTTCCTGGTCGAGGTGCGCGAGCGCTTCGTCGTCGCCTTCAACTGGCTGTGGGACTACGTCACCTTCCAGCGCGGCGCGCGGCTCATCACCGAGGTGCGCCGCGACGATCCGCGCTGAGCGGCCTACAGCCCGCTGAACCAGTTGTAGCCCCGATCCTCCCAGTAGCCGCCGAGGTCCTTGTTGGTGACGTGCATCGCGATCACGTGCTTGGGGTTCTTGAAGCCGAGCTTGGTGGGGATGCGCACCTTCATCGGGAATCCGAACTTGCGCGGCAGGGTCCGGTCGTCGAACTTGAACGTCATCTGGGTCTGCGGGTGCAGCGCGGTCGGCATGTCGATGGTGGTGGAATAGCCCTCGGCGCACTGGAACCAGACGTATTTCGCCCGGGTGTCGGCGCCGACCCGCTCGAGGAAATCGGACAGCCGCGCGCCGGTCCACGAGCCGATCTCGCTCCATCCTTCGACGCAGACGTGGCGGGTGATCTGCTTTTCCTGCGGCAGCGCGTAGAGCTCGGGCAAGGCCCAGGGTTTCTTCTCGTCGACCAGGCCGCCGACCTCGAGCCGATAGGTCTCGCCGTCGACCTCGGGCGCCTCGTCCTCGTCATAGTAGGCGTTGAACCGGAACGGTCGGTTGACCATGCTGTCCGGATAGGTCGGCGCCAATTTGTTGGGATTGAACAGCAGCGCCTGGACGCGGTCGTTGAAGCGCGAGATCTTCAGCAGCGCGTCCTCGGCCGCCGCGCTGTCGGTAATGTCGCAGCCGGTCAGCAGGGTGATGGCGCCAAGCCCGGCGGCGCTGCGCAGGAAGAGGCGCCGCGACGGATCGGGCAGCAGCTTGGCGGCATCGCGGATCAGCAGTTTTGCATCGACGCCCGGAATGATTCTGCGGATACGCGGCACTGTGGTCTCCTGCTATTTATTTCCCGGCGATCATGGCGCGCAGGCTCCTGGGAACGATCAGCGCCAGGACGACATGCACGATGAGGAACGCCACGATCGTCGCCATCGCGAAGAAATGCACGTAGCGGGCGGTGTCGTAGCCGCCGAACAGCGCGGTGAGCTCCTGGAACTGAACCGGCTTCCAGATCGAGAGGCCTGAAAGCACGATCACGATGCCGGCGCAGATCACGCCGAGATAGAACAGCTTCTGCACCGCGTTGTAGGTTCCAAGGTCTTTATAGGCGAGCCTGCCGCGCAGCGCCGCGCCGAGATCGCGCACCACCTCGCGCGGCCGGATCGGAAAGAGCTTGGCGCGGAAGCGGCCGGTGGCGAGCCCGAGAGTCACGTAGACGAGGCCGTTCACGACCAGCAGCCACAGGGCGGCCAGGTGCCATGCGATGCCGGCGGCGAGCCAGCCGCCCAGCGTGACGGCGGATGGGAACTCGAAGTTGAGCAGGGGCAGCGGCGAGGCATTGTAGATCTGCCATCCCGAGCCGATCATCAGCAGCATCGCGACTGCATTGACCCAATGGGTGATGCGCACCCATAGCGGGTGAATCGTCGCGGAGGCGTCGCTCGCCGGCGTGGCTGGCGCGGTCATCGTTCTCTCGGGCTCCCTCAGCTCGGGCGCTGCCTATCAAATGGGCCGCTCACTGTCGTCTCACAATCGCGTCACGCGGCCGCTGTCGGGATCAGGGAACTCGTTGCGCCCAAAGTGTAAGCTCGCCCGGGGCGCGGACATGCTAGCGTGCCTCGGCCGGGTCGACCCTGTTCATTTCCAGAGCGGTTTGCATTCGCATGAGCAAGTCCAATCCCGGCAATTTCTTCGAGGATTTCCGCCTCGGCCAGGTGATCCAGCACGCTACGCCGCGCACCGTCACGGCGGGCGACGTCGCGCTCTACATCGCGCTCTACGGTCCGCGGTTCGCGGTGCAGTCCTCCGACGAGTTCGCCCGCGGGCTCGGCTTTCCGCGTGCGCCGCTCGACGATCTCCTGGTGTTCCATATGGTGTTCGGCAAGACGGTGCCCGACATCTCGCTCAATGCGGTCGCCAATCTCGGCTACGCGGAATGCCGCTTCCTCAAGCCGGTCTATCCGGGCGACACGCTCAACGCCACCTCCGAGGTGATCGGGCTCAAGGAGAACTCGAGCCGCAAGACCGGCACCGTCTACGTGCGCTCGCGCGGCCGGAACCAGCATCGCCAGGACGTTCTCGAGTATGTGCGCTGGGTGATGGTGCGCAAGCGCGACGAGTCCTCGCCCGCGCCGCCCGACTCCGTGCCCGAGCTGCCCGCGTGCGTGGAAGCCGCCACGCTCGGCGGCGCCTGTCCGATCCTCAATACAGCGGCCTATGACGCGGCGCTCGCGGGCGGGGCCGCGCGGCTCTACGACTACCAGCCGGGCGAGCGCATCGATCATGTCGACGGCATGACCGTCGAGGAGGCCGAGCATCAGCTGGCGACGCGTCTCTACCAAAACACGGCGCGCGTGCACTTCAACCAGTTCACCGAAGGGCAGGGTCGTTTCGGCCGGCGGCTGATCTATGGTGGTCACGTGATGTCGCTTGCGCGCGCGCTCAGCTTCAACGGGCTGCCGAACGCGTTCCAGCTCGCCGGGATCAACGGCGGGCGCCATGTCGCACCGCTGTTCGCCGGGCAGACCGTGTTCGCCTGGTCGCAGGTGCTCGCGCGCGCCGATCTGCCCGGCCGCGAGGACGTCGGCGCCATGCGGCTGCGCACGGTCGCGACCAAGGACCGGCCGTGCGCGGATTTCCCCGACAGATCCAGCGAGGATTACGACCCAGCCGTCATCCTCGACCTCGACTACTGGGTGCTGATGCCGCGGTGAGGGCCTGCCCGATGGCGAGGTCGGCCGAGCGCGCACGGCCTCAATGGGCAGGGCGGACCGAATCCAAAGGGTGGCAGCGGAAATCCGCTGACGCTCGTGAGCACTCGCTTTCGAAGCGCATTCGCCGCTGCTCCCTGGCGTTGCGGTCGGCCTGTTGCCGCCGCCATGAGCCTTGTAGTCTGTCGGCCGGCGTGGCCGAACCGGGGACGACCATGAGCGACGCGGAGACGTTCGACTACATCATCGTCGGGGCGGGCTCGGCCGGCTGCCTGTTGGCCAATCGGCTGTCGGCCGATGCGCAAAAGCGCGTGCTGCTGCTCGAAGCCGGCGGGCCGGACAACTGGATCTGGTTCCACATCCCGGTCGGTTATCTGTTCGCCATCGGCAATCCGCGCTCGGACTGGCTGTTCAAGACCGAGGAGGAACCCGGCCTGAACGGCCGCTCGCTCAATTATCCGCGTGGCAAGGCTATCGGCGGCTCG